>NZ_JAMQTI010000006.1:105603-278164 GCF_032883055.1 Mycobacterium sp. 29Ha
CATCGGTGCCCACTCCATCCGTCGGTCCATTCCGCATGCGACAACCAGTGCGCCGCGCGCGTCGCGCGTTCCCGGACCTCCCCGACATACGCGGCGTCGTCCGGGGATCCCCACGCCGCCCCGAGCACGTTGACGTGGCCGATCTTGCGACCGGGACGCTCGCCCTTGCCGTACAGATGCACCTTGGCCTCTGGAATTCGCCCGAACAGGTGATGCAGTCGCTCGTCCATGCTCATCGTCGGGGTTTGTTGAGCGCCAAGCACATTCGCCATGACGGTCACCGGCGCGATCGGCGAGGTGTCCCCCAGCGGATAGTCGAGCACCGCTCGGAGATGCTGCTCGAACTGGCTCGTGCGCGCACCGTCCATCGACCAGTGCCCCGAATTGTGGGGCCGCATCGCCAACTCGTTCACCAGCAGCCCGCCGTCGGTTGTCTCGAACAGTTCGACCGCCAGCACACCGACGACGCCGAGCTCTTCGGCAAGGCGCAGCGCGAGACCGCCTGCGGCACCGGCGACGTCGTCGGCGAGGTCGGGAGCTGGTGCGATCACCTCCACACAGATGCCGTCGCGCTGCACGGTCTGCACCACCGGCCACGCCGCACCCTGACCGAACGGTGAACGGGCCACCAGCGCAGCGAGTTCACGCCGCATCTCGACCTTCTCCTCGACCAGGACGTCGGCCCCCGACTCCAGATACTCGGCGGCCGCCTCGCGCGCGTGGGCGATATCGCGCGCCAGCGTGACACCGCGGCCGTCGTAGCCTCCGCGCACGGTCTTGAGCACCAGCGCGGCATCCGAACCGGCCGCGAAATCGTCCACATCACCGGGCGACGTCACGGCCGCGAACCGCGGCACCGGCGCACCGAGTGCCTCCAGGCGTCGTCGCATCACCAGCTTGTCCTGCGCGTGGATCAGCGCCGTCGGCGGCGGCGCGACGTTCACCCCCTCCGCGATCAGCTTGTCGAGCATCTCGGTAGGCACGTGCTCGTGGTCAAACGTCAGCGCATCTGCGCCGACCGCCGCACGGCGCAGCGCGTCGAGGTCGTCGTGGGCGCCGAGCACCACGTCGGGGGTCACCTGAGCGGCGGGATCCTCGGGTGTGACGGCCAACACACGCAGTGTCTGACCGAGCGCGATGGCCGCCTGATGGGTCATCCTCGCCAGCTGTCCGCCGCCGATCATGGTCACTAGCGGCGGCTTCGTCGAATTGCGCGGCACGGACCTATGTTGTCATGCCGACCTAGGGTTTACCGCCGGTGACCTGCACGGGTACGCGTGACGTGGTCGATTTCCGTAGACTGCCCTGTTGTGTCCTTCACCGATGCCACGATCGCGCGGCTCCCGAGCCCGATCCGGCCGTACTTCGAACGGCACCACGAGCTCATCAAGTTCGCGATCGTCGGCGCCACCACCTTCGTCATCGACTCGACGGTCTTCTTCACGCTGAAGCTCACGGTGCTGGAGCCCAAGCCAGTGACGGCCAAGATCATCGCCGGCGTCGTCGCGGTGATCGCGTCCTACATCCTCAACCGCGAATGGAGCTTCCGCGACCGCGGCGGCCGGGAACGGCACCACGAGGCGCTGATGTTCTTCGCGTTCAGTGGCGTCGGCGTGCTGCTCTCGATGGCGCCGCTGTGGTTCTCCAGCTATGTGCTGATGCTGCGTGTGCCCGAAGTCAGCCTGACTGTGGAGAACATCTCCGACTTCGTCGCGGCCTACATCATCGGCAACCTGTTGCAGATGGCCTTCCGCTTCTGGGCGTTCCGACGCTGGGTGTTTCCGGACGAGTTCGGTCGCAACCCGGACAAGGCACTGGAGGCCACGCTCACCGGCGGGGGTATCGCCGAAGCCGTCGAGGATGTTCGCGACCCGGCTCTGCGTGGGATCGATGCGGACGGCACCGTGACACCGCTGCGCAGGCCGACCCGCCGCGCGCGGCGACTGGCTCAGCTCGGCGATTCCTCCGAGCCCAGGGTGTCGAAGACTTCGTGATACAGCAGCGAGTGGACCTCTTCCACTCGCGGAATGTCCATGAACTCCAGCGGATCCTGAGACGCTGACTCGATGATCAGCGTGCCGGTGCGCAGCATGCGATCAAGCACGCCGTGGCGGAATTCCACGCTGTTGATCCGGGCCAGCGGAATGTCGATGCCTGAGCGGGTCAGCAGCCCGTGCCGGAACATAACCCTGCGGTCGGTGATGACGAAATGCGTCGTCCACCAATTGAGGAACGGCCAGACCGTCAGCCAGATGACGATGACCGCCCACACGACCGCGATGACGATCATCACGACGTTGCGGGCGGTGGGATCCCAGTTGGTGGTGTTGACGTAGCCCGCCGCGAACGTCGCGACCGCAGTGATCACCAACAGGATCAGGATGGGACCGATCAGTCGCTTCCAATGCGGATGGCGGTGCAGCACCACATGCTCGTCTTGGGCGAGCACCTTTTCCGGATATCCCATGAGCGAAGACCCTATTCCGGATCAACCGTCCGCGGGCCGCAAGTGGACGATGTCACCTGCGGCGACGATGGTCGGCCCGCCGTCGGTGTCGATCGACAGCCGGCCCTGGTCGTCGACGTCGCGAGCCACCCCCAGGATCTCGCGGTCGCCGGGGAGAATCGCGCGGACCGGCAGCCCAAGGGTCAGGCTGCGGGCCCGGTAGTCGGCCATCAGTTCCGGGTCCGCGCCGCCGGCGCTGCGCCAGGCATCGACGCGACGGCCCAACTCGGTCAGCAGCCGAACGATGAGTTCCTGACGATCCGGCGCGGCGACGCCGAGCCCGACGAGGGATGTCACACCGTCGACGCCCACCTCGTCACCACGCAGTGACACGTTGAGGCCGATGCCGACGACGACCACCCGTTGCTCGGCGGCGACCTCGGCCAGGATTCCCGCCAATTTGCCGCCGCCGGCGAGCACGTCGTTGGGCCATTTCAATCCGGCGTCGACGCCGATGCTGTTCACGGTGTCGACGATGGCCACCCCCGTCGCCAGCGGAAGCCAGCCCCAGGCGTCCGTCGGCACCGCGGCGGCATCGATCGCCACCGACAGCGTGATCTGGGCGTATCGCGCCGCCGCCCAGCTGCGCCCTTGCCTGCCGCGGCCGGCGGTCTGGTGTTCGGCGATCAGGACAGCGCCCGCGATGTCGGCGCCGCTGTTGGCCCGCGCGATCAGGTCGGAGTTCGTGGACCCGGTCTGAGCCACCACGTCGACCGTCCGCCACACCGGGCCGCCTTCGATGGCGGCACGCAACGTCGTCTCGTCGAGGGGAGCGCGCTCAGCAGTCATTGGCCAAACGTAAGCGACGCCGCGCACGGCTGCTTAAGGAGATATTAAGGACGCGCTGTCCGCGTCGTTGGCGCCGTTCGTTAGCATCGACGCTCATGACGAGCGTTAGCGATCAGTCGGTCGAGCCCGCGGGCGAGCACGAGATCGACATCCACACCACCGCAGGCAAGCTGGCCGATCTTCGCAAGCGCACCGAAGAGACGCTGCACCCGGTCGGAGAGGCGGCGGTCGAGAAGATCCACGCCAAGGGCAAGCTGACCGCCCGTGAGCGCATCCTGGCGTTGCTGGACGAGGGCTCGTTCGTCGAACTCGACGCGCTGGCCCGGCACCGCAGCACGAACTTCGGACTGCAGGACAAGCGCCCGTTCGGCGACGGTGTGGTGACCGGCTACGGCACCATCGACGGCCGCGAGGTCTGCATCTTCAGCCAGGACGTCTCGGTGTTCGGCGGCAGCCTCGGCGAGGTCTACGGCGAAAAGATCGTCAAGGTTCAGGATCTCGCGATCAAGACCGGGCGTCCGTTGATCGGCATCAACGACGGCGCCGGAGCCCGCATCCAAGAGGGTGTGGTGTCACTTGGCTTGTACAGCAACATCTTTCACAACAACATCATGGCCTCCGGTGTCATCCCGCAGATCTCGCTGATCATGGGCGCCGCCGCGGGCGGGCACGTGTACTCCCCCGCGCTGACCGACTTCGTCGTCATGGTCGACCAGACCAGCCAGATGTTCATCACCGGACCGGACGTCATCAAGACCGTCACCGGCGAGGACGTGACGATGGAGGAATTGGGCGGCGCGCACACGCACATGGCCAAGTCGGGCACCGCGCATTACGTGGCGACCGGCGAGCAGGACGCCTTCGACTACGTCCGCGACCTGCTGTCGTATCTGCCCGCCAACAACTACGCCGACCCGCCGCGTTACCCGGCCGCGGTGCCGGAGGGCGCGATCGAGGACAACCTCACCGAAGAGGACCTCGAGCTGGACACGCTGATCCCCGATTCGCCGAACCAGCCCTACGACATGCACGAGGTCATCACGCGGATCCTCGACGACGACGAGTTCCTCGAGGTACAGCAGGGCTACGCGCAGAACATCATCGTCGGCTTCGGCCGCATCGAAGGCCGACCGGTCGGCATCGTCGCCAACCAGCCGACCCAGTTCGCGGGCTGCCTGGACATCAACGCCTCGGAGAAGGCGGCGCGGTTCATCCGCACCTGCGACTGCTTCAACGTGCCGATCGTGATGCTGGTCGATGTTCCGGGCTTCCTGCCGGGCACCGACCAGGAGTACAACGGCATCATCCGCCGCGGCGCGAAGCTGCTGTATGCCTACGGCGAGGCGACCGTCGCCAAGATCACCGTCATCACCCGCAAGGCCTACGGCGGCGCGTACTGCGTCATGGGCTCGAAGGAGATGGGCGCCGACGTGAACGTCGCGTGGCCGAGCGCGCAGATCGCGGTCATGGGCGCCGCGGGCGCGGTCGGGTTCGTGTACCGGCAGGAGCTGGCCAAGGCGGCCAAGGAGGGTCAGGATGTCGACGCGCTTCGCTTGGAGCTGCAGCAGACGTACGAGGACACTCTGGTCAATCCGTACATCGCCGCCGAACGTGGCTATGTGGACGCGGTGATCCCGCCGTCGCACACCCGCGGCTACGTCGCAACGGCCCTGCGCCTGCTCGAACGCAAGATCACGCAGGTGCCGCCGAAGAAGCACGGAAACATCCCGCTATGACCGGAGACGAGGCCGTGACCGCAGAGCACCACGACCACGAAGTGCCCATCCAGGTCGTAAAGGGCAAGCCGACCGATGAGGACATCGCCGCGGTCATCGCTGTGCTCGCCGCCGCTTCCGGTACCCCCGCCGAGCCGAGGGAGCAGGAAGAGAACCTGTGGGGGCATCCGGTCGACCGGCTGCGCTATTCGTTCTTCAGCTGGCAGAAGGTGACACTTCAGCAACGGACGCACATGCGCCATCGATGACGCGATTCGTTCTCGCGTCAGCATCGCCCGGTCGCCGTAAGGTGTTGCGCCAGGCGGGAATCGACCCACTTGTCATCGTCTCCGGTGTCGACGAGGACGCCGTCATGGCCCGTCTGGAACCGTCGGCCACCCCCGCCGACGTGACCACCGCGCTGGCCGCCGCAAAGGCGGATGCCGTTGTCGGGGTCCTCGATGCCGACGTCGCCGCCGATTGCGTTGTCATCGGCTGTGATTCGATGCTGTACCACGATGGCACATTGCGCGGTAAGCCCACCACCGTCGACGCGGCGCGCGCCGGCTGGCAGCAGATGGCGGGGACTTCGGGCGAGCTCTACACCGGCCATAGCGTGATTCGTTTGCAGGACAACGCAATAGCGTGGCGTGCCGCCGATGCCACCGTGACCACGGTGCGGTTCGCCAGCCCGTCCACAGCGGATCTGGATGCCTACGTCGACAGCGGCGAGCCCACGGCGGTCGCGGGTGGATTCACGCTCGACGGGCTGGGCGGCTGGTTCGTCGACGGCGTCGACGGCGATCCGTCGTCGGTGATCGGTATCGGACTGCCGCTGATCCGTCGGCTACTCGCCGACGGGGGCCTGTCGATCGCCGAACTCTGGTCCGCCAACCCGCTGCGCTGATCCGCCGCGTGGGTAGGCTCGCAGTGTGCCGCTACCCGCCGATCCCGCCCCCGCCCTGGCCGAGTACGCCCACCCGGAACGCCTGGTCACCCCCGACTGGCTGTCGGGCAACCTCGGCAGGCCCGGACTGGCCATCGTCGAATCCGACGAGGACGTGCTCCTCTACGACACCGGCCACATCCCCGGCGCGGTGAAGATCGACTGGCACACCGACCTCAACGACCCGACGGTCCGCGACTACATCGACGGCGCGCAATTCGCCGAGCTGATGAACCGTAAGGGCATCTCCCGCGATGACACCGTCGTCATCTACGGCGACAAGAGCAACTGGTGGGCCGCCTACGCCCTGTGGGTGTTCACGCTGTTCGGCCACCCCGACGTGCGCCTGCTCGATGGCGGGCGCGACCTGTGGATCTCCGACGGCCGCGACACCAACCTGGACGTACCGTCCAAGCAGACCACGGGCTACCCCGTGGTCGAACGCAACGACGCGCCGATCCGCGCCTACAAGGAGGACGTGCTGGAGATCATCGGCTCGCAGCCGCTGATCGACGTCCGCTCACCGCAGGAGTACACCGGGGAGCGCACCCACATGCCGGACTACCCCGAGGAGGGCGCGCTGCGCGGCGGGCACATCCCGACCGCACGGTCGATCCCGTGGGGCAAGGCGGCCAGGGACAACGGCCAGTTCCGTAGCCGCGCCGAACTCGACGAGCTGTACGGCTTCCTGTCCGACGACGACAAGACCGTCGTCTACTGCCGCATCGGCGAACGCAGCAGCCACACCTGGTTCGTGCTCACGCATCTGCTTGGCCGCGAAGGCGTGCGAAACTACGACGGTTCCTGGACCGAGTGGGGCAACGCGGTGCGGGTGCCCGTGGCCGTCGGAGAAGAGCCCGGCGAACCGACATGACGATGCCGGCCGCGCTGGCCGAGGTCGTGTCCGACTTCAAGGAGATGCAGGGCCAGGACAAGCTACAGCTGCTGCTGGAGTTCGCGGGTGAACTGCCGCCGCTGCCCGCCGAACTCAAAGAGGCGGCCATGGAGCCGGTGCCCGAATGCCAGTCACCGCTGTTCCTCCACGTCGACGCCGCCGACCGGGACAACGTCCGGCTGTATTTCAGCGCGCCCGCGGAGGCGCCGACCACGCGTGGTTTCGCGGCGATCCTGGCGGCCGGGCTCGACTCACAGCCCGCCGAAGACATCCTCGCCGTACCCGACGACTTCTACAGCGAACTCGGCCTGGCCGCGCTGATCAGCCCGCTGCGGCTGCGCGGCATGTCGGCGATGCTGGCCCGTATCAAGAAACGGCTCAGATAACGGCGAGCTGTGAAGGTGCTGTGGAGGTGAATGGGGGAAAACGTTGCGGGTAATGCTTTGCAGATGGGGGAAACGCAAGTGCAACGCCACACCGAAGCGGTAGCGGCGAATCTGGCGAGCCATGCCAGCCACGCCAAGGCCGACCTGGACCAGCACGGACTGGTTTCCCTCCGCGGCATCATCGCGGCCGAGTGGCTCGCCGCCGCGCGCGGTGAGGTGGATGCTTACCTTGCTCGCCATGGGCGGCGTGAACACAACTTGACCAACGCGGACTCCTGGGAGTGCCCCACGATCGAAGCGCTGGCCGATCACCTGCGCATCGAGACATTTCTGCATTCGTTGACGTCGCTGCCGGAATCCGCTGAATTTGGTTACGCGGGTTATCAGCAGCGAGTTCTTCGCATACTGGACGGTTCTAATGTGGAGACCCCGCCGTTCGACTGGCACTACGACTCGAATGCGTTGACGATGCTTGTTCCGATCGTCGTTCCCGCCGATGGCACCGGCCAGGTGGCGATATTCCCCGACCATCGCCCGCACCGCCGGTGGGCCGCGCTGAGCGCAGCCGAGCGACTGCTCGTGCACAACCAGATGCACGGCCGCCGGATGCGCCAGCGCTACGAGGACGACCCCACTGCGTTCACAATCCCGCTCGTCCCCGGTGATGCGTACCTCTTCAGGGGATACCGTGCGCTGCACTCCGTACTGCCCTGGTCCAAAGACACTCTGCGGGTGACGCTTGTCCTCCATTACGGCCGTCCCTACGGGGCGGAGGGTCCCGTCATCCGGGCGGTCAGGAGGTGGCGCGACACCAAACGCAAGCGGCGCACCACCGATCTCCTGGCGCACAACCGAGCACTGTGAGCGGAGCTACCCGGCAGTAACCGATACCGGTTTGGCGTGGGCGTCGTGCTGCCGCCTAAACTGCCTCCGATACATTCTTAAAGACGTTTCTTAAAAACGATGCCGTCAGGAGGCGCAGTGGCAAGTCACGCCAGCTCAAAGATCTCCAAGGTGCTCGTCGCCAATCGCGGGGAAATCGCGGTCAGGGTGATCCGGGCAGCCAAGGATGCCGGGCTTGCAAGCGTGGCCGTGTACGCCGAACCCGACGCCGACGCACCGCACGTGCGGCTTGCCGACGAAGCGTTCGCACTCGGCGGCCAGACCTCAGCCGAGTCCTACCTCGTCTTCGAGAAGCTGTTGGAGGCGGCCGAGAAGTCCGGCGCGAACGCGATCCATCCCGGCTACGGATTCCTCTCGGAGAACGCCGATTTCGCTCAGGCCGTGCTCGACGCCGGCCTGATCTGGATCGGCCCCAGCCCGCAGTCCATCCGTGATCTCGGCGACAAGGTCACCGCCCGGCACATCGCCGCGCGCGCCGAGGCGCCACTGGTCCCGGGAACCCCCGACCCGGTCAAGGACGCCGACGAGGTCGTTGCGTTCGCCAAAGAGTACGGCGTACCGGTGGCCATCAAGGCAGCGTTCGGCGGCGGCGGCCGCGGCATGAAGGTCGCCCGCACGATCGAAGAGATCCCGGAGTTGTTCGAGTCGGCCACCCGTGAGGCCGTCGCGGCGTTCGGCCGCGGTGAGTGTTTCGTCGAGCGCTACCTGGACAAGCCGCGCCACGTGGAGGCTCAGGTCATCGCCGACACGCACGGCAACGTCGTCGTCGCAGGCACCCGCGACTGCTCGCTGCAGCGCCGCTTCCAGAAGCTCGTCGAGGAGGCGCCCGCGCCGTTCCTGACCGACGCGCAGCGCAAGGAGATCCATGAGTCGGCCAAGCGGATCTGCAAGGAGGCCGGCTACTACGGCGCAGGCACCGTCGAATACCTCGTCGGCCAGGACGGGCTGATCTCATTCCTGGAGGTGAACACCCGCCTGCAGGTCGAGCATCCGGTCACCGAGGAGACCGCGGGCATCGACCTGGTCCTGCAGCAGTTCAAGATCGCCAACGGCGAGGCACTGGACATCACCGAGGATCCGACGCCGCGCGGGCACGCGATCGAGTTCCGCATCAACGGCGAGGACGCCGGCCGCGGCTTTCTGCCCGCGCCCGGCCCGGTCACCCGGTACGACATCCCCACTGGTCCCGGTGTGCGGCTGGACTCCGGCGTCGAGGCCGGTTCGGTGATCGGCGGCCAGTTCGACTCGATGCTGTCGAAGCTGATCGTGTCCGGGGCCACCCGCGAGGAGGCGCTGGCCCGCTCGCGCCGTGCGCTGGCCGAGTTCCATGTCGAGGGCTTGGCGACGGTCATCCCGTTCCACCGCGCCGTGGTGTCGGACCCGGCGTTCATCGGTGACGGCGAGAAGTTCGACGTGCACACCCGGTGGATCGAAACCGAGTGGGACAACACCGTCGAACCGTTCACCGGCGGTGAAGCGATCGAAGAGGAAGACACCATTCCGCGGCAGTCGGTCGTCGTCGAGGTGGGAGGCCGGCGCATCGAGGTGTCGCTGCCCGGCGATCTGGCCATCGGCGGTGGCGGTGGCGCACCGGCGGGCGGCGGCGTCGTCCGCAAGAAGCCCAAGGCACGCAAGCGTGGTTCGCACGGCGGCGCGGCGGCATCCGGCGATTCGGTGACCGCACCGATGCAGGGCACCGTGGTCAAGGTGGCCGTCGAAGAGGGTCAGGAGGTCGCTTCGGGCGACCTCGTGGTGGTCCTCGAGGCGATGAAGATGGAGAACCCGGTCACCGCGCACAAGGACGGCGTCATCACCGGCCTCGCGGTCGAGCCAGGTGCGGCCGTCACGCAGGGCACGGTGCTCGCCGAGATCAAGTAGGCCTCAGCCGGGAATCGCGCTAGTCGGACGTGACGAGGCTGTTGCGCTGCAGCGGCGTGCCGAAGTAGCCGGCCTCGGGGTCGACGACGACGGTCTTGGTGTCGTCGCCCTGCCGGGCCAATGTGTCGCGGGCCATCTTCTCGAACGGGATCTTCTGCGGCCCACCGATGTTCACGACACCGTTGAGCGGTCCGCCGACGGCGGCGCGCGCGACGTCGGATGCGACCCTGTCCGCAGGAATGGGCTGAATCAGCGCATCGGGAACGCGCACCTCGTCGCCGACGGTCATCGATCCGGTGATGGCGTCGGTGAACTCGGCGAACTGCGTGGCGCGCACGATGGTGTAGGGCATGCCGGATTGACCGAGCAGCTTCTCCTGCGCGACCTTGGCCCGCATGTACCCGCTGAGCGGCAGACCGTCCACACCGACAATCGACAGCACGACATAGTGTCCGACCCCGGCGTTCTCCGCGGCTGCAACCACATTCGCCGTCGCCGTGGTGAAGAACTCCAACACCGGCCCGTCTTCGAACGACGGAGAATTCGTGACGTCGACGAGCGCGTCGGCCCCGGCCAGCGCCTCCCCGAGCCCGTCGCCGGTGAGGACATCCACACCAGATCCACGCGATGCCGCGACGACATCGTGCCCGTCAGCCTCGAGTAGCGCCACCACCTTGGTGCCGATCAGACCGCTGGCACCGATCACTGTGATCCTCACAGGCCATGCCTACCATCGACAGGTGGAGCCCGTGGAGATTAATGCCGGCGCTTGGTATCTGCGCGCATTGCGTGAGGACGAGTTCATGGACGACCGCCCCGCGCTCGCGGCAATGGGCGAGTCCGATCCGGGCCATGTGGCGCGCTGTACGGCGCGATGGGCCTCCGACACCGGGTACACGTGGGCGGTCTGCGAACCGACGACCGGTGAGATGTTGGCCGAGGTGAGTATCGATCCGGCGGCCGGCACTCTGCGGTCCAGAGCGCGCGACGGTCACCACGACGCCGTCGCGGTGGCCGAGCAGTCGGTGCGACGCTTCGCGATGGCGATGCTGGGGCTGACGATCCCCTGATCCGATCGGCGGCCGATCACGGGGAATCGATGTCGCGGCCGGTCGCCAGGTCAGCGCAGTCCACAGCGGCGACGTCTGGGCGCGCCGAGAGAAACGCGCGCGCGCCCTCGTCGCCGCGCAGTCCTCGGAGTAGTTCGGTCCAGTGCCGGTTGGCGATGACGACGGGGTGGCCGGGCGTGTCGCCGAAGTACGCGCGCGCGAGGCCCGACGTCGATGATCGCGCCGCGGCCAGCACGCGGTCCACCACTTCGGCGCCTACGTCGGGGGTGTCGACGGTGTGCAGCACCGCGAAGTCGGCCTCGACGGCCGACAGACCCGTACGCAAGGATGTGGATAACCCGTCTGACCAGTCAGTCGCGATGACGGCGCGGGCGGGAGCAGGCACATCGACGATCGCCGCGCCCAGCACGACGACCACGTCGTCGCACCCGCCATGGTGTAACGCCGCCACCGCTGATCTCAGCCACTCACCTTGTGCAGCAAGCACTTTGGGCATACCGAAGCGCGCGCCCGCCCCGGCGGCGAGCAAAATACCGGCGGCCGTGGTCGACATGTCGACAAGTGTGGGTCCACCAGGCGTTTCATACAAACGCGCGCCGAGTCCAACGCCGTGAACTGGACTTATGACGTCCGCGTCATTCACGTTGTCGTTTTCGATCGTGAGGCGTAGGGTTCAAATCAGGTTGAAATCACAGCCAGCTGCAAACGTCATCGACGTGCAGGGCTGTGGCCCTGCAGCCAGGCTTTCAAAAGCGCAGGGCCCAATTTGACGTGAGCCACAGTACGAATCGATGTATTCACCACTGATGGAGTCACAATGTCTACCCGAACACACGATGCTCCGACGCCACCGGAGTCTTTGATCGAGCGCGCCGAGTCGCACTCGGCCCATTTCGCGACCCGTTCGCTACCGCCGGACACCGCGGTGGTCACGGCGCACGGCGAGATCGACGCAGCGAACGCGAACGCGCTCGTCGACTACGCGCTGCGACACGGCGATCGCATCAACCGATTGGTGCTCGACTTGAGCGGCGTCGATTTCTTTGGCACATCCGGCTTTTCGGCGCTGCACACACTCAACGTGCGCTGCGCCGACGAATCCATCACCTGGGCTTCAGTGCCCAGCCCAGCGGTCACGAGGCTGGTGCAGATCTGTGATCCCGATTCGCTTCTGCCGTTCTTCGGCGGCGTCGACACCGCCCTGTCGGCGGTACAGGGTGAGCCGCCCCGCCTACTGCAGTTGGTCCCGCAGCCGCGCTAGAGATTTCGCGAGCAACCGGGACACGTGCATCTGCGAGATACCTACCCGTTCGGCGATCTGGGTCTGCGTGAGCGATTCGAAGAAGCGCAACAGCAGAACCGTTCGTTCCCGCTCGGGCAACGCTGCGAGCAAGGGCCGCAACGCTTCTCGGTTCTCGATCTGATCTAGTCCCAGGTCGACGTCGCCTATCGTGTCCGCGATCGCGGGCGCGTCCTCGTTACCTCCACCGCCACTGTCGATGGACAGCGTGTTGTAGGAGCTGCCCGCCACCAGACCCTCGACGACCTCGTCGCGGTCCATCTCCAGTTCGATGGCCAGTTCCGAGGCGGTGGGTGCGCGGCCGAGCCGCTGAGACAGTTCAGCTGTGGCGGCGCCCAGCCGCAGGTGCAATTCTTTGAGCCGGCGGGGCACCTTGACCGACCAGCTGTTGTCCCGGAAGTGTCGCCGGACCTCGCCCATGATCGTCGGCACCGCGAACGACACGAAGTCCGATCCGGCGTTCACGTCGAAGCGGATGACCGCGTTCACCAGGCCGACACGGGCGACCTGGACGAGATCGTCGCGGGACTCGCCGCGCCCGTCGAACCGACGGGCGATGTGGTCGGCCAGTGGCAGGCAGCGTTCCACGATGCGGTCTCGCTGTCGCTGGAAGGCCGCGCTGTCTTGAGGTACGCCTTCGAGTTCGCGAAACATGTCCGCGACATCCGCGTACTCAGAGTTCGATCGCGACGACGAACCCTGTGACGTCGAAGGGCTCACTGCAACGAGCTCGCTCGCCTTGTCGTCATCGAGATCCCGAAGACCTGTCCTTCCTCAGGGCCCTGCCCGTCCTGGAAAGTCTGTACATCGTCGGTCAGTGAGCTCAGCACGTGCCAGCTGAAGCTGCCGGGGGCCAGGATGTCGGGGCTCTTGCATGGCGCCGATGCGTGGATGACGACCGCGTCGTCGCGCGGATCGACGACGAGCAGCAGTGTGGAATCGGGGACCGCGCAGCGAATGAGGCGCGTACACGCTTCGTCGACTGCCAACCGCAGATCGGCGACGGAGTCGAAGTCCAGATCCTCGTATGTGGCGACCGCCGCCACGAGCGTGCGCAGCACTGCAAGATTTTCCAGTGTGGCGGCGACCCGAAGTTCGACCGACCCGGCGTTCCGTAGGTGCCCGTTCTTCGTGTTGGCAACGTCGGCCATTTGACCTCCCGGCAATATCGAAGCGAGGTTACCCCAGGTCCGCTCCCGGCTAACCACGGGAGTTCCCGCGAGCAGTCGGTACCAAAGTGTGGCATGCGCTCAGGCCGGGTAAACCCCGGTCATGAAGTACATGGGGTCGCGCAGTCAGCTCGGCGACGCAGACCCGGGCGGCACCCGGGGACTGCGCCGAGTCATCGTGACTGCCGGACTGGTCCTGTTGGCGTTGATCTTGATCTTGGTGGCGATATATGCCGGGGCGTTCCTCATCCTCGCGCCGATGATGCAGTGATACCGCAGATGAGCCTGTCCAGCGTGGTCCGTGATTCGCCATGGTCCACGTCCCTTACCCTCGCGTGGTCGTCCGCCAAACATGCGGCTTCGTCGTAGCGATCTCCGTGGCCCCGGACTGCGCCGAGTCCGGCGCGGCCGCGGGTTCTCCTATTACGACGCGAACGGTGCGTCGATCACCGATGCCACGACGCTCGAGCGCATCAAACAGCTTGTGATCCCTCCGGCTTGGAAGAGGGTGTGGATCTGCCCTCATCCCAACGGCCACATCCAGGCGGTGGGAACAGACGCCGCAGGCCGGCGCCAGTACCTCTACCACCAGAAGTGGCAGCAGGACCGGAACGAGGAGAAATTCGACCGGGCCCTGGACATGTCGGCGGCGCTACCCGACGTGCGGCGCCAGATCGCATCGGACCTGAGCGGGCGGGGGCTCACCCGCGATCGGGTGATCGCTCTGGCGCTGCAACTGCTCGATCTCGGCTACTTCCGTTCGGGGTCAGAACAGTACGTCGAGGAGAACAACTCCTTTGGCCTCGCGACGTTGCTTTGCGAACATGTGACGCTGCAGAGTGGCGCGGTTGAGTTCGACTATCCGGCCAAGAGTGGCGTTCGCCGCACCCTGCTGATCGAGGATCCTGAGGTCGTCAGGTCGGTGCGTTCGCTGATGCGCAGACCGCATCGCGGCGAGCGGTTGCTGGTGTGCCGCAACGGTTCCGGGTGGACCGACCTGCACGCCGACGATCTCAACAGCCGGTTCAAGGAACTCGTCGGCGACGAGTACACCGTCAAGGATCTACGCACTTGGCACGGCACGGTGCTGGCGGCGGCGGCATTCGTGGACGCCGATCCGCCGGAGAACAAGTCCGTGATCAAGCGCGTGGAATCGGCGGTCATGAAAGAGGTCGCCGAGGAACTCGGCAATACCCCGGCGGTGGCGCGCCGCTCTTACGTGGATCCCCGCGTCGTCGAGGGGTATGAATCTGGCCTGACTATCGCGACCGCCGCCAAGCGCGCCGCGAAGACCCGAGCCCCAGCCAAGCGGCAAGAGATTCTGGACCGCAGCACCGCACGGCTGATCCGCAAGGTCGCAAAGAGCTAGCGCCGGGGCCGTAGGAGACCAAAAACTCAAGCACCAAATCGTTTTCGGATCCGGGACGAGGGTATCCTCGAGCATCATGCGCGACGATCAAGACCTCCCCTACGACATTCCCGATGCCGACGCCGCCGACCAACTACGGCCGGTGAGCGAGCCGGGTCTGGACGAGGAAGCAACTGCCGAGCCGCCAGGCGAATTGCCCCTCGAGGCCGCCGCCGCCGACTGGCAGGAACAGCTGGAAACGGTTGACATCGACCCCGAAGACGATCGCGTTTAGCGTCCACAGGCCCGGGTAACCCTTGGATCGCGGGGCGATCCCCGCGGCCCCACGCTCAAGAAGTGGGCTGGACCGATTCCACTACATAGCGGAAAGGCAACGTATGACTGAGAAGAACAGTGGCCCCGAAGAAGGCATCAAGGGCGTCGTCGAAGGCGTCAAGGGCAAGGCGAAGGAAGCTGTCGGCACCGTGACCGGCCGTGACGACATGGTCCGCGAGGGCGAAGCCCAGCAGGACAAGGCCGACGCCCAGCGGGACGCCGCCAAGAAGGAAGCCGAAGCTGAATCCGCACGCGGCGGAGCCAAGGCAGCCGAGGAGCGTCAGAAAGCCGAGCAGTAGCCTCAAATTCTCCACGGAAAAGGCCCCAGCCAACCGGCTGGGCCTTTTTCGCTTTCGTGCGTCCTAACTACTTGGTCGCTGACGCAGGGCATCGGGATGCTCTGCGTACCAACGGTCTTCGATTCGCCGCACCCTCAGGTGCTCGATCATCAGCCATCCGCCGCCGGCGACGAATCCGACGCCGGCGAAAGAAGCCAGCATCAGCCCGACGTCATGGTGCTTGGTGGCGAATGCCGCCAGGCATGAGACGAACAGCACCAGGGCCACTCCTATCAGGATGAGCCCCGGCATGATTTTGTTGTCTTTCATTGACTCCCCGGCATGCGGGCGTGTGGTTCGCGCATGGTCTACGGGATCCTTTGGGCCTTTCATCGGTACTCCTCTCTAGGCATACCTGTGGCCGCCCTAAATGGGCTGATTCAACGGTAGATCTACCCCGCTCCGCTGGGGGAGAAACGAACATCGCAGACATGCTCGGCCATCAACTCGCTGCTCGATGGCGCCGGGCTGGGCTTGAGGCTGCACACGAGTGCAACCGCCGTCAGCGGCTGATCAGTCATCCTCCGAACACCGCAGGTCCGGCCAGCGACGGCAGGCTCATGGTCAGCACCAACAGCATCATCGTCAGCAGGAGCCAGCCGACGCCCTGCCATGCCCACCACGTTTCCTGCCTGCGCCACGTCTGGTACGTGCGGAAGAAGGCGCGCAGCCCGCCGAACAGCAGGATGATGGGTGCCCCGAGGGCAAGCAGAGTTCGCTGGGGTGCCCCGCACGCAACCGTGTCCGCCGTCGCGCCGCTGCAGGTACTCACCCAGACGGCGGCGGTGAACAGGAACGCGATGCCTGCCACCGCGAAAGCCGCGCCGAAACGCACAGCATCACGCACGTTGGCGTCGTCTTGTCGCACACGCTCAGGGCTTTGGTACACGGCCGGACTCTCCCGAAAGTCACCGATGGGAACGGGTTAGAAGATTCCCTGCGCGTTGAACTGGTAAACCCGAGATCCGGCGGATCTCGTCCCGGGTCGCGGCGACGGGATCGACGCTTTCGCATATCGGACTGCGTGCGGCGTGGCTGGTAACCGATGTCGGCGCGCGCCCCTACCATTCGCCGCGTGGCGCTGAAGTGGCAATTGCTCGCCGCGGGCTGCCTCGGCGTGGCCGCCTGGATGCTGGGCGGGACGCCGGGGTGGAGCCTGGTGGTCGCCGCGGCGGCTCCGTTGGTCATCGTCGCGGCGCCACACTTCATCCGCGGCGCGATCCACGGCATCAGTACCCCGCATCCACGCGAGGATGTGACAGCCGCGATGTCAGGAACGGAGTTCGAGGACTACGTTGCACGGATCGCGCGGTCCAGCGGGGCGCCGGTGATCATGACGTCGACCACCGGCGACTGGGGCGTCGACATCGTCGTCGGCTGGCGCCCCAATCGCGTTGCCATTCAATGCAAACGACAGGCGCGACCCGTCGGCGCGGGCGCGATCCAGGAGGTCGTCGCGGGTGCGCCGATGCACGACTGCGCCAGCACCATGGTGGTCACGAACCACGAATTCACCCCTGCCGCACGCAAACTGGCGGAGCTTCACGGTTGCGAACTGGTCGGCGGCTCCGATCTGCCCCGCCTGCGGGCGGTCATCCGACGCCTCACAGCGCCCACCACACCGACCGAGGTTTAGCGCAGCGCGTCGCGCACCGCGTCGACCGCGGTGTCGATCTCTGGGCGCGATACCGTCAGCGCGGGCCGGAACCGCACGCTGTCCGGTCCGCTGGCGAGCATGATCACGCCGCGGTCCCACAACTTGCCGATCAGCTCGTCGCGCAGCGCCGCGCTGGGCAGGCTGAAGGCGCACATCAGACCGCGTCCTCGAACGTCGAGCACCAAGTCTGGAAATTCCTCGGCGAGCTCAGCGAGCCGATCGAGCAGGTATCGACCCGCATGGGCGGCCCGGATCATCAGCTGGTCGGACTCGATGACCTCGAGGATGCGCCGAGAGCGCACCATGTCGACGAGGTTGCCGCCCCACGTCGAGTTGATCCGGGAGCTGACCGCGAACACGTTGTCGGGCACCTCGTCGACACGGCCGCCGGCCATGACGCCGCACACCTGCGTCTTCTTGCCGAATGCGACCACATCGGGCGCAACCCCCAATTGCTGGTACGCCCAAGGGGTTCCGGTCATTCCGCAGCCCGTCTGCACCTCGTCGAAGATCAACAGTGCGTCGAATTCGTCGCACAGTTCACGCATCGCTGCGAAGAACTGCGGCCGGAAATGGCGGTCACCGCCCTCACCCTGGATGGGCTCGGCGATGAAGCACGCGATGTCGTGCGGGTGGGCCTCGAACGCCGTTCGGGCCTGGCGAAGCGACTCCGCCTCGAGGGCATCCATGGCTTCATCGTCCAAGCCGGGCCGGGTAAACGGCGCGTCGATGCGCGGCCAGTCGAACTTCGGGAAACGGGCGACCTTGTTGGGGTCGGTGTTGGTCAGCGAGAGCGTGTAGCCGCTGCGGCCGTGGAAGGCGCCGCGCAGATGCAGCACCTTGGAACCGAGGGCGGGGTCGATCCCATTCGCCTCGTTGTGCCTGCTCTTCCAATCGAACGCGACCTTCAACGCGTTCTCGACGGCCAGCGCTCCCCCGTCGACGAAGAACAGGTGAGGCAGCGCCGGGTCGCCGAGCACGCGCGCGAAGGTCGACACGAAACGCGCCATCGGCACCGAGTAGATGTCGGAGTTGCTGGGTTTGTTGACCGCCGCCTGGGCGAGTTCGGCGCGGAAGTCCTCGTCATTCGCGAGCGCCGGATGGTTCATCCCGAGGGCCGACGACGCGAAGAACGTGAACATGTCGAGGTAGCGCTTGCCGGTACGGGCGTCGACCAGGTACGAGCCGGAAGAGCGGTCGATGTCGAGAACGAGGTCCATACCGTCGGCCAGGATGCTGCGGGCCAGCACGTTGTGGACGTCGTCCGGACGGACCAGCGAGGCCGCGGAGACATCTTGGGCAGAGTGCGTCAGGACAGCGGTCATAAGCCCCATATTAACAGAAGTTTTACGGTCAAATGACCCATGAGCCGTAACTATTACGGCACGTAGTCGCGTCCATCGTAAAAAGTCTGTAAGATGACGGTGCTTCGGGTACGTACGTTCGCCGCCGTGCGTATCTGTTGCAGTAAGTCTTCGAGCGCCCGCGGGGTCTCGACACGCACGAGCAGGATGTAGCTCTCCTCGCCGGCCACCGAATAGCACGACACGATCGCGTCGATGTGTTCGAGCCGCGCAGGAGCATCATCGGGTTGAGAGGGATCGAGAGGAGTGATGGCCACGAACGCCGACAGCATCTTCCCGACGGCTTCGGGGTTGATTCTCGCCGTGTATCCCGTCACAACGCCGCGCGACTCCAGTCTTCGGACACGGGACTGGACCGCCGACACCGAAAGTCCAGCGGTTTCCGCGAGGTGCGCCAGCGTTGCGCGTCCGTCGGCCACCAACTCACGCGCCAGCACACGGTCGATGTCGTCGAGCGGTTCGCTCATGGCGGCACTGTATCCGAGCAGAGCCGCAAAATGACGGCACGCGTTCAAACCTGGCAGTTGCGTGCGGAGTTCGCCGCCGCGCTCTCTCGGCTGTACGCCGCCGAGGTACCGATGTACTCGACTCTCGTCGAGGTCAGCGCCGAGGTGAACCGCGAACTGGACGCGACCGAACGGGTGATCGTCGAGCGTCACGGCGCGATCCGGGTCGGCAACCCGCGCGAACTCGCCGACGTCGCAGACCTGTTCGCCGCCTTCGGAATGTTCCCGGTCGGCTTCTATGACTTGCGCGACGCGGGGTCCCCCGTGCCGGTGGTATCGACGGCGTTTAGGCCGATCGATTCAGACGACTTGGAGCACAACCCATTTCGGGTGTTCACCTCGATGCTGGCCACAGCCGACGAAAGGTTCTTCGCCCCTGACCTGCGCATGCGTGTGGAGCGGTACCTCGCCGACAGGCAGCTGTTCGATCCCGCGCTGATCGCCGAGGCGCGGCGCATCGCGTCCGACGCAGGCACCGATCGCGACAGCGCCGACCGGTTCATCGCCGCCGCGGTCGACGCGTTCGCCCTGTCACGTGAGCCGATCGACCGGGCGTGGTACGACGAGTTGGCCCACGTATCCGCGGTCGCCGCCGACATCGCCGGGGTGCGAACCACACACATCAATCACCTGACGCCGCGGGTGCTCGACATCGACGAACTGTACGTACGAATGTCGCGGCGGGGCATCGAGATGATCGATGCGATTCAGGGCCCCCCGCGATGCGACGGGCCCGCCGTGCTGCTGCGGCAGACGTCTTTTCGTGCGCTTTCCGAACCGAGACGTTTCCGCGACGATGATGGGCAGGTATCCGAGGGCACGTTGCGCGTGCGCTTCGGGGAGGTCGAATCGCGCGGCGTCGCGTTGACCGCCGAGGGCAGACGACGCTACGACCAGGCGATGGCTGAAACCGACCCGGCAGCGATGTGGAACACGTACTTCCCCGCCACCGACGAGGCCATGGCAGCCTCGGGCCTGGCCTATTACCGCGGCGGAGATCCGTCGAAACCGGTTGCCTACGAGGATTTTCTACCCGCGTCAGCAGCCGGGATCTTCCGCTCCAACCTCGATTCCGATGCGCACGCCGCAGACGAGGCGGACAGTTCGCAGTACAGCCTGAGTTGGATGGCCGGACAGATCGGCCACCACATCCACGATCCGTACGAGCTCTACGAGAAAGCGGCATCACAATGACGACCATGCAGAAATCCCAGCTGCCAACGGCCGATGCGCTGCGCACCCGCGTACGCGAGGCACTGACGGCCGTGGGCTCACCCGCCGAATTAGGTGAGCCGGGCGGCCACGGAGCCGGGAGGCCGGCGACATCCAGCTCACGCCTGCAGGCCAGCACCCCGATCACCGGCGACGTGCTGTTCACGATCACCGAGACCAGCCTGGAACAGGCCGATGCGGCCATTGCCGAAGCCGCGCAGGCATTTACAACATGGCGGACGACGCCGGCGCCGGTCCGCGGCGCGTTGGTCGCACGCCTTGGCGAGCTGCTGGTCGAGCACAAGGCCGATGTCGCGGCGCTCGTCACTCTCGAGGCGGGCAAGATCACGTCCGAGGCGCTCGGTGAGGTGCAGGAGATGATCGACATCTGCCAGTTCGCCGTCGGACTCTCGCGTCAGCTCTACGGCAAGACCATCGCGTCCGAACGCCCGGGGCACCGGCTGATGGAGACCTGGCATCCGCTGGGCGTGGTCGGAGTCATCACCGCGTTCAACTTTCCGGTGGCGGTCTGGGCCTGGAATACGGCGATCGCACTGGTCTGTGGTGACACGGTGGTGTGGAAGCCTTCGGAGCTGACGCCGCTGACGGCGCTGGCGTGCCAGGCGCTGATCGAGCGCGCGGCCGACGATGTGGGTGCGCCGCGGGAGGTCAGCCGGCTGATCCAGGGTGGCCGCGAGGTCGGTGAGCGCCTGGTCGACGATCCCCGGGTGGCCCTGCTGTCGGCCACGGGTTCGGTGCGGATGGGTCAGCAGGTCGGGCCGCGGGTGGCTCAGCGATTCGGCAAGGTGCTGCTCGAGCTCGGCGGGAACAACGCCGCGATCGTCACGCCGTCGGCCGATCTGGATCTCGCGGTACGCGGCATCGTCTTCTCCGCCGCGGGCACCGCTGGACAGCGATGCACGACGATGCGACGGCTGATCGTGCACTCGTCGGTCGCCGACGAACTCGTCGGCCGGATCGTGGCGGCCTACCGGCAGCTGCCGATCGGTGAGCCGACGGCCGACGGCACGTTGGTCGGTCCGCTGATCCACGAGACCGCCTACCGCGACATGGTCCGGGCACTCGAGCAGGCACGCGCCGACGGTGGCGAGGTGTTCGGGGGCGAGCGCCACGAACTGGGCGACGACAGCGCCTACTACGTCGCGCCGGCCGTCGTCCGCATGCCCGCGCAGACCGAGGTGGTGCACTCCGAGACGTTCGCTCCGATCCTCTATGTGCTGACCTACGACGAGTTGGACGACGCGATCGCGATGAACAATGCGGTGCCGCAAGGTCTTTCGTCGTCGATCTTCACGATGGACATGCGTGAGGCGGAACGCTTCATGGCCGCCGACGGTTCGGACTGCGGCATCGCCAACGTCAACATCGGCACGTCGGGCGCCGAGATCGGCGGCGCCTTCGGTGGCGAGAAGCAGACCGGCGGCGGGCGCGAGTCGGGCTCGGATTCGTGGAAGGCGTACATGCGTCGAGCCACCAACACCGTCAACTACTCGTCGGAGCTGCCGCTGGCCCAGGGTGTGCACTTCGGCTGAGGCGGCGGCCGCGCGCGAACGTGGGTTACCCGCACATGAAACGCGACATTGGCGTGACGCAAGCCCACTCTCGCGATGGCGGGGCTCATGCACTGTTGTACATATGTCAACTAAGATGGCCTGATGGCTGTACCCCGACGGCGGTTGTCTCCCGACGAGCGCCGCGCCGAACTTCTAACCTTGGGCGCCGAGGTGTTCGGGCAGCGACCCTATGACGACGTCCGCATCGACGAGATCGCCGAGAAGGCCGGCGTCTCCCGCGCGCTGATGTACCACTATTTCCCCGACAAGCGGGCATTCTTCGCCGCGGTGCTGCGCGCCGAGAGTGAACGGCTCTTCGAGGCGACGAACACACCGCCCAGCCCTGACCTCAGTCTGTTCAACCAGCTGCGGGAAGGCGTCATCGCCTACCTGCGCTACTACGAGCAGAACCCGAACGTCGCCTGGGCGGCCTATGTCGGCGCAGGCCGCTCCGACCCCGTCCTGCGCGGCATCGAGGACCTCGACAACGACCGCCAGGCCGACCGTATCGTCGCCGGCTTCGGAGGTGACCAGCTGGACTCCAAGGTCGAGCGCGACCTGCGTGTGGTGGTCTACGGGTGGTTGGCCTTCACTCTCGAAATGTGCAGGCAACGGATGATGGACCCCTCGATCGACATCGACGTCGTCGCCGACGCGTGTGCGCATGCCCTGCTCGATATGGTCGCCCGGGTTCCTGGGATTCCCGAAGCGCTGGCAGAAACCGTCGCGGCCGCACGTCCCTGACAGTTGTCGGTGCCCTGCTGCACGATGGCTAGATGAGCACCAGTCCCCTTGCCCGGTTCAGCGGGCTGACCCGCGACTGGTTCACGGGAACATTCGCCGAGCCGACCCCGGCGCAGACGCAGGCGTGGTCCGCCATCGCCGACGGCGACAACACACTGGTCATCGCCCCCACCGGCTCCGGCAAGACGCTCGCGGCGTTCCTGTGGGCGATCGACCGCCTCGCATCCTCAGAGCCCAGGCCCGCGTCAGCAGGCACGAGGGTCCTCTATGTATCGCCCCTCAAGGCGCTGGCCGTGGACGTGGAACGCAACCTGCGGACCCCGCTGACGGGCATCGGCCGCCTCGCCGAGCGCAGCGGGAGTCCCGCACCCCAGATCAGCGTCGGCGTTCGCTCCGGTGACACCACACCCGCCCAGCGCCGCGAGCTGATCACCCGGCCGCCGGACATCCTGATCACCACGCCGGAGTCGCTGTTCCTGATGCTCACCTCCGCGGCCCGCGAGACGCTCACCGAGGTGCAGACGGTCATCGTCGACGAAGTGCACGCCGTCGCGGCGACCAAGCGCGGCGCGCATCTGGCGCTGTCGCTGGAGCGGCTCGACCAGCTACTGAACCAGCCAGCGCAACGCATCGGATTGTCCGCCACGGTCCGCCCGCCCGAGGAGGTCGCGCGGTTCCTGTCCGGTCAGGCGCGCACCACCATCGTGGCGCCGCCCGCGGCCAAGACCTTCGACCTGTCCGTGACGGTGCCCGTTCCCGATATGGCCAACCTCGAGAACAACACCATCTGGCCTGACGTCGAGGAACGCATCGTCGACCTGATCGAGACGCACAATTCGTCGATCGTCTTCGCCAACTCCCGGCGGCTAGCCGAGCGACTCACCTCGCGGCTCAACGAGATTCACGCCGAACGCACTGGCGCCGGCGTTTCCATGGAGCACAACCCGAAGGTGGGCGGCGGCTTCCCGGCACAGCTGATGGCCAGCGGCGCGTCGTTGGGCGCCCCGACACTGCTGGCCCGCGCGCACCACGGTTCGGTCAGCAAGGAGCAACGCGCACAGGTCGAGGACGATCTGAAGTCCGGCCGCCTGAAGGCCGTCGTCGCCACGTCCAGCCTGGAGTTGGGCATCGACATGGGCGCGGTTGATCTCGTGATCCAGGTCGAAGCACCGCCGTCGGTGGCCAGCGGGTTGCAGCGCATCGGCCGTGCGGGTCACCAGGTCGGCGAGATCTCCCAGGGTGTGCTGTTTCCCAAGCACCGCACGGATCTGATCGGATGTGCGGTCACCGTCAAGCGGATGCTCAGCGGCGACATCGAGACCATGCGGGTGCCGACCAATCCGCTCGACGTCCTCGCCCAGCACACCGTCGCGGCTTCGGCGCTCGAGCCGTTGGACGCCGACCGCTGGTTCGACGCGGTTCGCCGCAGCGCGCCCTTTGCGACGTTGCCGCGCAGTGCATTCGAGGCAACACTCGACTTGCTGTCCGGGAAGTATCCATCCACCGAGTTCGCCGAACTGCGTCCACGTCTGGTATACGACCGTGATGCGGGGACGTTGATTGCCCGGCCCGGTGCGCAGCGCCTGGCCGTGACGTCGGGCGGCGCGATCCCCGACCGCGGCCTGTTCACCGTCTATCTGGCCACTGATTCGGAAAAGCCCTCGCGGGTCGGTGAACTCGACGAGGAGATGGTTTACGAGTCGCGGCCCGGCGACGTCATCTCTCTCGGTGCGACGAGCTGGCGCATCACCGAGATCACCCATGACCGGGTGCTGGTCGTTCCCGCGCCTGGGCAGCCCGCCCGGCTGCCGTTCTGGCGCGGCGACAGCGTCGGCAGACCGGCCGAACTCGGAGCGGCCGTCGGCGCGTTCACCGGTGAGCTGGCCCGACTCGGCCGTGATGAATTCGACGAGCGCTGCCAGACAATGGGTTTCGACGAGTACGCCGCCAACAACCTGTGGCAACTGCTCGACGAGCAGCGTCAGGCCACCACGGTGGTGCCGACGGACACGACGTTCGTGGTGGAGCGGTTCCGCGACGAACTCGGCGACTGGCGCGTCATCCTGCACTCCCCGTACGGATTGCGGGTGCACGGCCCACTCGCTTTGGCTGTCGCCCGGCGGTTGCGCGAACGCTACGGCATCGACGAGAAGCCGACCGCGTCCGACGACGGCATCATCGTGCGACTGCCCGATACCGAAGACACCGCGCCCGGTGCCGACCTCTTCGTCTTCGACGCCGACGAGATCGAACCCATCGTCACCGCGGAGGTCGGCGGCTCGGCACTGTTCGCATCGCGCTTTCGCGAATGTGCCGCCCGCGCACTGCTTCTCCCCCGCCGTCACCCCGGTAAGCGATCGCCCCTGTGGCACCAGCGGCAACGGGCCGCCCAGCTGCTGGACGTCGCACGCAAGTATCCGGACTTCCCGATCGTGCTGGAGGCGGTGCGCGAATGTCTGCAGGATGTGTACGACGTGCCGGCGCTGACGGAGCTGATGAACCGCGTCGCGCAGCGCCGGCTGCGGCTGGTCGAGGTCGAGACGACCACGCCGTCACCGTTCGCGGCGTCGCTGCTGTTCGGCTATGTCGGCGCATTCATGTACGAGGGCGACAGCCCGCTAGCCGAGCGGCGCGCCGCCGCGCTGTCCTTGGACAGCGTGCTGTTGGCCGAACTGCTCGGCCGGGTGGAGTTGCGCGAGCTGCTCGATCCGCAAGTCATCGCTTCGACCGCGAGGCAGTTGCAACATCTCAGCGACGACCGGCAGGCCCGCGACGCCGAAGGCGTGGCCGACCTGCTGCGGGTGTTGGGCCCACTCACGGAGGCCGAAATCGCCGAACGCTGCACCACGTCCGAGGTTGGCGGCTGGCTCGACGGGTTACTGGCCAGCAAGCGCGCGCTGAGGGTGACGTACGCCGACCAGACGTGGTGGGTGGCCGTCGAGGACATCGGGCTGCTGCGCGACGGGGTCGGGGTCGCCGTCCCGGTCGGGGTGCCGACGGCCTTCACCGAATCGGTCGACGATCCGCTGGGTGAACTGCTCGGCCGGTATGCCCGCACCCGCGGTCCGTTCACCACACATGACGCGGCGGCCCGGTTCGGTCTGGGCCTGCGGGTCACCGCGGATGTACTGGGCCGTATGGCGATCGACGGCAGGTTGATTCGCGGGGAGTTCACCGCCGGAGCCGCCCCGGCGGCGACATTCAACACAGCGTCCGATTCCAGCGAGTGGTGCGACTCCGACATCCTGAAAATCCTGCGCCGGCGATCGCTGGCCGCGCTGCGGGCGCAGGTCGAGCCGGTCAGTACCGCCGCCTATGGGCGCTTCCTGCCCGCGTGGCAGCAGGTCGGATCGACCCACAACAGCGGTGTCGACGGACTCGCGGCGGTCATCGATCAGTTGGCGGGAGTGCCGATTCCGGCCTCAGCGGTGGAGCCGTTGGTGTTCGGGCTGCGGGTGCGCGACTATCAGCCGGCGATGCTCGACGAGCTGCTGGCGTCCGGGGAGGTCACCTGGTCGGGTGCGGGACAGATCGGCGGCGGCGACGGGTGGATCGCCTTCCATCCGGCGGATTCGGCACCGATGACGCTCGCGGCGCCGACCGAGATCGAATTCACGGACACGCACCGCCAGATCATGGAGACGCTTGGCGGCGGGGGCGCCTACTTTTTCCGCCAGCTCTCCGATAACCCGGGCGACGAACTGAAACAGGCGCTGTGGGAACTGATCTGGGCCGGCTGGGTCAGCGGCGATACGTTCGCGCCGGTGCGGGCGATGCTGACGGGTCCCCGCCGCTCGTCGGGCCGCCCTGGCGCCCCGGCCCACCGCCAGCGTCAACGCCCGCCGCGGCTGAGTCGATACAGCGTCGCGCACGCGCAGACGCGCACCTCCGACCCCGTGGTGGCGGGCCGCTGGTCCGCGCTGCCGGCGGCCGAACCGGAGTCGACGGTGCGCGCACATTTCCAGGCCGACTTGCTCCTGGGCCGTCACGGCGTGCTGACCAAGGGCGCCGTCACATCCGAACAGGTGCCCGGCGGCTTTGCCATGCTGTACAAGGTGTTGACGGCATTCGAGGACGCCGGCCGGTGCCAGCGCGGGTACTTCGTCGAGTCCCTCGGGGGCGCCCAGTTCGCGGTGGCGTCGACGGTCGATAGATTGCGGTCCTACCTCGACGGCGTCGACCCCGATCACCGCGAATACCACGCGGTCGTGATGGCAGCCGCCGACCCGGCCAATCCGTACGGCGCAGCGCTGCCGTGGCCCACTCGCGCCACCTCTGACGAAGACGTCGCGCTGGGGGCACCTCCCGCTGGCGGGGGACGGCCGGGCCGTAAAGCCGGGGCGCTCGTCGCGCTGGTGGACGGTGAACTGGTGTGGTTCCTCGAACGCGGTGGACGCTCGCTGCTGAGCTTCACCGAGGATGCCGACGCGCACATCGCGGCCGCGGCCGCGCTGGCGGATCTGGTGAGCGCGGGGCGGGTGCAGTCGTTCCTCGTGGAAAAGGTGAACGGCGTGCCGGTGCTCGAACCGGGTGCGGGCGGTCAGCGGGGCGCCGTTCAGGATGCCCTGATCGGTGCCGGCTTCTCACGCACCCCGCGAGGACTCAGGTTGCGGTGACGGCCAATGCCTGAGGGTGACACCGTCTTTCGCGCTGCGACCAAGCTGCGGGAGGCGCTTGCCGGTAAGACACTCACACGGTGCGACGTGCGAGTTCCCAAGTTTGCGACGGTTGATCTGACGGGCTGCGTCGTGGACGAGGTGATCAGCAGGGGTAAGCATCTCTTCATCCGCGCCGGCGATGCGAGCATCCACTCGCACCTGAAAATGGACGGGGCCTGGCTGGTCGGCGGGCAGATCCGCCGTGTGCAGCCCCACAAGATCCGAATCATCCTGGAAACCGAGGATTCCCGCGCCGCAGGTATCGATCTCGGAGTGCTGGAGATTCTCAAACGCGACCATGACATGGACGTCGTCGCCCATCTCGGACCTGACCTGCTCGGTGACGACTGGGAACCGCGTATCGCTCGCGACAACCTGGTGGCCGACCCGCGGCGACCGCTCGCCGAGTCGCTGTTGGATCAGCGGGTGATGGCCGGCGTCGGCAACGTCTACGCCAACGAACTGTGCTTTGTCACCGGCTATCTGCCGACGACACCGGTGGGAGGCGTCAAAGACCCGCTGCGCATGGTGCAACGGGCTCGTGACATGTTGTGGCTCAACCGCTCCCGGGTCAATCGCACCACGACCGGCGACACCCGAGGTGGTCGCGACCTCTGGGTCTACGGCCGGGTGGGACGTCCATGCCGGCGCTGCGGCACCCACATACAGTCGGACACCAGCGGAGACCGTGTCTCCTACTGGTGTCCGAACTGTCAGACGTAACGGCTAGCCCGGCAGTGCCAGCTTGAAGATCTTGCGCCAGACGGTGGCGATCTGCCGCGGCAGCGGTCCCGTGTTGTAGGGGATGCCGTAGCGCTTGCAGATCTCCTGCACCTCGGGCGCGATCTCGGCGTGACGGTGTGCCGGGATGTCAGGGAACAGATGGTGCTCGATCTGGAACGACAGGTTGCCGCTCAGGATGTGGAAGAGCTTGCCGCCGGTCAGGTTCGCAGATCCCAGGATCTGACGGAAGTACCACTGGCCACGCGTCTCGGCCTTGGTCTCCTCGATCGAGAACTCCTGCACGTCCTCGGGGAAGTGTCCGCAGAAGATGATCACATTGGACCAGACGTTGCGCATCAGGTTCGCCGTCATGTTCCCGGCGAACACCCATGGCGCGAACGGGCCGGCCAGCAGCGGGAACGCCACGTAGTCCTTGAGGGTCTGTTTCTTGGTCTTACGCCAGATCCCTTCGAGGATCTCGCGCTTGTCGGCGATCGAGATTTCGCCGGCGGTGATGCGTTCGGTCTCCAGTTCATGCAACGCGACGCCGTACTGGAACAGCACCATCAGCAGGAATGCCCACACGGGATTCCCGAGGAAGTACGGCTTCCACTTCTGGTCCTCGCTGATCCGCAGGATCCCGTAGCCCACATCGCGGTCCATGCCGACGATGTTGGTGTAGGTGTGGTGCATGTAGTTGTGCGAGTGCCGCCACTGGTCGGCCGGGCAGGCGGTGTCCCATTCGAAGTTCTTGCCCGCCAACGTCGGATCGCCGGTCCAGTCGTACTGGCCGTGCATGATGTTGTGGCCGATCTCCATGTTGTCGAGGATCTTCGAGATGCCCAGCATCGCTGTACCCGCGAGCCAGAACGGCGGGAAGATGCCGCCGAAGAGCATCGCACGGCCGGCGACCTCCAGACCGCGCTGCGCCTTGATGATCCGGCGGATGTAAGTGACGTCGCGCTCGCCGAGGTCGGCGATCACGCGGTCCTTCAGCGCGTCGAGTTCGCGGCCGAACGCGTCGGCCTGCTCTGGGGTCATGGTGACGGTCTTGCCGCCGACGGTTTTCGAGATGGTCTTCGGTTGTGCGGTGGTGGCTGTAGTCATGGCTTGTCCTTTCTTGTCCGTTTCGGATCTAAAGCGCGATGTCGACGTCGCCGACGGGGGCGGATACACAGATACGCACGTCTTCTGCTTCGCTACTGGATACGGTTCCGGTGATCAGGTTCTTGACGACGCCGCTGCTCTTGCGGCGGGTGCAGCTTCCGCAGATGCCCATCCGGCATCCGCTTTCCGGCGTGAGGCCTGCGGCCTCGGCCTGCTCGAGCAGTGGCCTGCCGTCGTCAGTCAGCTCGACACCGCTGTCGGTGAATGCGATTCGGCCGCCGGTATCGGCCGACGGGGTGAACACAGGTGGGACAAAGCTTTCGGACAACGCGTCCGGGAAGTGCGTCCGGACGGCATCTACGAGTGCCTGCGGACCGCACACGAAGACCGCGTCCGGCTCGGGCATCGCCGCGGCCAGATGGTCTGCGTCGAAATAGCCGGTGAGATCGCCCTGTCCGGCACGGGTGTAACCGTGCAAAACCCGAACGCCGGACATCGCGGCGAGCTCGTCTGCGTAGCAGGCTTCCTGCGCGTTGCGGGCGTAGTGGATGAAAGCGATCTCGCGATCCGATCCCTCGTTGCGCATCGTGCGCAGCATGGACATCACCGGGGTGATGCCGCTGCCGCCCGACACGAACAGAACGCGACGGGGCCGCACCGTCGGGAGCACGAAGTCCCCGCCCACGGAGTCCAGTCCGACGACCAAGCCCGGGCGGGCGTGGTCGCAGAGATAGGTGGACACCAGTCCGCCCTCGTGGCGGCCGACCGTGAGCTCGATATACGGGGAGCCTTCGGCACTGGCCGGAGAGTAGGGACGGGTGCGACGACGGCCGTCGATTTCGACGGTGAGGTTGATGTGCTGGCCGGCCTGAAAACCAGTGAACGCCTGATTCGGTTCCAGCGTCAGCGTGACGCTGCGGGGCGTCTGCCGACGCACCGAGATCACCTTGGCGCGGGCGTCTGACCGCGTCCAGGTCGGGTCGACCAGCTCGGTGTATCGATCCACGCCGTGGGGCCCGGTCAGCAACTCCAGAAGAGGCGACCGTCGCACGCGGCGTGTCAAAGTTTGAGTGAACATGTGTATACCGTGCGCCGTTCACAGGGGGCGCGTCAATAGATTCGTGCAGGTTGTGGTAGGTTTCACAAAGTGAACAACCGTACGCCCAGTTCACGAACGAGCCGTTCGAGCAGGTCAAGCAAGTCACGGTCCCGCGACACCCTCTCCAGGGAGGAGCGCAAGGAGGCCACCCGGCGGGCGATCGTCGCCGCTGCCCTGCGCCTACTGGAGCAGCGCAGCTTCGCGGCGCTCAGTCTGCGCGAGGTGACTCGTGAGGCGGGCATCGTGCCTGCGGCCTTCTACCGCCACTTCGAGTCGATGGAAGCGCTGGGCCTCGTGCTCATCGACGAATCGTTCCGCGCCCTTCGCGACATGCTGCGCGGTGCGCGGGCGGGCAAGCTCGATCCGAACCGGGTCATCGAGTCGTCGGTGGACATCTTGATCGAGGGCGTCAACGAACGTCGCGAACACTGGCGTTTCATCGGCCGTGAGCGCTCCAGCGGCGTGACCGTGCTGAGGTACGCCATCCGTACCGAGATCCGTCTGATCACGTCGGAACTGGCGATCGATCTCGCCCGCTTCCCCGGGCTCAATGCGTGGAGCGGCGAGGATCTCAACATCTTGGCCAGCCTGTTCGTCAACGCGATGATCTCGATCGCGGAGTCCATCGAGGACGCCACCGACTCGGTCGCGCTCGACGAGATCAGGCGCATTGCGGTCAAGCAGCTACGGATGATCGTTGTGGGCGTGACCGGCTGGCGCAGCACCGTCTGAGGCCATCCGGCACGGGGCTAACGTGTCGCCATGCCCCATCTCGAATTGACCTACCCCAGGCCCGACATCGCCGTCCTCACGCTGAACCGGCCGGAGAAGCTCAACGCTCTGTCCTACGAGTTGGTCGAGGACCTGCACACCGCCCTCGACGGGATCCGGGCGAACAACGACCTGCGCGTCGTCGTGCTGACCGGCGCCGGACGCGGGTTCTGCTCGGGCCTGGATTTGACCGACCCGAATCCCAACAAGGCCGGCGGAGGGACCGAGTTCCCGCGGTCCGGAATGCGATGGCAGGAAAGAATTGCCGACCTCACCGCGAAGATCCATCGCCTTCGGCAGCCGGTGATCGCAGCGGTCAACGGGGCGGCCTACGGCGGCGGCATGGGAATTGCACTGGCCTGCGATATCCGGATCGCCTCCGAATCCGCGCGGTTCTGCACGCAATTCATCAAGCTCGGCCTCGGCGGCTGCGACATCGGCGTCAGCTACACGCTGCCGCGGATAGTCGGGGCCGGCCCGGCGTTCGACCTGATCCTGACCGCGCGTGCGGTCGACGCCCAGGAGGCACTGCGGCTCGGTTTGGTGTCTCGCATCTCCGCGGACGGCTCAGTGCTCGATGACGCCCTGGCCATCGCCGAAACACTGTGTGGCTACGGCAAATTCGGCGTGGAGTCGACCAAGCAGGTGTTGTGGGCCAACCTGGACGCGTCAAGCCTCGAGGCGGCGTTACACCTGGAGAATCGCAGCCAGATCCTGGCGTCGACGGGCGGGGTGATGGCAGACGCTACCGAGGCGTTCCGCCACCGTCAGCGATGATCACCGTTCCGGTCAGGTAGCTCCCCGCGTCGGTCGCCAACATCAATGCGGCGCCGACCATCTCATCCGGTTTGGCAAGACGCTTCATCAGGTTGCTGTTGGCCATGCGGGCGATCGCCTCTGGCGGGTTGTTTCGCATCATGTCGGTGTCGACGGGCCCCGGTGCGATGGCATTAACCCGGATACCGGCCGAGGCGTACTCGGCGGCCATCGATCGGGTGAAGGACATCAACGCCGCCTTGTTCGACGAATAGATGGCTGTTCCCGGCGCGAAGTTGAACGCCCCTGTGGAGATCATGTTCACCACGGAAGCGTGTGAGCTGGCCTTCAGGTGCGGCAGGGCCGCCTGCACGAGAAGCACCGGTCCGCGGAGGTTCACCTCGTGCGACTTCGCCAGCGCATCGGCGGTCATCTCTCCGAGGGGCTGCGCCAGCGCGTTCGCGGCGTTGTTCACCAGGACGTCGATACCGCCGAACGCGTCGACTGTCTTGTCCACAAGGGCCTCGAGTGCGCCGACGTCTCCGAGGTGGGTAGGGACTCCGATGGCCTCACCACCGAGTCCGCGCAGGTGCTGTGCAGCCTGCTCACACGCGTCGGGCTTGCGGCTGGCGACCACCACCCGCGCACCCGCCAGGACAAAACCCTCGGCCAGGGCCAACCCGATGCCGCGAGTGCCGCCCGTGACGATGACGGTGCGATCGGTCAGGTCGAACAAGCGGTCAAACGCTGCGCGGTCCACGAAGTCAGTCAAACAGATCGCGATGAGTCGCTACATATTGCGCGACGGATTGCGCGGGCCGACCGATGATGCGCTCGACGTCGTCGGTGGAGCGGTTGTAGCGGTCCTCACGATGCAACCGTGCCATCGTCTCAATGTGGTGTCGCACATGGTCTGGCAGCGGCACCGAGTCCAACTGGCGGCGCTCGTCATCGGGTGTGAGGTTCTCGGCGACGACCGGCCGACCGAGTGCGAGCGCGAACTGGGCCGCCAGACCGTCCATGTCGAGCGCCTCCGGGCCGGTCAGTTCGTACACCGCACCGATGCGATCCGCGGGCTCGAGCAGTATCGCCGCGACGACGGCAGCGACGTCCGCTGCCGCGATCGGTGACGTGCGACCAGCACCGAACGGCAACGCGAGCACCCCACGGTCCCTCACCGATTGAGCGCCCAGCATCGAGAAAAGTGGATTCTGCAGGAAAACCGTTGGGCGTACGTGGATTACCGGAAGGCCGGACCAATTGAGCACCTGTTCTGCCAGCCAGTGCAAACGCTGGTGCTCCGATTCTGAAGTGCTGGTCAACGTCATCTGCGACACCGTCATCTGCGACATGTTGACCAGCGCATCGAGGTGCCCGCGCTCCTTCGCCACCGCGCACACCTCAGCGGTCGCCAACAGGTAGTCCGCCGACACGCTCATGTTGAAGAACATCCGGCGAACACCTGCCAGCGCATCCAGGATGTCGGGGGCGCGCGTGAGATCGCCGACGACCACGTCGGCTCCCAACGCCCGAAGTTGTTGCGCCCGTTCGTCATCGCGGTGCACCATGGCGCGCACGCGCTCACCGCCGCCTACTAACAACTCGACCACGGCACGGCTGACGCTGCCGACCCCGCCGCCGGCGCCGGTGATCAGATACATCGAATCAACCGGGCTGAGGCGAGCTCACGCTAGATGCAACCACTGACGCTGACGCGTCGGCCCACGCTGGCGCAGACATCGACGTTCGGCGCCACCGGTGCGTAGTAGGGCGGCGGCGGTGGGGGTGGCGGTGGCGGGGGCGGAGGTGGAGGCGGAGGTGCGCCCGGCGGAGGCGGCGGAGGTGGGGGTGGTGGCGGCGGTGGCGGGGGAAGCGCGTCATTGAGATAGGCCAACGGGTCGCTGCAGCCGGTCACGTCGACGAACCTGCCACCGACGGATCCGCACAGTGTGGCGTCGGCGGTGGGCGTGCCCACATTCACCAGACCGCCTACGAACAACACCGCCGCGGCACAGAGCAATGTCTTGCGCACGTTCGCTCCTCTGAAATGGGCGCCGATAGGACGGCGCGCAAGAAATTGTCGCACCCGCACGCGCATCACGATCGCAAAGAACAGGGCGAGTTGACGGACGGGTGGATCGGCATCGGCCGAAAGTGTCGCCCACCCGCCCCACCTACTTTGCTGTGTGATATGAGTCGCAGCGGATCACCGGCCCGCATCAGCGTCAGCGGACCGGTCGGACCGCATAGCGGTCCGCCGAGGGCCGGGATCCACTCGTGGCGACCTTCGCAAGTCGGATACCCACCGACAATGCCGAGGCAGACGGCGTTTCACGTATCCTCATGCCTCACACGCAGGATCGGCGCCTACAGCCTGGACACCTGCGTCACATGAATCTTCGGAAAATTGCCAGGCTCTCCCACTTCCGTCGGCGACCACTTCCCGCTATGTTTGCTGCGACGCATCGGTGTGCCGGGGGACCTTCGAGGTAGGCGCCGCCACGTCAGGTCCTGATTCATTCGATCCTGGGGGATGTTCATGCCTGCTCGCGCCACCGGTCGTACCCGCCCGGCACAGACGCGATGACAAGGGTTCGACTCGTCCGCATCACTTTGACTGTGGCGGTAGTACTGCTGGGCAGCCTCACGATCGCGGCCACTCCGGCCCATGCGGCCGACGTCTGGCAGCCTAAGACGCCGCCGTTGTCGACGAGGTGGACCGGCTTGGTCGGGCCGAACAATGCGCTGCCCGAATATCCGCGCCCGCAGCTCGCGCGGGAGAAATGGTTGAACCTCAACGGTTTGTGGGGTTACACCGGCAGGCCCGCCAAGGCCGGGGCGACCGCGCCGCCGCCGGAGAGCGACTACCGCGAGCAGATCCTGGTGCCGTTTCCGACGGAGTCCGCGCTGTCGGGGATACAGCGCCACGACGATCAAATGTGGTACCGCAAGGTGTTTGAGATCCCTCGGGACTGGGACAACCGGCATGTGCTCCTTCACTTCGGCGCCGTCGACCAGATCGCCACTGTCTGGGTGAACAACAAACAGGTGGCGCGTCACGAGGGTGGCTACACGGAGTTCAGCGCGGACGTCACCAGCGCGCTGCGGCCGTCGGGACCGCAGGAGCTGACCGTCCGCGTCGAGGACCGCAACGAGAGGGGCGGATTCGCCGTCGGCAAGCAGCGGTACAACCCCGCCGGACTGTTCTACACCGGAGCGTCGGGCATCTGGCAGACGGTGTGGATGGAGCCGGTGCCGGCCGCGCATATCGACAAGCTCGACATCACGACGGATCTGACCAGTTTCACTGTGACGCCGCGCGTTTCGGGCGCGGGCGATCAGCGCGCCGAAGTCGTCGTCTCCAAACCCAGCGGCGAGGTGGTCGCGCGTGCGTCGGGAAAGCCGGGTGCCACACTGCGCCTGTTGGTGCCGTCGCCGCATCTGTGGACGCCGGAAGATCCGTACCTCTATGACCTGACGGCGCGGCTGGTGACCCGGACGGGCAAGGTGGTCGACGAGGTGTCCAGCTACGCCGGCCTGCGCACGATCAGCACGGTGAAGGACGCGCAGGGCCGAGCGCGGATGGCGCTGAACGGCAAGATCACGTTCCTGCACGGTCCGCTCGATCAGGGCTACTGGCCCGACGGGATCTACACCGCACCCACCGACGATGCACTCAAGTTCGACCTCGAGCAGATCAAGGCGCTCGGCATGAACTTCGTCCGCAAGCACGCCAAGGTCGAACCCGCGCGGTGGTACTACTGGACCGACAAGCTGGGACTGCTGGTGTGGCAGGATATGCCGTCACTGGACGTGTCGCTCGACATCCCGACGGGGCCGGCACCGACACCGCGACGGGACGCCCAGGCGCACTTCGAAAACGAGCTCTCCGAGATGGTCCATCAGCTGAGCAGTGTCACGTCGATCGTCGGCTGGGTGCCGTTCAACGAGGGCTGGGGCGAGTACGACACGGCCAGGATCGCCAGGGCGGTGAAGGCCGCGGACCGCACACGCATGGTGGTCCCGAACAGCGGGGCGAACTGCTGTAAGTCGCGCGGTGACAGCCGGACCGGCGACATCTTCGATGACCACACCTACGTGGGTCCGGGTCGGCCGGTCGTGCGCGACGGCAGGGTGACCGTCAACGGCGAGTACGGGGGCCTGGGCCTGATCGAAGAGGGCAACCGGTGGCCGGGGCCGCCGATGGCCTACGAGATGACCGACAGCAAGGCGCGGCTGACCCAGCGCTACGTCGAGGTCAGCCTGGATCTGGAGCGGGTTGCACACGAGATCGGCTTGTCGGGTGCGATCTACACGCAGACGACGGACGTCGAGAACGAGGTCAACGGATACATGACCTATGACCGGCAGATCATGAAGGTCGATCTGCCGGTGGCGGCCGGGCGCAACCGCGCGGTGATTGCGGCGGGCTCACGCTAGCGATCGGGCCCGTCGGTCGCCGCCCTTCAAGCTTTGCTGAGTATGGATCAGAACGCCGCCGCGCTGCGGCACGTGTCGCGTGCACGACGGATGACACACCCTGCATACATATCGCAACGATGTAATCTGGCAAAGACCTGAGCGCATGCCCATACCTGTACCGAGGTTGGCTACCAATTTCGCCTCAGTCCGCCGCTCATCAACTTGTGCCTGGATATTGACGGTGTCATTAATAGTAGGACGTGAACCACCCGATGCGTCGAGGTCATGGGACCGGACCGCGCGTGAGGCTACAGCGAATAAATTTGATTGTTCAATAATTGCGCCGGTGGCATGGGTCCCAATAAGATCGCGAAGTCAAAAATGTAGGGAAATCCCTGATTCCCATCGGCAACGCGCTGCTATACGTTTGCCACATTCCTCGGCGTCCGCGGATCTCGCCACTGACGCCGTGCGTCACGGACGGTCCTGACGAATGGGAAATGCAGGGGGCATCATGTCCAATTCCGTCAACGCCAGCACGAGCCGAAGCCGCGTGGTTGCTTCACCCGATGTCGAGCCGACACAGCCCGATTTCCGCAGCAGCTACGCGAAGTACATCGGCCGTGTCGGCGCGTTGGCGGTGGCGTTGGGCGTAGGCGTGGCGGTGGCCACCGGTTCGGGTGGCGGTCTGGGTGCAGGGGTGGCTTACGCCCAGTCCGAAGGTGACGGCGCCGACGGCGGCGGCCAGGGTGCCGGTGCAGGCGAAGGCACTGGTGAAGGTGCCGGGGAGGCTCCTGGTGATCTGAACCCGGCCGAAGTGCCCGGTGAGGAGCAGGCCGGCGACGGCGATGGCGAGCCCGGCGAGGGGTCGGGCAACGGTAACGGTGCCGGTGTGCCGGAGATGAACCTCAATGTCGGCGGCGATGCGCAGATCAAAGGCGATGAAGAGCAGACCCAGAACGAACTCGGCGAAGGTCAAGGCGAAAGACAAGGCGAGAACGAAGGTCAGGACGAAGGCGAAGGCGAAGGTCAAAACGAAGGCCAGGGCGGAGGTCTGGCTCAGTCCGGGACAGGCGGGGGTGTAACGAGTTATGTTGCGCCGTCGGGCAATTCACCCGTCGCGGGTGCGCCGATAGTAATAGTGCCGTCGAAACCGGGTCCGTCGGGGACCACGGGTGCCGGTTCGGGTCAGGGTCTGATCGATCCGTCAGCGTCGCGGCTGGCCGGCGGCGAGAACTCGATGAGTTTGTTCTCGCTGAACAACGAGACTCAGAACTTGCAGCTGACGACCGCGGCCGCAGCCGGAACCCCAGCGCCGGCACCGCTTGTGCAGCAGCCGTCGAATCCGATCGAAGCGGCACTGGGCAGTGTTGTAGCGGTGGCCAACATCGCCACCACCGCGGTGGCGACGTTCGTGTCATCGGTCCTGGCGCCCGGACCGGACACGCCGGCGCCGCCGATGATGTTGTTCGTCGTATTGGGCTGGGCCCAGCGCGAACTGCAGCGCACCTTCTTCAATCAAAGACCCACTGCTGTAGTGGATTCGACAACGACGTCTGAAGACCTCGACGTCGACATCAACGTGCTGGGCAACGACACCGACCCCGACATCAACACCGGCACCGACGGCAACCCGTATCCCGGGGATCGACTGACCATCACCGACTACACCCAGCCGACCAACGGTTCAGTGGTGCTCAATTCTGATGGCACGTTCACGTATACCCCCGACGCCGACTTCAACGGCACAGACATGTTCACCTACACCGTCTCCGATGAGGCAAGCCCCTGGCACCTACACGGATTGGCCGGCTTCTTCGGCGGCGGCGGACACACCTCAACCACCACGGTCACCATCGGTGTCACCCCCGTCGAAGATGAGGCCGTACTGAACCCCGACACCGGTACGGTCACCGAAGACGGCCAGACCAACATCGACGTGCTGGCCAACGACACCGACGCCGACGGTTCAATCGTTGTTTCCGCGCTGGGTCCGACCACCAACGGTGGCTCCGTCTCGATCAACCCGGACGGAACGATTCAGTACACTCCCGGTGCCAACGCTCAGGCCCTTGATGACACTGAGTCCTTCACGGACACATTCACTTACACCACCACAGATGCACTCGGCGGAACCACAGAGGGTGGCACGGTGACGGTCACTATCACTGGTTTGAACGACGCCCCGGTGGCGGTCGCTGACACGTTGAACGCCACCGAGAACACGCCCCTTACTCTCCCGAACAGCGCGCTCACTGGCAATGACACCGACGTCGATGTGGAAACGCTGAGACCAGCCGTGGTGCTTCCCCCGGCGAACGGCACGCTGACGCTACACCCGAACGGAACGTTCACCTACACCCCGAACGCGGGCTTCAGCGGACCCGACAGCTTCACCTACGCCGCGTACGACGGCACCGCGTTCAGCAACGTTGTGACGGTCAGTATCAACGTCAACGACAACCCCGAGGCGGTCGACGACGCCGTCACGGTCAACCAGGATTCCACCGGCAACCAGATCGACGTGCTGGCCAACGACACCGACACCGACCCCGGCCAGACGCTGACGATCACGGCGGTCGACGCCACGAGCACCGAGGGCGGAACGGTCACCACTGACGGGACCACCGTCACCTACACCCCCGCCAATGGTTTCAGCGGTACGGATACCTTCACCTACACCATCTCCGACGGCGCTGGTGGCACCGCCACGGCCACAGTCTCCGTCACTGTCAGCGATTTCGTCACGCCGGCATTTTCCACTTACAACGTCGGAGCCAATCCGCTCGAAACCGCCATCGTCGGCGACCGCATGTTCGTCACCCGCGACAACGGCACGGTTGCGGTGATCGACCTCAATACCAACACAGAGATCGACACCAATCCCAACGTCGGCGGAATACAAGCAATCCCCGTCGGTTCGCAACCGTACTCTATCGCGGCTCGCGGAGATTATGTCTACGTCGCCAGTCGTGGCGAAGCTGTCGTCAAGGTGATCGATGCCAACACTTACGAATTCGTCGACACCGACCCGACCACCGATGGCCTCCAACATCTTCCGGTCGGGATTGATCCGTACCAGCTCCTGATCGACGGTGACCGGCTCTACGTTGCCAGCATCACTGGCGAGAGCGTGACGGTCATCGACACCACGACCAACACCGTCATCGATACGGACCCGAGTACTGAAGGCACACAGTCCATCTCCGTCCCCACCGGGGCATCCGCAGTGGCGGTTAGCGGCGATCGTCTGTACGTCGCCAACATTTACAACGGCACCGTCGTGCGGGTGTTCGACACTGACGACTTCTCCGAGATCGATACCAACGACAGCCTCGACGGAGTTCAGCCGCTCAGCGGAAACGGCCTGAGCCAATCGCTCGGCGCAGCAGTTGCCGACGGTAAGCTGTATGTTTCCAACAACTTCAGCGGTACGGTTTCGGTGTTCGACTTGACCACGTTCTCCGCTGTAGACACCAAACCTAGTGACGCCGGAATCCAGCCGCTCAATTTGGGCGGCCGGACGGTCGACGTGGTGGCCAAGGACAATTACGTCTACGTCTCAGACTACGACAATGGCCGTGTGTACGTCATCGACGCGGAAACGAATACGCTCGTCGATACAGTCAGCGTCGGTTCCGGTACGTGGCGGCTCACCGTGCACGGCGACTACGTCTACGTCGCCAACCATAGTTCCGGCACGGTTCGGGTGATCGATACGAACCAATACAACATCGTGTGACCGCCAGCTCTCACCTACAGCTGACGCACGGACACGAACGACCGTCGTTCACCGGAGAGCGAATCGTCGAACTCCAGACGGTGAGCAAGCAGCTGCAACGGCGTCGAGAAGTCGTCGGGCGACACGTCAACCACCTTCGGGTACCACGGGTCCCCGGCGATCGGCAGCCCCAGCGAGTTCATGTGCACCCGCAGCTGATGCGTGCGTCCGGTGCGTGGCGTCAACCGATACAGGCCGCCCCCGAGGTGTTCGATCCGTGTCTCGGCATTTGGTTCCCCTGGCTCCTCGACAGCCTGTAACTGCCCACGCCGCTTGATGATCCGGCTCCGCAACGTCAGTGGAAACTCAATCGACGGATCGACATCGGCGCGCGCCAAATACGTCTTCCGCACCAGATCCCGCGCGAACATCGTTTGATACGCACCGCGCACCTCGCGCCGCACCGTGAACAACAGCACGCCCGCCGTCAGCCGGTCCAACCGGTGCGCCGGCGACAACTCGGGTAGGTCGAGTTCACGCCGCAAGCGCACCGTGGCGGTCTGCGCGACGTGCCTACCCCGCGGCATCGTCGCCAGGAAGTGCGGTTTGTCGACCACGACGATGTCCTCGTCGCGATACAGGATCGGTATGTCGAACGGCACCGGAATCTCTTCGCGCAGTTCACGATACAGATAGACGAAGGCACCGGGCGGCAGAACCGTTCCCACCCCGACGACGCTGCCGTCAGCGCACACCACCTCGCCCGCAAGCACTTTGGCCGCGGCACCCTCCCCAAACCGCGAGGCCAACTCGACGAGCACCGATCCGCCCCGCAACCGCACCCGTGCCGGGCCCAGTCCGTCGCGGACCGGCAACGGTGCGGGACGCCTCAATTGAGCGGTACCGGTTCGAGGATCTCGGCACGCGCCTCCGGCGCGGCGGCCCGCAGCGCGTCGGCGGACTCATCGTCGGGTTCCTGCTGGCTGCGCACCTCGGCCTCGACACGCGCCAGGTAAGTCGTCACCTCACGGTCGATGTCCTCGTCACTCCAACCCAGCACGGGCGCAACCACTTCGGCGACTTCGCGCGCACAGTCCACGCCGCGGTGCGGGTACTCGATCGAGATGCGCATCCGCCGCGCCAGGATGTCCTCCAGATGCAGCGCTCCTTCGGCCGCGGCCGCGTACCACGCCTCCACCTTCAGATACACCGGCGCCTCGGTGATCGGGGTGAGCAGGTCGGGGCGGCCCTCAGCCATCTGCAGTACCTCACCGATCAGCGAGCCGTACCGGTCGAGCAGATGCCGCACCCGATAGGGATGCAACTTGTAATGCACCCCGACGTGTTCGGTCTGGTTGATGAGCGCGAAGTAACCGTCGGCGCCCATCAGCGGCACCTTTTCGGTGATCGACGGCGCCACCCGGGCCGGAACGTATTCGGCCGCAGCGTCGATGGCATCGGCGGCCATCACCCGGTAGGTCGTGTACTTGCCGCCGGCGATCGCCACCAGGCCGGGCGCGGGAACCGCCACCGCATGCTCACGCGAGAGTTTGGACGTCTCCTCGCTCTCACCTGCCAGCAGCGGACGCAGACCGGCGTACACGCCGTCGATGTCGTCATGTGTCAACGGCGTCGCGAGCACGGTGTTGACGGTCTCGAGGATGTAGTCAATGTCCGCCTTGGTCGCCGCCGGATGGGCCAGGTCCAGGTTCCAGTCGGTGTCGGTGGTGCCGATGATCCAGTGCGTGCCCCACGGAATGACGAACAGCACCGACTGCTCGGTGCGCAGAATGATCGCCACCTCGCTCACGATGCGGTCGCGCGGAACGACGATGTGCACGCCCTTGGACGCCCGCACCCGAAATCGCCCGCGCTGCTTCGACAACGCCTGGATCTCGTCGGTCCACACGCCGGTGGCGTTGACGACGACGTGTCCGCGCACCTCAGTCACACGGCCATTTTCGGAGTCACGCACCTCGACGCCGACGACCCGGTCGCCCTCGCGCAGCAGCGCCACGACCTGCGTCGAGGTACGCACCACCGCTCCGTAGTGCGCCGCGGTGCGCGCGACGGTCATGGTGTGGCGCGCGTCGTCGACCACGGTGTCGTAGTAGCGAATACCGCCGATGAGCGACGACCGCTTCAGCCCGGGCGCCAACCGCAGTGCGCCGGATTTCGTCAGATGTTTTTGCGCCGGAACGGATTTCGCGCCACCCAACTGGTCATAGAGGAAGATCCCCGCCGCGATATAGGGCCGCTCCCACACCCGATTGGTCAGCGGGAACAGAAACGGCAGCGGCTTGACGAGATGCGGCGCCAGCGTGGTGAGCGAGAGCTCACGTTCGTGCAGCGCCTCGCGAACCAGCCCGAACTCCAGCTGCTCGAGGTAGCGCAGGCCGCCGTGGAACATCTTCGACGAGCGACTCGACGTGCCGGACGCGAAGTCGCGCGCCTCCACCAGGGCCACCTTGAGGCCGCGCGTCGCCGCATCCAGGGCGGCACCCGCGCCGACCACCCCACCACCGACGACGACGACGTCGAACTGCTCGCTGCCGAGGCGCTCCCAGGCCTCTGCGCGCTGCTCCGGACTCAGCAGTGTCTGCCCGTTCGCGGGGATCGGGTCGCTCACTGAAATGGCTCCTAGTTACTGGTCGGTACGTTCGCCCTGTCCCAGGTTACGTGGACTCAGTCCAGATCGTCGTGTGCCATCAGTCTGCGTGCGGCCTCGATGATCGATCCCGACAGCGAGGGGTACACCGAAAGCGTCTGCGCCAGGTCGGTGACGGTGAGGTTGTTCTGCACCGCCAGGGCGATGGGCAGGATCAGCTCGGAGGCGATCGGGGCGACGACGACGCCGCCGATGACCACCCCGGTCGCCGGGCGGCAGAAGATCTTCACGAAGCCCAGACGCAGCAGCGACATCTTGGCTCTGGCGTTGGTGTTGAGCGGCAGCATCAGCGTGCGCGCAGGCACACTGCCGCTGTCGATGGCCGTCTGCGGCACCCCGACCGCGGCGATCTCGGGCCTGGTGAACACCGCCGCGGAGACGGTGCGAAGCCGGATCGGCGTCACGCCCTCGCCCAACGCGTGGTACATCGCGATGCGTCCTTGCATGGCGGCCACCGAGGCCAGCGGCAGAAGACCGGTGCAGTCGCCCGCGGCGTAGATCCCCGACGCCGACGTCCGCGACACCCGGTCGACCTTCAGATAGTTGCCCGAATCCAGCTCGATACCGACGTTCTCCAGCCCCAGGCCCGAGGTGTTGGGCACCGAACCTACCGTCATCAGCGCGTGGCTGCCCTCGACGGTTCTGCCGTCGGCCATCGTGACCAGCACGCCGTCTTCTGCTTTTTGTCCTCCTCGCGTGCGGGAAGTCCGAGTCACCGAGTCGGCGCGGGCGTTCTTGACCAGCTTCACGCCGCGATCGGCGAACGCTTCCTCGAGCACGGCGGCCGCGTCGCGGTCCTCGTGCGGCAGGATCTGGTCGCGGCTGGCGACCACGGTGACCTGCACGCCGAGTTCGGTGTAGGCGTTGCAGAACTCGGCGCCGGTGACACCGGACCCGACGATGATCAGATGCTCGGGCAGTTCGGTGAGGTCGTAGAGCTGGCGCCAGTTCAGGATCCGCTCACCGTCGGGCTTCGCGTTCGGCAGTACCCGCGGGCTGGCCCCCGTCGCGATCAGCACCACGTCGGCCTTGAGGGTGCCGACCCGGCCGCCTGCCGTGGTGACCTTGACCCGGTGGTGGGCCATGCCCGAGGTGTCATCGACCAGCTCGCCGCGTCCGTGGACGACGGTGACGCCCTCGCGCAGCAGCTGATGGCCGATGTCGGCGGATTGCGACTTCGCCAGCGTCTTGACGCGGTTGTGGATCTGGTCGAGCGAGATCTTGGCGTCCTCGATCGCGATGTCGAACCCGAGGCCCGAGGCGCGACGCAGCTCGGTGCGGACGCCGGTGGAGGCGATGAACGTCTTGGACGGGACACAGTCCCAGAGCACGCAGGCACCGCCGATTCCGTCGGCGTCGACCACGGTGACCTCGGCTACCTCGGGTCCGCGGGCGGCGGCCACCAGTGCGGCCTCGTAGCCGGCGGGGCCGCCGCCGATGATGACGATGCGCGTTGTCACGGGCTCAACGCTAGCCAAGCCGACCGTTGATCGCCCAGCCTGTCGGCGAAGCCGGCACGGTAAGCCTTAGAGTTTCCTGGTGCCGCTCTACGCCGCTTACGGATCCAACATGCATCCAGAGCAGATGTTGGAGCGGGCGCCTCATTCGCCGATGGCCGGAACCGGGTGGCTGCACGGCTGGCGGTTGACGTTCGGCGGCGAGGACATCGGCTGGGAGGGCGCGCTGGCCACCGTCGTCGAGGATCCCACGTCGAGCGTGTTCGTCGTGCTCTACGACATGACCAAGGACGACGAGCAGAACCTCGATCGCTGGGAGGGCTCAGAGCTCGGGATCCACAAGAAAATCCGATGTCGCGTGCATCGCACCGCGTCAGACACCAGCTTCGAGCCGGTGCTCGCGTGGCTGTACGTGGTCGACGCGTGGGAGGGCGGCCTGCCCTCGGCGCGCTATATCGGCGTCATGGCCGATGCCGCTGAAATTGCCGGTGCGCCAGAGGAATACGTGCACAGTCTGCGCACCCGCCCGGCCCGCAACATCGGCCCGGGTACCTAGCCGGCCGGTTTCCGCGAGTGGCCGTGTTTGTACGCCGACACGCCGCAATTTGCGTCCATTTTGCGGTCGCTCACGCGGCCTGAGCGCGCCGCAACTGCGCGTAGATGCGAGCCACGAACTCCTTGCTGCGACAGCGGACGTCCTCAAAGACGATCGCGATGACCGTCCAACCGACGTCCAGCAGCGCCGCTGTGCGCCTACGATCGCGGCGCATGGCATCGGGCCCGCTGTGCCAATCGAGACCGTCGTATTCGACGGCAACTCGCTGCTCCGGCCACGCGAAATCGACGCGTCTGAGCTCGCCGTTTCCGTCGACGATCTCGTATTGCAGCTCGGGAATGGGCAGGCCACCGACGATCATCGCCAACCGCGCCTCGCTCTCCATGGGCGACTCCGCGCGCCCGTCAGCCAGCGGGATCAGGTCACGGACGGCAACGATGCCTCGGCGCCCTGCCTGTTCAATCGCTGCTCGCCACATTTCTGGTCGCGCGCACGTACCGCTGCGCAGCGCGGCATCCAGCGTCGCCAAGGCACGCGGCCGCCACAGTGAGCGCGCCACTTCGACCGCCGTCCAGGCGGGGGCCGTCGCCGGACGGCCGTCAACCACGTTCAGCGGCGCACCGTCACGACGATGCACCACCAGTCCATCGGCCGATCGCAGGTGCGAATTCGGCGGACTGAGCACATGAAGGTCGGCCGGCGCTTCGGTGTCGAAGCCGTACATCGCCGCGGCGGTGCCGAGACAGGCGGCGACCGTGGTTCCGCAGGACAGATCGAGTCCGCGTAGGCGCAGACCGTCGTCCGGTTCACCGAGACAATAGATGCCCTGCCAAATTCGCTCCAGGACACCGGAATCCACTGCAGACTCGAATGCACGCCTGGTCATGTACGTCAGGATCTGACGGCTCGTCGCTACGCCTCGTTGCCTATCGAACAGCAGCTGAAGTTCTGGATCCATGGGTCAACAGCATCGGATAGCGCACGCTCGAGCAGCAGGGCCTGGCGACCATCTGTGGATGGGTCGAGATTTGTGGACAGTGACAGGAGACGAGCGGCCCCGAAATGTACGCGGTTACCGGCGTGTCGGCGTACTGACACGGTCGCTCGCGGCAGAGGGGACACCACCTAGAACTGCGCCGCTTGGTCGACGACGTTGACCAGGAACCGCACCCCGACTGCCATCGCGCGTTCGTCGAGGTCGAATGTCGGCTGGTGCAGATCCAACTGCGGCCCGCGACCCGACCACACCCCCAGCCTCGCCATCGCACCCGGCACTTCCTCGAGATACCACGAGAAGTCCTCACCGCCACCGGACTGGCGGGTGTCGCACAGCACGTCGGGACCGATCGCCTCTATGGCATGGGTGACGATGCGTGTCGAGATCTCCTCGTTGACCACCGGCGGCACCCCCCGCCGATACTGCACGCTGTGGTCGATGTTCAGCGGCGCCAAAAGCGATGTAATCGCCTCATGCACAATATCTTCCAGCGTTTCCCAGGTATCCCGGCTGGCCGTGCGGATGGTGCCCGCCAAGGTGCCCGTCTGCGGAATCGCGTTGGCCGCGGTGCCCGAATTGACCGCACCCCACACCATCACCGTGCTGTTGCGCGGATCTATTCGCCGGGACAGGATCCCCGGGACGCCCGTGATCAGGGTGCCGATTCCGTAGACCAGGTCCCCGGTCAGATGCGGTCGCGATGTGTGCCCGCCGGGCGAGTGCAGCGTCACCTCGAGCTGATCGGCGGCCGAGGTGATCGGACCGGGCCGAACCGCGACCTTGCCGACGGCCAGCCGCGGATCGCAGTGCAGCGCGAAGATACGCGACACCCCCGACAACGCTCCCGCCGCAATGGCGTCGATCGCGCCGCCCGGCATCAGCTCCTCGGCGGCCTGGAAGATCAACCGCACGCCGACGGGTAGTTCCGGCACCGACGCCAGAGCCAGGGCGGTGCCCAACAAGATCGAGGTGTGCGCATCGTGTCCGCAGGCGTGGGTGACGTTGGGAACCACCGACGCGTACGGAGCGCCGGTGCGCTCGGCCATCGGCAGCGCGTCCATATCGGCGCGTAACGCAATCCTGGGTCCATGCTCGGGTCCGAAGTCACACGTCAGACCCGTGCCGCCGGGCAGCACCTTCGGGTTGAGGCCCGCGTCGGCCAGATGCGAGGCGACGAACTGGGTGGTGGCGAACTCCTGACGCCCCAACTCGGGGTGGGCGTGCATGTGGCGGCGCCATGCGACCAGGTCCGGGTAGTGGGCGTCGAGCCAGGTTTCGGTTGCGTCCTGCAGACTCATGCCGCTCGCCTCGCCTTCAGGTCCAGCACGCGATCTCGTTCGGCCGCTGTCTCGGCGAGCCTGACCACCGTACGAGCCAGCATGATCGCGCCCTCGACCACCGCCGTGTCCGCGCCGGGGCCTGCTGCCGCCGCCGCGAACGCCGGTTGGTGCACCGACGCACCGCCCGCGTCGATCCCAACGATCGGATGGATACCGGGCATCACCTGGGTGACATTGCCCATGTCGGTGCTGCCCAGCGGGAACGCCGCTTCGACCTCGGCCGGCACCGGCGTGCGGCCCACCCGCACCATCTCGTCGCGGAAGGTGTCGGCGAGCCAGGAATCGGGGTCCAGCTCGTCGTAGGGGGGCTCGGTCTCGGCCACCGTGTAGTCACAGCCCGTCGCGACGGCACCCGCGAGGAAGCAGTCGGACATCCGCTGCTCGAGTTCACGCAGCGAGGCGGCATCGTTGGCCCGCATTGTGTACTGCATCTGGGCGTGGCCCGGAATGATGTTGGTGGCCTGTCCGCCATCGGTGACGATGCCGTGCATCATCTGGCCGGGCGCGAGCTGTTGACGCAGCAGCCCTATCGCGACCTGCGAGACGGTGATCGCGTCGACGGCGTTGATGCCCAGGTACGGCGCCACGGCGGCGTGCGATTCTCGCCCGCGGTAGTCGACCGCGACCTGAGAAAGCGCCAGCGAACGCGCGGCCGCGATGTCCAGCGGACCGGGGTGCAGCATCACGGTGGCGACGATGTCGTCGAATGCTCCCGCGTTGAGCAGCAAGACTTTTCCACCGCCGGCCTCCTCGGCGGGAGTCCCGAGCAGCGCCACCGTCAACCCGAGCTCGTCAGCCACCTCGGCCAGCGCCAGCGCCGTGCCGACCGCCGATGCGGCAATGATGTTGTGGCCGCAGGCATGTCCGATGCCGGGCAGCGCGTCGTACTCGGCGCAGATCCCGATGACCAACGGCCCACTGCCGTAGTCGGCCCTGAAGGCGGTGTCCAGACCGCCGAGCCCCTTCGTGATCTCGAAACCGAAGTCGGCAACCAGCGCCTGCGTCTTCGCGCAGCTGCGGTGTTCGGCGAACGCGAGTTCCGGTTCGGCATGAATCGAGTGCGACAGCTCGACCAGATCACCGCGGCGTCGGTTGACGGCGTCCTCGACGCAACTCGACGCGGTGGCTCTGGGCATCCTCGCAGTATCTCACTGCACCGATGAATGCCGATTCGACGGTTAAGCTGCCCACCGTGACGACGCCGGATGCGGTTGCCGCCGAGTCGGCGGCACAGATCCGCGCGCGCACCGGCGTCAACCAGCACGACGTCGCGATTGTCTTGGGTTCGGGCTGGGCGCCCGCGGTCGACGAACTCGGCGATCCGGTCGCGGTGGTACCGGTCGCCGAGTTGACCGGATTCACTCCACCCACCGCCGAGGGGCACGGCGGCCAGATGCTGTCGCTGCGCGTCGGCGACCGTCGGGTGCTGGTGTTCGTCGGCAGAATCCACGCCTACGAAGGCCACGAACTGCGCCATGTTGTCCATCCCGTGCGCGCGGCGTGTGCGGCCGGTGCGCGCACGATCGTGCTGACCAATGCGGCGGGCAGCCTGCGTGAGGATTTCGCCGTCGGACAACCGGTGCTGATCAGCGACCACCTCAATCTGACGGGCCGGTCACCGCTGGTCGGCGCGCATTTCGTCGACCTGGTCGACGCCTATTCCCCCAGGCTGCGCGCCGTCGCCCGCGAGATCGACCCAACGCTCGCCGAGGGCGTCTATGCCGGTTTGAACGGACCCCAGTACGAGACGCCGGCCGAGATCCGGATGCTGCGCACGCTTGGGGCGGACCTCGTCGGGATGTCGACCGTGCACGAGACCGTCGCTGCGCGCGCCGCCGGCGCACAGGTGCTGGCGGTGTCGCTGGTGACCAACCTCGCGGCGGGTATGACGGGTCAGCCGCTGAGCCACGGCGAGGTGTTGGAGGCGGGCCGTCAGTCCGCGACGCTGATGGGCTCCCTGCTCGCCGGGGTCATCGCCCGGCTCTGACGCGTGAGCCGGGATTTCAGCCACACCATGCTGCGGGCCAGCAGCGGCGCGGCGAACAGCATCAGCAGGATCCGCACCACCTGCGCGGCGATGATGAACGTGACGTTGGATCCCGTCTCGACGGCGGTGGCCAATACGGCGTAGACGCCTCCGGGACTGGTGGCCAGATAGCCCTCGAGGGGGGTGAGTCCTGCGAAGTGCGCCAACACGACGCCCAGCCCGGCCGTCGCGACGCTGAGCACGACGATGAGGCCGATGGCCGTCGGCAGTATGCGTCCCACCGCGCGCATCGACTCGCGGGTGAAGGCCAGCCCGGCCTGCCACCCGATCAACGCATAGCCCAGCTGCACCAGCACCATCGGCACCGACAAGCCGAAGTCCAGGCCGGTCACCTCGAGGAGCACCGTCAGCGCCAGCGGCCCCAGCAGCCCCGCGCCGGGCACCCGGATCAGCTTGCCGACGGTGGCGCCGACCAGGACGAGTGCGATGAGCATGCCGAGGCTCAGATACCAAGGAGCGGAGTCGGATTGGGTCATGGCGGCGCCGGGATGCGACCTGTCGGCGTGATACACCAGCGTCACCACCACGGGCATCGACGCGGTCACCAACGCCACGCGCAGGTATTGCACCACCGACACGACGCGGTCGTCACCGCCGAGCTCACGGGCGATCGCGACCAGTCCGGACGCGCCGCCGGCCACGAGCGCCAGTGACCCCGTCAGTGGAGTGACGTCGCGGTGCAACGACAGCAGCGCACCACACACGACGCTGAGCAACAGAGTGGCGACCGCTACGGCGATGACGATCGGCCAGTGCGGACCGAGCGCGTGAACGGCGTCCTGGTCGACCATCGTGCCGATGTACACGCCGAGTACGCCCTGCGCAGCGATGCCAGCCGGACGGGGTACCCGGGTGGGGGCCAGGGACGAAAGCGCCAATGCGATGCCGACGGCAAGCGCGGCGAACAGCGCTGCCGACGGCACCCCAACCAGGGTCAGCGGATAGGTGACAGCGACGGTCACCGCTACCAGCAGCGACCATCTGAGCAATGTTCTTATCACGATTGATTACAAATATCCTCTTACTAAGTCTACGACGCAACTTGCGATTACTGTCATGGACTACCGATAATTACCAAGGTATAACTTGTATATGGACGACTCTGAGCCCGCACGCAGATCTGCCGCCACCGAGCTGCGGGAATCGATCGTCGCCGTCAATCAGCAGATGCGCCGACACCGCCCGGATCACGGGCTGACGCTCAGCCAGATGCAGCTGCTCGCAGAGGTGAGCCGCGCCGGCGTGACCACCCCGGCCGAGCTCGGCGTCCGGCTGGGCGTCCGGGTGCAGTCGCTGACGGACAGCATCAACGCGCTGGAGAGCCGCGAGCTGATCGCGCGCAGACCCGATGAGGTCGATCGCCGCCGCCAGCTCACCGAGATCACCCCCGCAGGCGCCGAACTACTCGAAGCCGATCGCGCCGAGCGCGACGCGTGGCTCCAAGCGACCATGCGCGACAATCTCTCGGAGCTCGAGTTCGACCTGGTGATGCTCGTGGCGCCGGTGCTGCGCAAGCTCGCATATGCCGACTCCAAAGTGGGCACACTGAACGAATGACAGCGCGAGAGTGGACCTCGACCGCCGCACAGGAGTGGATCGCACACGATCCCGACCCGAGCACCGTCGCCGAACTTCTCGAATGCACCGAGGCCGATCTCGACGAGCGGTTCGCGCATCCCCTGACGTTCGGGACCGCCGGACTGCGCGGGCCCTTGCGCGGAGGACCGAACGGGATGAACCTCGCGGTTGTGCTGCGCGCCACCTGGGCCCTCGCCAAGGTGCTCACCGACCGCGGCCTGCAGGGCCACGAAGTCGTGGTCGGCCGCGACGCCAGGCACGGCTCTGACGACTTCGCCCTCGCCGCCGCTGAAGTGCTTGCCGCTCACGGGTTTTCCCCGCAATTGATGTTCACCGCGGTGCCCACTCCGATCGTCGCGTTCGCTGTCCGGCACGGCGGTGCGGTCGCGGGCATCCAGATCACGGCGTCACACAATCCCCCGACCGACAACGGCTACAAGGTCTACCTCGACGACGGGTTCCCCATCGTGCCGCCGGTCGACCGGGAGATCGAGCAGGCAATGGCCGACGCCCCGCACGCGGACCAGATTCGCCGACAGGCGGTCACCCCCTCGGGCGTCGACGTCGTTCAGCGCTATGTCGAACGCGCGGCCCAGGTGCGACACACCCACGGATCGGTACGAGTAGCGCTCACGCCGTTGCACGGTGTCGGCGGGGAATTCGTGCTCGACGCGCTGGTTCGTGCCGGCTTCGACGACGTACACGTCGTCGACAGTCAGTTCGCCCCCGATCCGAACTTCCCCACGGTGGCGCTACCCAACCCCGAAGAACCGGGCGCCGTGGACGCTCTGCTGAAACTGGCCGCCGACAGCGACGCCGACATCGCGGTCGCGCTTGATCCCGATGCGGACCGATGCGCGGTCGGCGTACCCACACCCGATGGTTGGCGGATGCTCACCGGCGACGAAACTGGTTGGTTGCTAGGCGATTACATCCTCTCCCAGATCGAACCCGGCCCCGTCATGGCGGCCACTGTGGTGGCGAATTCGGTGGTGTCGTCGCGAATGCTCGCGGCCATCGCCGCCAGGCACGGCGCATGTCATGTGGAGACGTTGACCGGGTTCAAATGGCTGGCACGCGCCGACCTCGACCTGCCGGCCTCCACGCTGGTCTACGCGTACGAAGAGGCGATCGGGCACTGCGTCGATCCCGCGTCCGTACGCGACAAGGACGGCATCAGCGCTGCGGTGCTGATATGTGATCTGGTGGTCGCACTCCAGCGTCGGGGTCACACGGTGCTCGATGCGCTCGATGAGTTGGCTCGCCGCCACGGTGTGCACACCACGACCACGGTATCGCAGCAAGTCGCGAATTCCGTTGAGGCCGACGCGATGATGGACCGGCTGCGCACGGCGCCACCGGATGTACTCGCAGGGTTCGACGTGACGCTGACCGATCTCCGGCATGCGACCGGGCCGCTGCGCACCGACGCGGTGGTCTTTTCGGGCGAGGATGGACCGACCACGATCCGAGTGGTCGTGCGGCCGTCGGGAACAGAGCCGAAAGTAAAGTGCTACATCGAAGTTCGGTGCGGCGACGTCCACGATCTTGGTGCGGCGCGCTCACGCGCCGAGGCGCTGGCCGCACAGCTGCGGCATGAGGCGCAGCGGTGGTGAACCGCTCGTCAGGTCACGCCAGCTGACCCTGCGGTGCGCAGAGACTCATGCTCTCGGCAGTGGTCAGCAGTTCCAACCGGGCGAACCGACTCGCGCTCCTGCTCACTAGGGACAGCCTGCCCTCGCGCAGCACCGACGCCGGGTGCATGGCGAGCAGATCATCAGAGACCGAGTTGCCGGTGCCGAGCAGCACGCCATGGCGGGCCCGCACGTGGCGGACGCCGTCGGGTGTGTCGACCATGGCCCCGACGGGCTGGCCGTCGTTGAAGATCAGTTGCTGAATCGCGCTGGAACCGTGGATCTTTACGCCGCGCTCTTTGGCCACATCCCGCAGCCAATGACGCAGGGTCAGCCCGGACCGCCGAGCCGAAGGAATGTCCGCGACGACGCTGGCCAGGATCGACGTGCCGTCCTGCAGTCGCATTTCGGACATCGACAACGCTGACAACCTGCTGAACACCAGACCGAACGGCGAGTTCAGGCAGTCGCGCGCCCAGTCCGCCAACGCGTGTCCATAGAACGGTGGCACCGGCGCCCGCCGGTCGGTGGCGGCTTCTCCGAAAGATCGCACGACAGCGGTTGGCAGCTGGCCGGTGGCGTGGGTTCGGCGCGCCGGACCGAGCTCGTCTGTCAGCTCTCGGAGGTAGGCGGTGGTGGGTCCATCAAACTCGTTGGCGCCCCAGTACTTCTGCAGCTGCGCGGCCCAGGACTCGTCAGCTTCGGCGAGGGACCCGATCTGCGGTGTCCGTCGACGCGGTTCGGTCACGAAAACAGACTGGCCGGCGTCGGCGGCGGCGATGCCGGCGGCCAGGCAGGCGCTGCCCGATCCGATGCAGACGATGTCGACGAGTTCGCTGTTGAACATGGTCATGAGCTCTATCCGGGCACTCACGGCACGACCGCGACGCTGTCGACCACGACGCCAGCGCCCTGTGCAAAATCGACGCATCTGCACACTTTCAGCAACGCATTCCCCTACAGATTTAGTCACTAGCTGGCTACGCCGTTACCGCATCTCGTTTCTGAACAGAAACTGCGAGTCAGACAAATTCATTGCTATGCGCGGAGGCTAACACTTAGCCAGTCTTGTCGCACTGCGCTGTGACGAACTCAACTCGACCGCCCGGACGCCGTGGGTGACACACCTCGGCACCTCACGCGCGGACCAAGGTTAGCCCGGCCAGGAAATCGATGCAATACCGATGCGTCGGGAAAGCCGCGCGGCAATCTCTTATTTACGTGCAAGAATATTGCCATTGGTTACTGGCAGTTTCGATTTATCGCCGCTTGATCGCGTGCCATCGCCGAAGCCGATGTTAGCCACGGCCAAGCAGTACGCCTGTCACGCAAACATTGCTTCATACCGTGTCCAGCATGACGCAGCTACCGTAAGAGACGTCATAACGGATTTTTAGCAAAGCGAAATGGCACAAAATTCGAGATGCCGCAGTGCTGGGTCAGAATTCCCAAACGTGGGAAAGGTTACGACTTTATAGCCAATTGTTTGTGACCGACGGTAAAGGCTTTCCGCTAACCCGCGGGGTCCGGCGCAGTTCGTGGGGGGCTACCGCGGCCCGAACTGTCGATCCCCCGCGTCGCCGAGGCCGGGAACGATATAGGCGATGTCGTTGAGTCGTTCGTCGATTGCCGCGGTGAACAGACGCAGATCTGGGGCCACGATTTCCAGCGCCGCGAGGCCCTCGGGTGCGACCACGACGCAGATCGCCGTCACGTCAACAACATTGCGAGCCTGTAGCAGTCCGATCGTGTGGGCCATCGACCCGCCGGTGGCCAGCATCGGGTCGAGCACGATGACGGGTTGGGTGCTCAGATCGTCGGGCAGCGACTCCAAATACGGTGTGGGTTGGTGTGTTGTCTCGTCGCGAGCGACGCCGACGAAGCCGACACGCGCCTCCGGGATCAAGGCGTGTGCCTGGTCGACCATGCCAAGCCCGGCTCGCAACACGGGGACGAGCAGCGGCGGATTGGCCAGCCGGTGCCCGATGGTCTCCGCGAGCGGGGTGCGAACCGTGACGGTTTCGGCAGCGGAGTCACGGGTGGCCTCGTAGACCAACATGAGGGTGAGGTCACGCAGCGCCGCCCGGAATGCCGCGTTGTCGGTATTGGCGTCGCGCAGCGTGGTCAGCCTCGCCGCGGCGAGCGGATGGTCGATGACACGAACGTCCATGGGCGCACATTAGTGGAACCGATCAGTCCCGGAGTCCGTCATAAGCGCATGTTCGCCGATACCGATGCAATACGTGCGCTGGGATCCGCCAACTCGGCTCATGCCGACGACCTCGCCGACGTCGCCGCGACGCTGTCGTCACTGCCGATTGCGGCGTCCGGACGGTCTCTGGGACCCGTCGGCGCCGGTTTCCTGTCCGCCCTGACCGAGGCCGTGGCCGATGGATCCCGCGCGGCGGCCGCACTCAGCGAGCGACTGTGGGCGTCGAATGCCGCGGCGTACGCCGTTGCGTCCGCTTACGACTCGGCCGACAGCGCCGCGGGCATCCGCATCGCGGGCACCTAGCCGTGACCGGCGCTCTGGTCGCTGCGCTGACGGCACCACTGCGAGCGGTGCAGTCGATGGTCGGTCCGGGATGGTCCGGAGATACAGCTGCCGAGCCAGTGGCGGCGCTGGCCAGGGCGCGAGACGCGCTTTCCGGCATATCGGCGGCGACCGCGCGGTCGTGGCGTCAGACCGAATGGACCGGGGCGGGCGCCGACGGCGCAGCTGCCTTCATGGCGGTGACGCAGTCGGCCATCGACAGCCTGGCCGAACGTGCCGACCGGATGAATGCGGTGGCGAGCACCGCCGGGGCCGCCGTGACACGCGCGCATGAGCGGCTGCGCGACATCATCGAGGACTTCGAAACGCACGCCGCAGCTTTGGAGCCGTTCTTGGATTCACCCGAGGTCGTCGCGGCGCTGCGGGCCGAGGCGCAGCAGTCGCTCACCGACGCCCTCGCAGTCGTCGAGGAACTTCAGGCCGAGCTGGACGGGCACGCCTCGGCACTCGCTCGCCCGTCGGCTCCGCCACCGGCGTCAACGGCGCCGTCCGGGATCGGCTCGGCAATGCCGTCGACGGGCTCGGGGATGGGCTCGGGGATGGGCGGACTTGCACCGATGAGCCCCGTGTCCGGTGGCACCTCGGGTTCGGGTTTCGGTGATCTGGCTTCGCTGTTCAAGCCGGATCCGCCGGCATCGTTACCCGAAGCGGATGTCTTCGGCGACGGCGTCGCGATCCGGCTCCCGGATGGCAGCACCGCCACAGCGCCGAATGCGATGGCGGCCAGCGCGGTCCGGCATGCGCTGACACAGCTGGGAGTGCCTTACGACTGGGGCGGCACGACGCCGGGGGTCGGTTTGGACTGCAGCGGACTCACCCAGTGGGCGTATTCCCAAGCGGGACTGAGTCTTCCGCGACTGGCACAGGAGCAAGACGTCGGTGCGCCTGTCGAGGCAGGCAAGGTGCGGCCGGGCGACCTCGCCGTGTGGGATGGCCATGTCGCGATGATCGTCGGGAACGGGGTCATGATCGAGGCGGGCGATCCGGTCCAACTTTCGTCGGTTCGGACGACGAACGCCGGGCAAGGCTTTCAGGGGTTCTGGCGCCCGACTGGATGATCAGTCTTCGACGACAGCCTTGATGCGTTCGAGCGTTGTCCGCATGTCACGCAGGTTTCGTCGCTTGCGGAGATAACCCAGGAACTCCAACGGCCTCAGGACTGCCGATTCGATGGTCCGGAAAGACTCGGTCACGTCGGTTCCTTGACCGCTGGGCACAAACGCATAGTGCCAGTTGTTCACTGCGCGGTCGCCGACCAGCACCGCGAAACCGAATTCCCTGCCCGGCTCGCACGCCGTCACCCGGCACGTCGACCAGTACACCGGGCCGATCTCATTGCGCTTGACATGACCACGGAAGCGAGCACCCAGGGCGGGCTCGGTTACTCCGTCGAGCCATTCGGAATCGAACACTTCCGGCGAGAATTTGCCGGTATTGCGGACATCGGCGACCAGCTTCCAGATGTCCAGTGGCGAAGCTTCCATGTGGACTGTCACCGCTCCGCGCATCAGGAGATCGTACGCGCGCTCACGAAACCAGATCGGGCTGGACGCGGGTCCCGGCTGCGGTCCCACTGACGGCGAACGCCTCGCGCTCAACGTCGGTGGCTATTCTGTGCGCCATGGCTGCTGACATCGTGCCCATCCGGCTTGGGCTGACCAAGGGCGACCTCTACACGCTGTGGGCGCCGCGGTGGCGCGACGAAGGCGACGAGTGGGAGGCGTTCCTCGGCAAGGACGAGGATCTCTATGCCTTTGAAACGGTGGCTGACCTGGTCGCGTTCGTCAGGACCAACAAGGACAACGACCTCGCCGACCATCCCGCCTGGGAGAAGCTCACCCAGGCCAATGCACATCGGCTGAACCCCACCGAGGAGCGGCAATACGACGTCGTCGGTGTCCCGGAGCTGGCCGCAGAGAAGCCCAGCGACGAGACCGTGACGCAGTTGCACCGGTCGCTGGCCATCGCATCGTCCATCGGATCGGTGTGTGAGCTGCCCGCGATCAGCAAGTTCTTCAACGGCAACCCGGGGCTCAGCCAGCTCGGCGGCGGAGTCGACGCGTTCTCCGGCCGCACCGGCCGCAAGCGGTGGGCCGAGATCGAGTTGGCGATCGGTCGCAGCTGGGACAACGTCGTCGATGCCATCGACGAGCTCATCAGCACCCCCGATGTCGACGCCGCGGCTGCGAAGAAGGCTGCCGAGGAACTGGCCGAGGACGCTCCCGAACTCGAGGAGGAGGTTGTCGACGAGGACGACGAGACCGGCGAGGACGACGTCGAGGAAACCGACGACCTCGAGGACCACGCCGGCGGCGCGGTGCTCGGCAGCGACGACGACTTCTGGGTCAAGGTCGGCATCGACCCGGTGCGGATCATGACCACCGGCGGTACGTACTACACCCTGCGGTGCTACCTCGACGATCAGCCGGTCTTCCTCGGCCGCAACGGCCGCATCAGCGTGTTCGGATCCGAGCGCGCATTGGCGCGGTATCTGGCCGACGAGCACGACCACGACATTTCGAACCTCGCCACATACGACGACATCCGGACGGCCGCCAACGACGGGTCACTGCGCGTGAACGTCGCCGACGAGAACGTGTACGTACTCACCGAGATCGTCGACTATCTCGCCGAGGGACCCGACGCGATCGACCGTGACCAGCTGGACCTGGCAATCGAATTGCTCAGGGACGTGGGCGACTACGCCGAGGACACCGTGGTCGAAGAGTCCCTGGATGCCGACCAGCCGCTAGGCAAGATCGTCTCGTACGTGCTGGATCCGGAGAATGTCCGGAAACCGACACCCCCGTACGCCAAGGCGGTTGAACAGTGGGAGTCGCTGGAAGCCTTCCTCGAATCGCGCCTGCGCGCCGAATAAGGTTGCAGCTCAACCGATCAGGACCGCAAAACGTGGCTTGATCACGTCGTCGATGATAGATAGGCGCTCGTCGAACGAGATGAAAGCGGACTTCATCGCGTTGATCGTGAATCGCTGAAGGTCGCTCCACCCGTAACCGAACGCCTCGACGAGTCGCAGCATCTCCTGGCTCATCGTCGTGTCGCTGATCAGCCGGTTGTCGGTGTTGACGGTGACGCGGAACCGCAGCCGGGCGAGCAGATCGAACGGGTGCTCGCCGATGCTGCCGACCGCACCGGTCTGCACGTTGCTGCTGGGACACATCTCGAACGGAATCCTCTTGTCCCGCAACAACGACGCTAACCTGCCCAACTCCATCGTCCCGTCCGGCCGCTCGGTGATGTCGTCGACGATCCGCACCCCGTGACCGAGACGGTCGGCGCCGCAGAACGCTATCGCCTCGTGGATGGACGGCAGTCCGAACGCCTCTCCAGCGTGAATCGTGAACCGGGCGTTGTTGCCCCGCATGTACTCGAACGCGTCGAGGTGTCGCGTCGGCGGATACCCGGCCTCGGCGCCCGCGATGTCGAAGCCCACGACGCCCTTATCGCGGAACCGGATCGCCAACTCGGCGATCTCCAGCGACCGTGCCTGATGCCGCATCGCCGTGACCAGGCACCGCACCACAATCGAGCGGCCCTCGGCGCTGGCCGCTTTCTCACCATCGGCGAAACCGGCCAACACGGCATCGACGACCGCGTCCAAAGACAGGCCGGCGTCGATGTGAAGTTCAGGCGCGAAACGGATCTCGGCGTAGACCACGTTGTCGGCTGCAAGGTCCTCGACGCATTCGAAGGCCACCCGGTGCAGGGCCTCGGGTGTCTGCATCACCCCGACGGTGTGTGCGAAAGGCTCCAGATAGCGCACCAGCGATCCGCTGTGTGCCGCCGTACGGAAGAACGCGGCAAGTCCGTCGACGTCGGTAGCCGGCAGGTCGCTGTAGCCGTTCGCATCGGCGAGCTCGAGCACGGTGGCCGGTCGCAGCCCGCCGTCGAGGTGGTCGTGCAGCAGCGCCTTGGGCGCGTGCCGGATCGACTCCAACGTCAGTGCAGCCATTTCAACCTCCGTTCGTGATCCGATCGATGATCAGCGGGCGCACGGGCGGCGCATGGTCCCCCACGCGCCAGCCGCCGTCCAGTTCGGCCATCGCGGCCTCGAAACGCTCCGGTGTTTCGGTGTACAGCGTGAACAGCGGCTCACCAGGTGCTACAGGCTCGCCGGGACGGCGGTGGATACGCAGACCCGCACCGGACTGCACGCGCTCACCGGGCACAGAGCGACCCGCACCGAGCCGCCACACCGCAAGTCCAACCGCCATCGCATCGATGTTTTCCATGGTGCCACCGCGCGGCGCGGTGACGGTCTCGGTATAGGCGCCGATGGGCAACGTGTCCGGAGAGAGGGCGCCGAGATCGCCGCCCTGCGCGGCGACCAGCTTGCGGAACCGATCCATGGCGGTGCCGTCCCGCATCGTCTGAGCCGGATCGACACCGTCGATGCCTGCGGCGTCGAGCATTTCCGCGGCCAGCGCCAGCGTCAGCTCCACCACGTCTGACGGGCCTCCGCCGGCCAGCACCTCCAGGGACTCGGCGACCTCTATGGCGTTACCCACCGTGCGCCCCAGGGGCGTCGACATGTCGGTCAGCAGCACCCGGGTCACCAGCCCGGCTTCGGTGCCGAGATCGGCGAGCGTGTGGGCCAGTTCTCGGCACTCCTCCTCGGTGTCGAGAAACGCGCCCGAACCCACCTTGCAATCGAGCACCAGCGACGCGGTCCCTTCGGCGATCTTCTTGCTCATCACCGAGCTGGCGATCAACGGCAGTGACTCGGTGGTGCCCGTGACGTCGCGCAGCGCATAGATCTTTCGGTCCGCCGGCGCCAGCTCACCGGCGGCGAATATCGCGGCACCGATATCGCAAAGTTGTTGACGTATCTGGGCTTTCGGCAGCTCGGGGGTGAACCCGGGGATGGACTCCAGCTTGTCGAGGGTGCCGCCGGTATGGCCGAGCCCGCGCCCTGCCGCCTGTGGCACCGCGCCGCCGCACGCCATCACGACCGGCACGAGCGGGATGGTGATCTTGTCACCCACCCCGCCGGTGGAGTGCTTGTCCACCAACGCCAATGGCTTTCCATCGCGACGCAGATCTGTAAAGTCCATGCGCTCGCCGGAGGCCACCATCGCCGCCGTCCAGCGAGTGATCTCCGATCGCGTCATACCGCGGATGAAGATCGCCATCAACAGCGCCGACATCTGCGCATCGGCGACCCGGCCGTGGGTGTAGGCGTCGATCACCCAGTCGATCGCCGCGTCGGAGAGCGCGCCGCCGTCGCGCTTGGTCCTGATGATCGTCGGAGCATCAAACGGATGCGACATCCAGCCTCCGCGCATCGAATGTGAACTGCATCACCGGATTACGGTACTTCTTCCTGAGGCCCCTCACGCCGTGCCAGGTCCTGCGGCCCGAACGCGTCGGGGAGCAACTCGCCCAGCGGCCGTGGCCCCATGGGATGGTCGATCAGCATCTGAGGCCCGCCATGCTCGAGCAGCACCTGCCGGCACCGCCCGCATGGCATCAGCACCTCTCCCGCACGGTCCACGCACGACAGCGCGATGAGCCTTCCGCCCCCGCTGGAATGAAGGGCGCAGACCACTGAACACTCGGCACAGAGACCTAGGCCATATGAGACATTCTCCACATTGCAGCCGGACAGCATCCGGTGGTCGTCAACCAGCGCGGCAGCCCCGACGGAGAAGCCCGAATACGGCGCATACGCATGGATACTCGCCTCAGTTGCCTTGTGGCGCAGCATTTTCCAGTCGATTTCGGATGTCATGTCGCCCTTGCCTGGATCGATTCTGAATGCATTCCGAAGCTCCCGTCCGCGGTCGGCCAGTGACCAAGGTAACCCTAACTTTTCCCGTTTTACGTGCACCGACGGCTAAACGGTAGTTCGTTAGGGAGTAGAAGTGGGTTTAGAGTCGCCCCGAGGTTTGGGCAGCGGTTCGCAGCCACGGCCAGTGTCCGGCCGCCGTGGCGGCTCCGAGCCCAAGCGTCCACCGAAGGCGTTGGAGGCCAGATGAGTACTGCAACACCCGCGAGCACGGAGGTGCCTGCTCCGCGATCCGAACGGTCGCGCAGACGCACCCTCTATCGCGGTGACCCCGGGATGTGGTCCTGGGTGCTGCATCGCATCACCGGTGCCACCATCTTCTTCTTCCTGTTCGTCCACGTGCTCGACACCGCGCTCGTGCGGGTCAGCCCGCAGGCGTACAACGAGATCATCGAGACGTACAAGACACCGATCATCGGGCTGATGGAGATCGGGCTCGTCGTCGCGGTCCTCTACCACGCCCTGAACGGCATCCGGGTGATCCTCATCGACTTCTGGGCGAAGGGTCCCCGATATCAGAGGCAGATGCTGTGGGTCGTCATCGGTGTCTTTCTCGCCGTCTTCATTCCCGCCCTCAGCATGATCGGGATGCACATGGTGGAGCGGTTCCTGTGAGCACGCCAGAGGGGACGCCGGGAGGAGTTTGGACGCCGCATCACAAGGAGGGCCGTATCGCCCCGGTGATGGAGAAGGAGTACGACCGCCCGGCCAGCCTGGATCATCCTCGGGCGCCGCGGCGTCCGCGTGGCATCCCCTACTTCGAGAAGTACGCGTGGCTGTTCATGCGATTTTCTGGTGTCGCCCTTGTGTTTCTCGCGCTCGGCCACCTGTTCATCATGTTGATCTGGGACGGCGGCGTGTACCGCATCGACTTCAACTTCGTCGCGCAGCGGTGGGCCTCACCGTTCTGGCAGATCTGGGACATGGCCCTGCTGTGGCTGGCGATGATCCACGGCGCCAACGGCATGCGCACGATCATCGGCGACTACGCCCGCAAGAACACCACGAAGTTCTATTTGAACTCGCTGCTGTTGCTGGCGACCGGCTTCACCCTGGTGTTGGGCAGCTACGTGCTCGTCACCTTCGACGCGAGCATCGCATGACCTTCTACGGGGAGCTCACCTCATGATTCAAGAACATCGCTACGACGTGGTGATCGTCGGCGCAGGGGGCGCGGGTATGCGCGCCGCCGTCGAGGCCGGCCCACGGGCCCGTACCGCCGTGCTGACCAAGCTGTACCCGACGCGCAGCCACACCGGCGCCGCGCAGGGCGGCATGTGCGCTGCACTGGCCAACGTCGAAGAGGACAACTGGGAATGGCACACCTTCGACACCGTCAAGGGCGGCGACTACCTGGCCGACCAGGACGCCGTCGAGATCATGTGCAAGGAAGCCATCGACGCGGTGCTCGACCTCGAGAAGATGGGCATGCCGTTCAACCGCACCCCCGAGGGGCGCATCGATCAGCGCCGGTTCGGCGGGCACACCCGCGACCACGGCAAGGCGCCGGTGCGCCGGGCGTGCTACGCCGCCGACCGCACCGGCCACATGATCCTGCAGACGCTGTACCAAAACTGCGTCAAGCACGACGTCGAGTTCTTCAACGAGTACTACGCACTCGACATCGCGATCACCGAGACGCACTCTGGCCCCGTCGCCACCGGTGTCATCGCCTATGAGCTGGCCACCGGCGACATCCACGTCTTCCACGCCAAGGCGATCGTCTTCGCGACCGGCGGCTCGGGCCGCATGTACAAGACGACCTCGAACGCGCACACACTGACCGGAGACGGCCTGGGTATCGTGTTCCGCAAGGGACTTCCCTTGGAGGACATGGAGTTTCACCAATTCCACCCGACAGGTCTGGCCGGCCTCGGCATCCTGATCTCCGAGGCTGTGCGCGGTGAGGGCGGTCGGTTGCTCAACGGTGACGGCGAGCGCTTCATGGAGCGCTACGCGCCGACGATCGTCGACCTGGCGCCGCGCGACATCGTCGCCCGCTCGATGGTGCTCGAGGTGCTCGAAGGCCGCGGCGCCGGTCCCAACAAGGACTACGTGTACATCGACGTCCGGCACCTGGGCGCGGATGTGCTCGAGGCCAAGCTGCCCGACATCACCGAGTTCGCCCGCACCTACCTGGGCGTCGACCCCGTCACCGAACTGGTGCCGGTCTACCCGACGTGCCACTACGTCATGGGCGGTATCCCGACGACGATCAGCGGTCAGGTGCTGCGCGACAACACCACTCCCCTGCCGGGCCTGTACGCCGCCGGCGAGTGCGCATGCGTCTCGGTGCACGGCGCCAACCGACTGGGCACCAACTCGCTGCTGGACATCAACGTATTCGGCAGGCGCGCGGGGATCGCGGCGGCCAACTACGCGCTCGGTCACGACTTCGTCGACCTGCCCACGGACCCGGCGGGTATGGTCGTCAGCTGGGTCGGCGACATCCTGTCCGAGCGCGGCAACGAACGCGTCGCCGACATCCGCGGCGCGCTACAACAGTCGATGGACAACAACGCCGCGGTGTTCCGCACCGAAGAGACACTCAAGCAGGCGCTCACCGACATCCATGCGCTCAAGGAGCGCTATTCCCGAATCACCGTGCAGGACAAGGGAAAGCGTTACAACAGCGACCTGCTCGAAGCTATCGAGCTGGGCTTCCTTCTGGAGTTGGCCGAAGTCACCGTCGTCGGTGCGCTCAACCGCAAGGAATCCCGCGGCGGCCACGCCCGCGAGGACTACCCCAACCGTGACGACACCAACTACATGCGCCACACCATGGCTTACAAGGAAGGCACGGATCTGTTGAGCGACGTCCGGCTGGACTACAAGCCGGTGGTGCAGACCCGCTACGAGCCGATGGAACGGAAGTACTGATGACTATCGCTCCCGAAGTCTCGACGAAGGACTCAGAGCTGCCACCCGTGCCAGAGGGCGCGGTGATGGTGACGCTGAAGATCGCCCGGTTCAATCCTGAGGATCCCGACGCCCACGCCGATTCGGGGGGCTGGCAGAGCTATCGCGTGCCGTGCCTGCCGTCGGACCGGCTGCTCAACCTGTTGCACTACGTGAAGTGGTATCTGGACGGCACTCTGACGTTCCGGCGCTCGTGCGCACACGGCGTGTGCGGCTCAGATGCGATGCGTATCAACGGCGTCAACCGCTTGGCGTGCAAGGTCCTGATGCGCGACATGCTTCCGAAGAAGGCGAGCAAGCAGCTCACCATCACCATCGAACCGATCCGCGGCCTGCCGGTGGAGAAGGACCTCGTGGTGAACATGGAGCCGTTCTTCGACGCCTACCGTGCGATCAAGCCGTACCTGATGACGTCCGGCAACGAGCCGACCCGCGAACGCATCCAGAGCCAGACCGACCGTCACCGCTACGACGACACCACCAAGTGCATCTTGTGTGCGTGCTGCACCACCAGCTGCCCGGTGTACTGGAGCGAGGGTAGCTATTTCGGGCCCGCCGCGATCGTCAACGCGCACCGGTTCATCTTCGACAGCCGTGACGAGGGCGCGGCCGAACGGCTCGACATCCTCAACGAGGTCGACGGGGTGTGGCGCTGCCGCACGACGTTCAACTGCACCGAGTCGTGCCCCCGTGGCATCCAGGTCACGCAGGCCATCCAGGAGGTCAAGCGGGCGCTGATGTTCGCGCGCTGACGCTTTCGCCTGTGCGCTCATCGACCTGTTCGCCGTAATAGCGGACCACCACCGCCGCTGCCGCAACGACCGGCACAGCCAGAAAAGCGCCGACGACACCGAAGGTGGACGCGCCAAGCGTCACCGCGAGCAAGACGATCACCGCGTGCAGCTGCATCGATTTCGATTGCAGCCACGGCTGCAACACGTTGCCCTCGAGCTGCTGCACCGCGACGATGATGGCCAGCACGATCAACGCGTCCACCGGCCCGTTGGAGACCAGCGCAATGAGCACAGCCAGACCACCGGCAACGAACGCCCCCACGATCGGGACGAACCCGGCGACGAATGTGATGATCGCCAGCGCATATGCCAGCGGCACTCCCATGATCACGAGGCCGACCCCAATGAGCACTGCGTCAATGAGGCTGACCAGAGCCTGAGTCCGGATGAAACCTCCCAGGGTCGACCAGACGCGTTCGAGTATCTCCGCAGCGTGCGGCGCAGCAGGACGACCCACGACTCCGCGCAGCCATGGTATGAACCGTGGGCCGTCCTTGAGGAGGAAGAACGCCACGACGATCGTGGTGAACAGGGTGACCAACGCCGACGTCGCTGCGCCCACCCCGGTGAACACGCCCGACGCGATCTGGGCGCTGCTCGAATTCAGTTGTTCGTTTATCGCGGTAACCGCTGAATCGAGTTGCGCCTCACTGATGTTCAGTGGGGGACCGCCCAGCCAGTCGCGCACCTGCACGACTCCGGCGGTCGCTTGTTCGGCCAACTCCGCGGATTGCTCGACGATTGCCGGCGCCACCGCCGCCACCACACCGGCGAGCACCGCCACCGCGACCAGGAGGACCGAGATGACCGCGACGGCGGGGGGCAGACGCTTGCCGAGGAGCCAGCGCACGGGCGGCCACAGCACGGTACACACGATCAACGCCAGGAAGACGGGCAGGATGATCACCCACGTCTTTCCCACCACCCACGCCAACACCCACAGCGCGGCGGCAACAGCGATGAATTGAACGGCAGCTACCGCAGCCGACCGAAGATGGGCGCTGTAGATCGTTCCGCGGACGGGAAGCGTTGTCGATTCGTCATTCACCGGACTTAGGTACCCGCGCGCTGACGGCTGTCACACTTCTGCGGGCCGCCTCGTCTAAGGGTTATGACTCAGACATCTCGCATCGAACCCGTATCCCCGAAGCACGCATCGCTGATGACCAAGGTCTTCTACCGGGTCGCCAAGCGCAAGTTCGGTGAGGTACCCGAACCCTTCGCCGTGGCGGCGCATCATCCACGGTTGATGCTGGCCAACGTGGTTCACGAGGGCATGCTGGGATCGGCGTCCAAGAAGCTGCCAAAGAACGTGTTCGAACTGGCGGTGTTCTGGACTGCGCGCACCGTCGGTTGCTCGTGGTGTGTCGACTTCGGCTCGATGCTGCAGCGCCTCGACGGCCTGGACGTCGACCGACTCAAGCACATCGACGACTACGCCATGTCCCCGCTCTTCAACGACGACGAGCGCGCGGCCATCGCCTACGCCGACGCCATGACCACCGACCCGCACACCATCACCGACGAGCAGGTCGCCGATCTGGTGCGCCGCTTCGGCAACGACGGCGTGATCGAGCTGAGCTACCAGATCGGTGTGGAGAACATGCGCGCGCGGATGTACTCGGCGCTGGGCATCACCGAGCAGGGCTTCAACTCCGGCGATGCGTGCCGGGTTCCGTGGGCGACCGAGGGCGCCGGCGGCGCAGCGGCGAGCCGGTGAACTTGTCCGGATTGGCGATATCCCAGATGGCGCAGACCTTTCCGTCGCGCACTGTCATCGCCGTCACCCGCGGCATGACCTCCGGATAGCCGTCGTTCGCGGGCGACCCGACGAGGTAGGTGCCCAGCTGGCCGTTGATGTTCGCCATCTGGCTCGACGACAGGAAACCCGGTCCGTAACGTGCGGCCAGCCCGAACAGGAAACGAGCCACCTTGTCCGGACCGTGGATGACGCGCGCGGCCGTCGGCGCCTTGCGGTTTGAGTCACCGGTGAACGTCACATCCGGATGTAGCAGGGCCACAACGGCTTTCATGTCACCGGCGGCGAGCGCGAGCATCAGCGCACCGGCGACCTCGGCGTGCACATCGTCGGAGACCGCGGGCGGTGCGGCCGCCACCGCGCGTCGCGCTCGCGATGCCAGCTGGCGTGCGGCCGCGTCGGAAACACCAAGCACCGAGGCGATCTCGCCGAACGGCACGGCGAACCCGTCGTGCAGCACGAACGCCACCCGCTGATCGGGGTTCAGCCGCTCCAGCACCACCATCGCGGCGAACCGGGCGTCCTCACCGGCTACCACGGCGGCCAGCGGATCGTTGCCGTCGAGCGCGGTCACGACGGGCTCGGGCAGCCATTCGCCGTAGTACATTTCGCGGCGATGGGCGGCCGAACGCAGCCGGTCGAGCGCCAGCCGGCTGACGACCGTCGTCAACCACGCCCGCAGATCGGTGATCGCATCGCAGTCGGCACGATCCCATCGCAGCCACGCATCCTGGACGAGGTCTTCTGCGTCAGCGATCGTCCCGGTCAGCCGGTACGCTACCGACAGCAGGTGTGGCCGCAATTCCTCGAATTCATCGATGCGCGTCGTTCCCGAAAGCCGGGTCATGGCCCAAGTCTAGAACCGCTGAGTTGTGCACTGATTCCGTAGCCAAATCGCGTTTGTTCCTCGATTCCCGGTTAGGACCCGCGCAAAAACCGCGCAAACCGTATATTCCGCACATGGCAATCAAGGAACCCGACGCCCCCGCTGTCGGTGACAAGGGGCTGCAGGCAGGCGCCCTAGGTCTTGTCGGCAACATCGTCATCGGTCTCGCCGCGGTGGCTCCCGCTTACAGCCTGGCCGCCACCCTCGGCTACGTCGTCCTCGCGGTCGGCGACAAGGCACCGTCGATGTTCGTGCTCGCGTTCATCCCGATGCTCCTCGTCGCATTCGCCTACAAGGAACTGTCCCAGGACACCCCGGACTGCGGCACCACCTTCACCTGGGGCACCAAGGCGTTCGGGCCGTGGATCGGATGGATCGGCGGATGGGGCCTGGCCGTGTCGGCGATCATCGTGCTGGCCAACGTGGCCGAGATTGCGGCGATCTACCTGTTCAAGTTCCTCGGCCTCGACGACCTCGCCGACAACATCCTGGCCAAGGTGCTGCTCGGCGCCTTCTTCATCGTCGCAATGACCCTGATCAGTGCGCGAGGGATCGTGGTGTCCGAGCGGTTCCAGAACGTGTTGATCGCCATCCAGTTCGGCGTGCTGGTCATCGTCAGCATCATCGCGCTCATCCGCGTGTTCTCCGGAACCGCCGGAGCCCAGGCGATCACGCCCCAACTGTCCTGGCTCTGGCCGAGCGGTCTGGACATGTCCTCGATCGCCGCCGCGATCATCCTGTGCATCTTCATCTATTGGGGGTGGGACGCCTGTCTGGCGGTCGGTGAGGAAACCAAGGACCCCGGCCGTACGCCCGGCATCGCCGCCGTTATCACCACGCTGATCCTCGTGTGCACCTACGTCCTCGTCGCCTATGCGGTGCAGTCGTTCTCCGGGTTCAGCGAAGTGGGCATTGGCCTGAACAACCCGATGAACACCGACGATGTGCTGACCGTGCTCGGTAAGCCGGTCGCAGGAACCATCGCGGCCTCCCTGCTGCTGCTCACCGTCTCCGTCTCGGCGCTGTCGTCGACGCAGACGACCATCCTGCCTACTGCCCGCGGCACGTTGTCGATGGCGGTGTACGAGGCCATCCCCAAACGGTTCTCGAACGTGCATCCGCGCTACATGACCCCGGCCTTCGGCACCATCGTGATGGGGCTGGCGGCTCTGTTCTTCTACCTCTTGCTGACCTTCTTGTCGGAGAACGCACTCGCCGACTCGGTCGCTTCGCTTGGGCTCGCGGTCGCGTTCTACTACGGCATCACCGCGTTCGCGTGCGTCTGGTACTTCCGCAGGACGTTGTTCACCTCGGTACGAAACCTGTTCTTCCGGGGCGTCTTCCCGCTGATCGGCGGCCTCGCAATGGCGGCCGCGTTCGGCATCAGCGCCAAGGACATGATCGCCCCGGACTACGGCTACACCGCGTTCGGCCCGATCGGCGGCGTCTTCGTGCTCGGCGTCGGCATGCTCGTGCTCGGCATTCCGCTGATGTTGGCGTGCTTCGCATTCGGGACCAAGCGGTTCTTCCGCGGCGAGACTCTCAACGCGAACACCGAAGTCAAGGTCCCAGACGTCTTCTAGGAGAAGCAATGCATCTGACAGTCGGCTATCTGGCAACCCCGACCGGGGACGACGGCGTCGCGCTCGCGAGCGCTCTCGCCAGCACCTTTGACGCGCAGGTCGACGTCGTCCTCGTTGTGCGGCAAGAACTTCCCGACGGCCACCCCGGTCGCGTCGAGTACCAACAGCTGCTCGTCGAACGGGGAGAGGACTGGATCTCCCGGGCCATCGACCGGCTCACCGCCAACGGTGTCAGCGCATCGTCCACCGTGATGGTCGGTGAGTCGTTCGCCGAATCGCTCGTCGGCTTTGCCGAACAGAAGGATTCGGATCTGATCGTGGTCGGCGGTGCGCGCGACGGATTCTTCGGCGGCCACACCATCGGACCGGTGACCGGTTCCCTGCTGCACTCTTCGCCGATTCCGGTGGCGCTGGCTCCCCGCGGTTATGCCGACGATCCCGACGACGCCTTTGCTGCGGTGACGGCCGCCGTTCCGACCCGTCCGGGCGACGACAACCCGCTGCCGTTCGCGATCACCCTCGCCAGCGCGGGCAACATGGCCATTCGGATGCTGTCACTCGTATCCTCCGAGAATCTCTCCGAGGCCGCCAACGCACGAGAGGTACGCCAGCTCCAAAAGGCCGCCGCCGAAGAAAATCTCGCTGTCGCGGCGCGCGCACTTCCGGACGCACCCGAGATCGAATCGCGTGTCGCCGAAGGTATGACGCTGGAGTCCGCGCTGAAGAAGCTCCGGTGGAATGACGGTGATCTGCTTGTCGTCGGGTCCAGCAGGTTCGCGGCGCCGCGGCGGATCTTCCTAGGGTCGACTGCTGCGCGCATCCTGGCCGGCGTTGATGTCCCAGTGATCGTCGTCCCGAAGTCGGACGGCTAGCTGCCGGAGCCGCAGAGTAAGTAGTGGTCTGCTTTACGTCACAGAAAATTAATAGCGCGTTCAGCGTAAAGTTTGCTACTTCGTACGCCAGAATGGATTCATCATGCAGCGGGCCGCGAGGCGTCCGCACTGACGGACGGATTGCGATGGGGTATGCCCAGCATGTGGGTCGGGTTGGCGCGTTGGCGGTGGCACTTGGAGTCGGTGTCGCGGTGGTCACCGGCTACGGCGCCGCGGTGGCTTGCGCGGACGAGACCGGTACAACCGAGACCCCACCCGGTGTTACTCCAGATCCGCCATCACTGACGTCCGAGAACGACGAAGTGAGTCCTGCAACCGACTCCAACGATCCCGCCCCCGATCCGACCGAGGACGGCGCAGCGCACCCGGGTATGCAGGTGGGCAACTCCGGCGGCCAACACACCTCGATCAACGACCAGGGCCAATACACCGACACCAACGCCGACGACGGCACCGACAACGAGGCGAGGTTGGCGGACCCGCCATCCACGACGACGCCCGAACCGCCGGCACCTGAGATGCCGCCGGCAGCCGAGATCCCGCCCTCGCCGCCGGACCAAAGCCTGGATCAAAGCCTGCAGGATCAAGCACAAGACCACTCGGTCGCAACGACCGAAACGAGCCTGCAAGCTGTCGACCCCTCGGCCGGCGATCCCGACCTGGGCGACGTAAACGGCTCAACCGGCGATGGCGAGCTCACACAGATCGGTGTGTTCTCGGCCCTGGGCGCTCAAGACATCGGAGCACCGGGTAATGGGCGGATGATGGCAACCTTTGCCGGCAGCGAGATGCCTGGCCTCGTCACCACGACGGCATTGCCCGCGCCATTGGTGCCGCAGCCCTCCGGCCCGGTAGATGCAGTTTTGGGGCTGCCCGGCGTCGTGGCCAGTATCGCCACAACGGTCGTGGGCTTGATGGTGGCGCCGTTTTTGGCGCCCGGACCGGTCGCCCCGGCTCAGCCGCCGCTGCTGTTTGCGATGCTGGAGTTCGTCCGGCGGCAGATCCAACGCACCTTCTTCAACAGCACCCCCAAAGCTGGCGTCGATGACGTGACGACGTCTGAGGACGTCGCCACGACCATTCCGGTGCTCACCAATGACACCGATTCCGACGGGGATACCGTGACCGTGACCGCCTTGAGCCAGCCGCGCCACGGCATCACCGTCCTCAACTCCGACGGCACCATCACCTACACTCCGGATGCCGACTTCTCCGGCACTGACAGCTTCACCTATCGCATCTCCGATGCAGCGAGCCCGTGGCATATCCACGGCCTCGCAGGCTTTTTCGGCGGTGGCGGGCACACCGAGACAGTCACCGTGAACGTCGCCGTCACCGGAGTCAACGACCCGCCGCTGGCCGAACCCGACACCTACACCACCGTGGAAGACGTCGCGGTGATCGTTGATGCCCTGACCAACGACAGCGACCCCGAAGGCGATCCACTGGATCGCAAGCTCACCTCCGCTCCACGAAACGGCAGCCTCGCCGAGATCAACCAAGGACCCAACGCCGGCGCATGGACCTACACCCCCAACCGCGACTTCCACGGCACCGACACCTTCACCTACCAGGCATTCGACGGATCCGAATTCAGCGACCCCGTGACCGTCACCATCACGGTGACCCCCGCCAACGACCCGCCCACCGCCGTCGGTAACACCGCCACCGTGGCCGAGGATTCCATCGCGAATCCGATCGACGTGCTGCCCGACGACTCCGACCCCGACGGCGACGCCCTGACCGTCACAACCGTCACCCAGGGTGCCAACGGGTCAGCGCATCTGGTCGACGGCTCAGTGACCTACACACCCAACGCGAACTTCCATGGCACCGATTCCTTCACCTACACCATCAGCGATGGCAACGGCGGAACCGCCACGGCCACCGTGAGCGTCACCGTCACCGGAGTCAACGACCCACCCAACGCAATCGGTGACACCGCCACCGTGACCGAGGATTCCCGCACCAACACCATCGAAGTGCTCGCCGGCGACACCGACATCGACGGCGACACCCTGACCGTCATAGCCGTCACCCAGGGTGCCAACGGGTCAGTGCATCTGGTCGACGGCTCAGTCACCTACACACCCAACGCGAACTTCAGCGGCAGCGACTCGTTCACCTACACCATCAGCGACGGCAACGGCGGAACCGCCACCGCAACCGCAGCGGTCACCGTCACCGATGAGAACGACGACCCGACGGTGGCCAACCCGATTCCGGACCAGAACGCCACGGAGGGAGGAGCTTTCACCTACCAAATCCCGTCCAACGCCTTCGCCGACATCGATGGCGACGCGCTGACCTACACCACGGGCACCCTTCCCAACTGGTTGAGCTTCGACCCCGCTACCCGTACCTTCACCGGCACCCCGGCCCGTGCCGACGTCGGCACGGCAACGATCACGGTGACCGCCACCGACGCCGCGGGACAACGCGTCACCGACACGTTCGTCCTCACCGTCGTCGTCAGTCCGATCACCGCGAACGACGACGCCTACACGGTGGACGAGGGTACCTACACCGACCTCACCCCCGCATTGACGGCCAACGACACCACAACGTTGGGCAGCGCACTGGGCGCCGTGAAGGTCGTGACCGAGCCCACCAACGGTTTGCTGTTCGAGACCAACGGAGTGCTGAGCTATCGACCCAGGAACAACTTCACCGGAACCGACACCTTCACCTACACCGTCGCCGACAGCGCCAATCCCGACATCGTCTCCAACGTAGCCACGGTCACCGTCACCGTCGTCGGCCCGATCACCGCGAACGACGACGCCTACACGGTGGACGAGGGTACCTACACCGACCTCACCCCCGCATTGACGGCCAACGACACCACAACGTTGGGCAGCGCACTGGGCGCCGTGAAGGTCGTGACCGAGCCCACCAACGGTTTGCTGTTCGAGACCAACGGAGTGCTGAGCTATCGACCCAGGAACAACTTCACCGGAACCGACACCTTCACCTACACCGTCGCCGACAGGTTCAATCCGGACATCGTCTCCAACGTGGCCACAGTGACCGTCACCGTAGTCCCGTACAACCCCCTGAAGGCAGCCGACGACGCCTACACGATCCTGGGCAGGCCGACTGTGCTCACCCCGGCGATCACCGCCAACGACACCACCGACCTGGGCAGACCGCTAGGCGCTGTCACCGTCGTCAGTGGTCCCGCCCACGGCACCCTGAGCACGACGGGCGATGGGCTGACCTACACGCCCAATTCCGGCTACGTCGGCTCCGACAGCTTCACCTACACCGTGTCCGACAGCGTCGACCCCACGCAGAAGTCCGTTCCCGCCACCGTTGTCCTCAACGTCATCGCCTACAACCCCATCCTTGCGAACGCCGATGCCTACTCGATCCCGTTCGAAACACCCACTGTGCTGACGCCGGGCATCACCGCGAACGACACCACCGACCTGGGTCACCCGCTGGGCGCCGTCACGGTCGTCAAAGGGCCCGCCCACGGCACCCTCAGCGCGACGGGCGGCGCGCTGACCTACACACCTGACACCGGTTACGTCGGCTCCGACAGCTTCACCTACACCGTGGCCGACAGCGTCGACCCCACGCAGAAGTCCGTTCCCGCTACGGTTCAGCTCACGGTTCATCCGTACAGCCCGATCGTCGCACGCAACGACGTCTACACGGTGCTGTCCGGTACCTTCACCCCAATGCGGCCCGCGATCACCGCAAACGACACCACCACGGCTAACGGCCTCGGTCGGATCACGATCCTCACCGAGCCCACCCACGGGTACCTCACCGAGGAGAACGGCGAACTGACGTACCGGGCGGGCAACGGCTACACCGGGACCGACTCGTTCACCTACATCGTGGCCGATAGTGGTTATCCGGACATCGTCTCGAATCCGGCGACGGTCACGCTCACCATCGTCGACTCGCTGCCGGTCCGGGCCCGCGATGACCGCATCACGGTCTTCACCAACGAACCGATCGCGCTCACCGAGGAGATGGTCTCGAACGACCGAACCGAAGCGGACGGACCGGTGGGGGCAATCACCGTTCTCACCCAACCGGCCCATGGCACTCTCACCGAGATCAACGGCATCCTGACCTACACGCCCGACGCGGAGTTTCGCGGCGAGGACAGCTTCCTCTACACCGCGGCCGACAGTGTCGATCCCACCGTCGTATCCCTTCCCGCCCGTGTCACCCTGATCGTCACCGATCCGATCAGGTCTCAGAACGACTTCTACTGGGTACCTGCGGGCGTCTCCACCGAGCTTGATCCACCGCTCACCGCCAACGACGTGACCTATACCGGCAACCCGCTTGGCGCGCCGGTGATCTTCGGCCAACCGCTCGGAGGCGCCGTCACGGTTGTCGGCAACCGATGGACCTTCACCCCCAAGGCCGGCTTCACCGGGCTCACCACCTTCGGGTACCGGGTCACCGACAGCGTGAACCCTGCGTGGAGCGACACCGCAACAGTTTTCATCACCGTGACCGCCGATTAGACCCGAGTGTTGCCGGTCGGATCAGGGTTCCGACGCTGTCACCTTGCTCGCACGACAGCAGGTTCAGCAGCAGCCGGCTGCACAGCCGACGAAAAAACCGGCACCCGTCGTCGCGCTAATCGCACACCTCCGTCGCAGGGCGGACGGCGAGTATCGTCTCTACGAGTCAGCTCCGCTAGCGCTTCGTGAAGATGGTCCGGTGCCACTCCTTGTCGGCCACCCCGGTGATATCGCTCATGACGTGCTTGATCGTGAGGTACTCCTCGAGCGAGTAGTCGCTCATGTCCTTGCCGAATCCTGACGCGCCGACGCCGCCGTGCGGCATCTCGCTGATGATCGGAATGTGGTCGTTGATCCAGACACAGCCCGCGTTGATCTCACGTGATGCCCGCTGCGCGCGGTACACATCGCGTGTCCACGCCGAAGCCGCCAAACCGAACGCGGTGTCATTGGCCTGCCGCAACGCGTCGTCGTCGTCCGTGAACGACCGCACCGTCAGCACCGGTCCGAAGATCTCGTCGCGGTAGATCTCGGAGGCCTCGTCGACATCCGCGATCAGCGTCGGACGGTAGAACGACCCCGGCAGATCGGGCGCCACGCCGCCGGTGACCACGCGTCCCCCCTGACCGGGTGCCCGCTCGACCATGCCCGCGACCTTGGCGCGGTGCGCCATCGAGATCAACGGACCCAGGTCGGTGTCGGGGTCCTGCGGATCGCCGACCACCACCTTGCCCATCACCTCGGCGACACCGGCGACGAAGTCGTCGTAGAGATCTCGCGCCACGATCGCGCGCGTCGCTGCCGTGCAGTCCTGTCCGGTGTTGATGAGCGCACCGGCGACGGCACCCTGGATGGCGGCGTCCAGGTCGGCGTCGTCGAACACCACGAAAGGCGCCTTGCCGCCCAATTCCAACTGCGTGCGGTGGCCGTGCACCGCGGCCGCCGCCATGACTTTGCGCCCCACCGGGGTCGAGCCCGTGAACGTGACGACGTCGACGTCAGGGTGTCCGGCCAGGGCGGTGCCGACATCGCCGCCTGCGCCGGTCACGACATTGAAAACTCCGTCGGGCAGACCTGCCTCGGTCGCCAGCCGGGCCAGGGTCAGCGTCGTCAGCGGTGTGAGCTCCGCGGGTTTGATGACCACGCTGCATCCGGCGGCCAACGCCGGCAACACCTTCCACACCGCCATCTGCAGCGGATAGTTCCACGGCGTGATCGTCGCAACCACGCCCACCGCCTCGCGCCGGATGCTCGACGTGTGATCACCGGAGTACTCGGCGGTGGCCTTGCCCTCGAGATGGCGTGCCGCACCGGAGAAGAACGAGATGTTGTCGATGCTGCCCGGCACGTCGAACTCCGTGGCCAACCGCACCGGCTTTCCGGTCTGGCTCACTTCCTCGGCGATGATCGCCTCCGCGTTGGTGTCGACGAGTTCGGCGAGTTTGGCGAGCACGCCGGCGCGGTCGACAGGGGTAGCCGTCGCCCAACCGCGCAACGCGGCACGGGCTGAAGCCACAGCGCGGTCGACGTCGGCCGGAGTCGCCAGCGCCATCTCGGCCACCGTCGATCCGTTGGCGGGGTTGACCACCTGATGTACGCCGCCGGCGGTGACCACCGGCGCCCCGTCGATCCAGCTGCCTGCCACGTGTGTCGATACGGTCTCGGGGGAAGACACAGTCATCGTTCAACGCTAACCGACTCCGACCGGCCAAGCTACGCATTCCTGCAGCGCGAAGCCGTCAAAACGCGTGATTTCATGGTCATAGTTGCTTGCTACGACGGATTCCGTGCACAATCTCATGCATGGCTAACCCGGGCGTTGGACCCGTGTCGTTCCGCGTCAACCAGTCAAGACCTGGCGCGGCGTTCCAACTCGACGACTTGTCGAAACAGATCATCGAGAAGCTGCAGCAGGACGGCCGACGTTCCTATGCCGGCATCGGCAAGGCAGTCGGCCTCTCCGAGGCCGCGGTCCGGCAGCGGGTGCAGCGCATGGTCGACGCGGGTGTCATGCAGATCGTCGCGGTGACCGATCCGATGCAACTGGGCTTCGCGCGTCAGGCCATGATCGGCATCAAGTGCACCGGGGACACCACCAAAGTGGCCGAGAAGCTGGCCACCATCGAATCCGTCGACTACGTGGTCCTGACGGCGGGTTCGTTCGACGCCATCGTCGAAGTCGTGTGCACGGACGACGACGACCTTCTCGACCTCCTCAACACCCAGATCCGCGCACTACCGGGAGTGATATCAACCGAGACACTTGTTTACCTGAAACTCGTTAAACAGCAATACAATTGGGGTACAAGATGACTGCTACCGATATCGATCTCTCCGCCGAGCTGGGCGCCACCGCCGATCGTCACCTCTGGGGCCACTTCGCTCGCCACGGCGCCGGCATCACGCCGCCGATCATCACTCGCGGCGAAGGCGTCACCATCTGGGACAGCAAGGGCAAGAGCTACATCGACGGCCTGTCAGGGCTTTTCGTGGTCCAGGTCGGCCACGGCCGCAAGGAGCTCGCCGAGGCGGCGGCCAAGCAGGCCGAGACGCTGGCGTTCTTCCCGCTGTGGTCCTACGCCACGCCGTCGGCCATCGAGCTGTCCGAGCGCCTCGCAGGGTACGCACCGGGCGATCTCAACCGCGTGTTCTTCACCACCGGCGGTGGTGAAGCCGTGGAGTCGGCGTGGAAGCTGGCCAAGAACTACTTCAAGCTGACCGGCAAACCCGGTAAGCACAAGGTGATTTCGCGTGCGATCGCCTACCACGGCACCCCGCAGGGCGCCCTGGCGATCACCGGCCTGCCGGCGTTCAAGGAGCAGTTCGAACCGCTGACACCGGGCGGTTTCCGCGCGCCCAACACCAACTTCTACCGGGCACCCGCGCTCTTCGAGCATGACGCGAAGGCGTTCGGTCGGTACTGCGCGGACCGCATCGCCGAGGCGATCGAGTTCGAGGGCCCCGACACCGTCTGCGCGGTGTTCCTGGAACCCGTGCAGAACGCCGGCGGCTGCTTCCCGCCGCCGCCAGGGTATTTCGAGCGCGTTCGCGAGATCTGCGACGAGTACGACGTGCTGTTGGTGTCCGACGAGGTAATCTGCGCCTACGGCCGGATCGGCTCGATGTTCGCCTGCGACGACTTCGGCTACGTGCCCGACATCATCACCTGCGCAAAGGGTTTGACGTCGGGTTACTCGCCGATCGGCGCGATGATCGCCTCCGACCGGCTGTTCGAACCGTTCAATGACGGCAAGACGACGTTCGCGCACGGTTACACCTTCGGCGGGCATCCGGTGTCGTCGGCGGTGGCGCTGGCCAACCTCGACATCTTCGAGCGCGAGGGTCTCAACGATCACGTCAAGGAGATGGCACCGGCATTCCGCGCGACGCTCGAGCAGCTCTATGACCTCCCGATCGTCGGCGACGTCCGGGGCGAGGGCTTCTTCTACGGCATCGAGTTGGTGAAGGACAAGGCCACCAAGGAGACCTTCAACGACGAGGAGAGCGAGCGGTTACTCCGCGGTTTTCTTACTCCCGCGATCTTCGAGGCGGGCCTGTACTGCCGTGCCGATGACCGCGGCGACCCAGTCGTGCAGTTGGCGCCGCCACTGATCAGCGGCCAGAAGGAGTTCGACGCGATTTACGAGATCCTTCGCGGCGTCCTTGAAGAAGCGGGTCGGTTGCTTTAGCGAACCACGCTAACGTCGGCGGCGTGCCTGTCAAACAGCCCAAGCCGCCGATCGACCCCGTCCGCTGGAATCCGCCGCCGGTCGACCCGTTGCCGGAGTTTCCCTCCGCGGAACTGACGGTTGTGCCCGTACCGGGCGATGCGCCCGAGGATGTCGTCGTCGACGGCAACGGCCAGATCTGGGCCGGTCTGATCGATGGCAGGATCGTGCGCATCGACCCGAATGGCGGCGCATCCGTGGTCGTCGCCCAGATCGACAACCGGCCACTGGGGTTGCACGTCGCGCGGGACGGCCGGTTGTTGGTCTGCAGCAGCCCCGGCGGCCTGCTGGTGCTCGACCCGGCCACCGGCGCCGTCGAGCCGCTGGTACCGGAGGTTGACGGGCGGGCTTTGCAGTTCTGCTCGAATGTCACCGAATTGGCCGACGGCACAATCTATTTCACCGAGTCGACCAGCGCGTTCACTTACGAGCACTTCCTCGGACCGATCTTCGAGGCCCGCAACCGCGGCAGCGTGTTCCGTCGCGATCCCGATGGAACGGTGCTCACCGTCGTCGCGGGGCTGTACTTCGCCAATGGCATCACGCCGACGTCCGACGGCTCGGCTCTGGTGTTCGCCGAGACGCAGGCGCGGCGGCTGTCGAAGTACTGGCTCACCGGCGATGAGGCGGGCACGGTGACACCGCTTGCGGTGAATCTGCCGGGCAGCCCGGACAACTTGTCGACGGGTGCCGACGGCCGGATCTGGTGCGCGATGGTCTCGCCCACGAACGCCGCCGCGGAGTGGCTGCCTAAAAGTCCGCCGGCATTGCGCAAGCTGCTGTGGCGACTGCCCGACGGGCTGCAGCCCAAGATCAAACCGATCGTGTGGGCGGTGGCATTCGACCCCGACAGCGGCGAGGCCGTCGCCGGTGTACGCACTGAACATCCCGGGTTCGGCATGGTGACCGGACTGGTCGAAAACGGCGACAGGCTGTGGATGGGCAGCATCGGCTTCCCTGCTGTCGCGCACGTCGACCTGGCGGCCACCGCCTTGCGCTGAGGGGGCATCGCTTTTGACGAAATGCAGAGGTCTACTCGCACTTCTTCTGCATTTCGTCGATAACGATGCCGACCGCCCGCCCGCGCTACCCCGCCGAGTCACATTTGAAACTCCAATCACACCAGTCACAGCGCGCCTCCCGGCAAACCCGCCTGCAACGTCCTAATCTGCGCTCACCATGGCGAACGTACGAACCTCGTCCAAACGCGCTGCTGCCCTGGTGGCGGCCTTGTTTCTGCTGACCTCGCCCGCGGTGGCCGCCGCTCAGCCGGATGCCGCGCCGGACACGAACGCTTGTCCGTACAAGCAATCGACGCCACCGGCCGTCGACGCGTCCGAGGTGCCCAAACCCGGCCAAGCCGCACCCGGTCCGCTGCCTGTCCCGGCCAAGCCGATGGGCGGCGATGCGCTCTCGGGTTGCGGCGTCATCACCGCGCCCGGCACCCCACCGCTGCCCAACGACATCTCGGCCGGAGCATGGCTGGTCGCCGACCTCGACACCGGCGACGTCATCGCCGCCAAGGATCCGCACGGCAGGCACCGGCCCGCCAGCATCATCAAGGTCCTCGTCGCAATGCAGGCCATCAGGGAACTGCCGATCCACAAGGTCGTGCCGGGCACCGCTGAAGATTCGGCGCAGGAAGGCACCAAGGTCGGCGTCGGCGAAAACGGGCACTACTCCATCAACGACCTGCTGCACGGTCTGCTGATGTATTCGGGCAATGACGCCGCACACGCGCTGGCGGCCCAGATGGGCGGAATGGAAACCACGATCGGCAAGCTCAACGTCCTTGCCGACAAGCTCGGCGGGCATGACACGCGAGTCGCGACGCCGTCGGGTCTCGACGGTCCCGGCATGAGCACGTCTGCCTACGACATCGGCCTGTTTTACCGATATGCCTGGCAGAACCCGATTTTCAGCGACATCGTCAGCACGCGCACCTTCGACTTCCCGGGTCGTGGTGATGCCGGCTATCCGATCGAGAACGACAACAAGCTGCTCGCCAACTATCCCGGCGCTCTCGGCGGCAAGACCGGCTTCACCGACGACGCGGGCCAGACGTTCGTGGGTGCGGCCAACCGTGACGGACGCCGACTGGTCGCGGTGCTGCTGCGCGGAACCCGCCAGCCGATCGCACCCTGGGAGCAGGCGGCGCATCTGCTTGACTACGGCTTCGCGACGGCGCCGGGCACCAAGGTCGGCACTCTGATCGAACCGGACCCTTCGCTGCTCGCGCCGAAGCCGGAAGCGGCCGCAGGAGCCGAGGCGCTCAACGCCGCACCGGTACTGCCCGACATCGACGCCACGCCCGTGCGCGTGGGTGTCGGCATCGCCGGCTCGATCATCGTGTTCGGGCTCATCATGGGCGCCCGGTCACTCAATCGCCGCCCCCAGCACTGATTTCAGGCCCCGCGGCGACATCGAGTCACGGCCCCCACGCCGGTCGGGGCAGCGCCGCGGACTTCTTGCCAAGCTTTCCCGATCGGACCTGCGCGGCGAGGCTGTCGAGTATCACCCGTGAGCTCATCAGCGCGGTCTGCTCCGCCCAGTCATAGGGCGGCGAGCACTCCACGACTTCGATACCGGCCAACCCGGGCTCGGACACCATCTTGACCAGGTTCAGCGCTTCGCGCGGCAGCAGCCCACCCGGCTCGGGCCAGCCGGTGCCCGGCACGAAACCGGCGTCGATCACATCGATGTCGAACGACAGATAGACCGCTTTGGCGCCCTTCCATGCGATTTCGAGGGCCATCTCAGCGATTTTCTCGACGCCGACACGTTCCACGTCGCCAACGGTGATGACCGTCGACTGGCGTTCGCGGCCGACCTTCACGCCCTCGCGTGGGCTCTGCCAGCCGCCGATGCCGATCTGGACGAGGTTGGTCGCGGGCGCGTTCTTGATGTTGGTCGCGTGGAACCAGGGGGTGGTGTGCATCCGCTCGTCGAGGTCCGTCTCCTGGGTGTCGACATGGCGGTCGAAGTGGATGATGCCGATGTTGCCGTCCATGTAGGGCGCCAGCCCGCGAACTGTCGGAAAGCCGATCGAGTGGTCGCCACCCAGCACGATCGGCATGACGCCCTTCTGCGCCACATGTGCCATCGCCTGACTGATCTGGTCGAAAGACTTCTCCAGATTGCCCGGGATCGTGAACACGTCGCCGATGTCGACCATGTTCAGCTGCTCGCGCAGGTCGACCCCGGACTCGTAGTTGTACGTGCCGAACAGGTTCGTGGAACGACGAATTCCCTGCGGACCGAACCGGGTGCCAGGCCGATAGGTCGCACCGGCATCGAGTGGCACACCGAAGATCGCCACCTCGGCGTCGTCGACCTCGTTGACATCCTCGATGAACGGGCACTTCAGGAATGTGCCGCGCTCACCCGCGAAGTGCGGTTTCTCACCGCGGACGAACGTCGAGATGGTTCGGTCGTTGATGGTCGGGGCGGCCTCCAGGCCGTAGCTCAGACCGCGATCGATCTCCTCGCGAAGCCGGCGATCGCCGAGATTTGCCTCGACTTGCTGCGCCCACGCACCTTCGGCGTTGGGCAGCGACGGATCCGGACGGTCGGGGTAGCCAGACGAATCGGACACGAGATTCTCCTCACGCGCCGTCTTGTCGCTGACCGGGTACGACGCACCTCGTCCGGGGCGCCGGATCTCGCAGCGCCTGACGCCATTGTTGGCACGTCTGTGAATCCGTGTCCAGCGCTGAATGAAACGCATCGTTAACACCGGACGCGACGACACGTAATCAACCGGGCTTTTCCTGACGTGGACTCACAGAAAGTTGTGGGGCGCGTCTAGGGTTCCGCCGGCACGCCGGGCCTGGTCCGAGAGACGCAGGCGGCCAGCACCGACGCATGACCGTTCCACGGCGGGACAAAAGCCCGGGAGACTCCAGCTTCATACAGGAGACTCCAGATGATTCTTCTCGGCGTGGCGATCAGCATCGCCGTTGTCGTGGCCGTCGGCTTCTACGTGTCCAAGCGTATCGAGGGCGACAGCTCCAATTTCCTTGTCGGCGGCCGGATGTTGCCCTTCTGGCTCGTCGGCGGCGCACTCATGGGCGCGGCCGTCGACACCAACGCGACCCTCGGCAACACCGACCTCGCCTTCGAATTCGGCTTCTGGGCCGGCGCGGCGCTGCCCCTGGGTCTGGCGCTGTGTCTGACGATCACCGGCATCTTCTTCGCCAAACCGATGAACCGGATGGGGCTGACGTCGTTTCCCGACTACTACCGGCTGCGGTTCGGGCGTTCGGTCGAGGTGGGCGCCTCGGTTCTCCTGGCCGTCGCGTTCTGCATGCTGGTGGCCGGCAACCTCGTCGCGGGCGGGTTCTTGTTCAACTACTTCCTCGGCATGCCCTACTGGCTGGGTGTGGTCCTGATCGCGGCAATCGCGGTGGCCTACACCGGAACCGGCGGCCTGATCGCCGACGCCTACACGGCGATCATCCAGATGTCGCTGATCCTGATCGGCGCGATCGGGCTGCTCGTGTGGATGACCACGACGCACGGTCTCGATATCGCCGAGGGCACGGGACCTTTGGCGCTCGGCCAATTGTCCGACCCCGCGCAGGGCGCGGTCATCAACTGGGCGACGCTGATCGCACTGGGCATCGGTGACATCGTCGCGATCGACTTCATGGCCCGCGTGTTCTCCGCGAAGTCGCCCGAGGCCGCGCGCAAGGCCTGTTTCACCGCGGCGGCAGGCACCGTCGCAATCTGCGTTCCGTTCGGATTGGTTGTGCTAGCGGCACATTCGTTCATGCCCGCGGAGCTCGACGGCCCGGTGCTCTTCGTCCTGCTGGACCAGTACGCGCCAATCGGACTGACGGTCCTCGTGCTGTGCGGGCTGGTCGGTGCGTCGATGTCCACTGCGAACGGCGCAATCCTGGCCATCTCGAATGTCTGCGTGCGCAATCTGGGCGGTGTCCGCCGCGTGCACGAGCCCGGCAAGAAGGATCCGCTACTGAAGGCAACGCGGATCGCAATGGTGCCGATGACGCTGTTCTCGATCCTGTTCGCGGTCTACGTGCAGCAGACGGGAATCTTGCTGACGCTCGCCTTCGACCTGATGCTCGCGTGCCTGGCCGTGCCGTTCATCCTCGGGTTGGTGTGGCGCCGAGGGACCACCACGGCCGCGGTCGCCGCGATCGGCGTCGGGTTCGTTGTCCGGATCGTGCTGTTCGTCATGACGCCGACGATGTTCGGGGTCGAGAACACGATCCTCTACATCCCGAACAGCCTCATCACCGCATCGTTCGACGGGTGGCCCACCTTCATCGCATTCGGGGCCGGCTTGCTGACCTATGTCGTGGTGTCGCTGATGACACCGCCGGCACCGTTGCGCGGCCTGGACATTCAGGTCGCGCAGGATGTCGACGATGCCCTGGATTCCACGACAGTGGAGACCGAGACGGAGCCTGTGCTCGCGGGGTGAGGCTGCGCGCGTATAGCGCAGCCGGGGCTTACGGGCGGCGGCTCCACCGCGAAATCCCCAACGCACCAACGGCTCCCAGGGCGGCCGCGGCCAGCGCACCGCGAATCCCCAGGCCCTCTCGGAACTCGACGCGCGGGGTGATCTGTGCCGGGTTGGGCGGATCGACCGGAGCCGTCGCCAGGTTGTCGGATGACGTCGCGGCCCACGCCGTGGCGAACAGAATGAGCCGAGAGGTGATGTAGGCGAACACCATCAGGCCCAGCACCGGACCGAACGTCGCGCCGGCCGGGCCGGTCACCACTGAACGCAGGTAGATCGACGCCAACTGCTTGAAGACTTCGAATGCCACCGCGGCCATCAGCCCGGCCCTCAGCGCGCTGCGGAAGCTGACCGACTCCCGGGGCAGACGCGCGATGACCCAGGTGAACAACCACCAGGTGATCAGCACCGATACCGCAAGCGAGGCCACCCGCAGCGCTATGCTGACGCCCGGAACATCCTGCAGTCCAACCCATTCCAGCACCTGCTTCATCGCGCCCGAACTACCCAGCACGGTGAGCCCGATCGTCAGCACCAGCGCGAGGAACAAGCCCACCATGGCCGTCAGATCTGACAACTTGGTGCGGACGAACCCCTTCGCCTCGTTCCGCGCCCCTCCCCACATCTGACTCAACGCTTCACGAAGGTTCGCCATCCAGCCCAGGCCGGCCCATGCGGCGGTCGCGAGGCCGATGATGCCGACGGAGGTGCGCGATTCGATCGCCGAGTCCATCAGATCGACCAGTTGCTGGCCGACGTCGCCGGAGATCGTCGACTTGATCCGCTCCTGGATCTCGGCGAGCAGCTCGGGCTGGCTCGCCAGAATGAACCCGCCAATCGCGAACCCCACCATCAACATCGGAAAGAGCGCGAAGATCGTGAAGTACGTGATGCCCGCGGCGTAGAAGTCGCCCTTGCTCTCCTGGTACCGCTCTTGGGCGCGCATCACATGGTCGAACCAGTGGTATCGCGCGCGAAAGCGGTCGAGAATTCCGGGTTTGGACTCGTCCGGATTGCCCGGCTCGACCGGAGGTGTCATTCAAGCCTCCAAGCGAGTTGCGGGCGTTGGCTAGGTCCCCCGGGGAAACCCTAAACGGTCATATACCCGCTGCAGAGTGTTTGAAGACACCTCTCTGGCGCGCTCGGCGCCGGCGGCCAGCACCGACTCGAGCTCGGCCGGATCGGCCATCAGTTCATCGACACGCGCCTGGATCGGCGTGACGAACTCGACTACCGCTTGGGCGGTGTCGGCCTTCAGGTCGCCGTAGCCGCGGCCCGCGTACCCTTCGACGAGCTTGTCGACGTCGGCGCCGGTGATCGCGGACTGGATGCTCAGCAGGTTCGACACGCCGGCTTTCGCGGCCGGGTCGTAGCGGATCTCGCGCTCACTGTCGGTCACCGCCGACCGGATCTTCTTCGCGGTCTTCTTCGGATCGTCGAGCAGACTGATCAGCCCGGCGTCGGTGGCCGCAGACTTACTCATCTTCGACGTGGGGTCCTGCAGGTCGTAAATCTTGGCGGTGGCCTTCTGGATCAGTACGTCGGGCACCACGAAGGTGTCCGGAAAACGGGCGTTGAAACGTTGGGCGACGTCGCGGGCCAACTCCAGATGCTGGCGCTGGTCCTCCCCGACCGGAACCAGTTCGGTGTCGTAGAGCAGGACGTCGGCGGCCATCAGCACGGGATACGTGAACAGCCCGACGGTCGTGGCCTCCGCACCTTCCTTCTGCGACTTGTCCTTGAACTGAGTCATCCGTGACGCCTGCCCGAATCCGGTGAAACAGCCGAGCACCCAAGCGAGTTCGGCGTGCTCGGGCACCTGGCTCTGGACGAAGACGGTGGACCGTGACGTGTCGATGCCGAGCGCGAGGTATTGCGCGGCGGTCACCATGGTGCGCCGACGCAACTCCTCGGGATCCTGCGGGATGGTGATCGCGTGCAGGTTGACCACGCAGAAGAAGGCGTCGTAGTCGTCCTGCATGCCCACCCACTGCTTGATGGCGCCCAGGGCGTTGCCCAGGTGCAGGGAGTCAGATGTGGGTTGGACACCGGAAAAGACGCGACGCGCAGTGCTCATGATGCGTCAATCTTGGCATGGTCAGCCAATGGCTTTTTGAGCGCTCTGTTCCCGGGACTCCTCGATGGCCCTGCGCGCGAAGACCCACCGTTCCGTGATCGCCAGCTGGCTGCGGCCGCGGCCCAGGAAGGTGATGAACCAGGAGTACACCGCGACAATGCGGTTTCGGCTGCCCACGAGGTAGTAGAGGTGCAGACCGAGCCACGCGAGCCAGGCCAGGAACCCGCCGAACTCGATCTTGCCGATCTGGCACACCGCGCTGAACCGCGAGACGGTGGCCATGCTGCCTTTGTTCAAGTACTTGAACGGCTTTCGTTCGCCTGCCGAACCCTTGAGTTCGCTCTTGATCTGCTTGGTGGCGTAAACCGCGCCCTGAATCGCGCCCTGCGCCATCCCCGGGACGCCGGGAACGCTCATCAGGTCACCGATGACGAAAACGTTCGGATGCCCCTTGACCGTGAGGTCAGGCTCGACGATGACGCGTCCGGCCCTGTCGACCTCGGTGCCGTCGGACTGCTCGGCGATCAGCTTGCCGAGCGGGCTGGCCTGCACGCCGGCTGACCACACCTTCACCGCGCATTCAATCCGCTTTTCTTCACCGTCTTCCTTGACGGTCAGGCCCATGTAGTCGACATCGGTGACCATCGTGTTGAGCTTGACCTCGACGCCCATCCTCTCCAGCCGGCGCTGCGCCTTGAGCCCGAGCTTGGGCCCCATCGGGGGCAGGACTGCAGGGGCGGCCTCGACCAGGATCACCCGGGCCTCGGTGGGGTCGATGGTGCGGAACGCACCGGCCAGGGTCCGATCGGCGAGCTCGGCGATCTGTCCGACGACCTCGACACCGGTCGGTCCGGCGCCGACGACGACGAATGTCAGCCGGCGCTTGCGTTCGGCCTCCGATGTCGTCACCTCGGCCGCCTCGAAGGCGCCGAGGATCCGGCCGCGCAGCTCCAGCGCGTCGTCGACTGTTTTCATGCCCGGAGCGAAGGCCTCGAAGTGGTCGTTGCCGAAATAGGACTGCTGTGCGCCTGCGGCCACGATCAGACTGTCGAACGGCGTGACCCGCTCCCAATCGAGCAGCTTGGAGGTGATCGTCTTGTTCTCGAGGTCGATCCCGGCCACATCACCGAGCAATACTTCGGCGTTCTTGTTCTTACGCAAGATGATTCGCGTCGCCGGCGCTATTTCACCGACCGACAGGATGCCGGTGGCGACTTGATAGAGCAGCGGCTGGAACAGGTGGTGGGTCGTCTTCGCGATGAGGGTGACGTCAACGTCCGCGCGCTTGAGGTGTTTGGCCGCGAACAGCCCACCGAAGCCGGACCCGATGATGACGACGCGATGACGCCGGGGAGCGATGGGTTCGTCGGTCATTGGCCGACCCTAACGGTCATGCGCTCCGCTCACAGTCCACAGCAGGTGAATATTCGACGGTGACCGGGGCATGGTCGGACCAGCGCAGCGCATAGGCCTCGGCCCGCTCGACCCTGGCGGATACGGCTCGCGCCGCGAGCGGTTGGGTGGCGAGCTGGTAGTCGATCCGCCAGCCTGCGTCGTTGTCGAATGCGCGGCCCCGCCAGGACCACCAGGCATACGGGCCTGCGACGTCAGGATGCAGCACCCGCACCACGTCGACCCAGCCGGACGCAAGTAGATCCGTCAGCCAGGCCCGCTCACTGGGCAGAAAGCCGGACTTCTTGACGTTGCCCTTCCAGTTCTTGATGTCGCTCTCGGTGTGCGCGATATTCCAGTCGCCACACATGACGGCGTCGCGGCCCGCCGCGGCCAGGACGGCCATCCGGGCCGCCAGCGTCTCCATGAACCGCTCTTTCTCCGACTGGCGCGGCGTATCCGCTTCGCCGGTCTGGATGTACAGGCTGGCGACCGTCGTGCCCGCGGTGTCCACCTCCAAATAGCGGCCGTGCGTACCGAATTCGTCCGAATCCATCAGCCGCGCGTCGTCGATCGGATGCCGCGAAAGGATCGCAACGCCGCTACGCCCTTTGACATGCGGCTCCGCCGACGCCAGTTGCCACCCGTCGGCCAGCACCGGCGCCAGCGCAGTCGAGACTTGATCGTCGTCCGCGCGGGTCTCCTGCAGGCACACGACGTCGGCGGTGGTGGCGGCGAGCCACGGCAGCAGCCCGAGGTTCTCCGCTGACCGCTCCTTGATCGCCGCGCGGATGCCGTTGACGTTGATGGTGCTGACAATCACGTGCCAGACCCTAACCATCGGCCGGGCTGCGGGCTTGCGGTACCGGCGGTACCACCTTTAGTGTCGGGCAGATGATCGAGCGCGCACCCATCCACCTGGGCTCCGGCGAACCACTGCTATTGCTACACCCGTTCATGATGTCGCAGAACGTGTGGAAAGGCGTCGCACCTCTGATTGCTGACACCGGTCGGTACGAAGTGCTGGCACCCACCATGCCCGGCCACAACGGCGGTATCAAGGGCAGGTTCTTCCTGGACACCGTCGAGCTGGCCGACGATATGGAACGCCGGATGGACGCGCTGGGCTGGGACACCGCGCACATCGTCGGTAACTCGCTCGGCGGTTGGGTGGCCTTCGAACTGTCGCGCCGCGGCCGCGCCCGCTCGCTGACCGGCATCGCGCCCGCCGGCGGCTGGCATCGTTACACCCCCGCCAAGTTCGAGATCGTGTTCAAGTTCGTGGCCGGCCTGCCCGTTTACCTAGGCGCCAAGCTGCTCGGCCAGCGTGCGCTGAAGCTGCCGGGCGTGCGTCATCTCGGTTATGTGCCGATCAGCGCTAAAGCAGACCGCCTCAACGACGAGCAGTGGCTCGACATCATCGACGACGTCACCCACTGCCCGGCCTACTACCAGCTGCTGATCAAGTCGCTGCTGATGCCCGGCCTGATGGAATTGGCCGAGGCCAAGACGCCGACGCATCTTGTCATCTGCGAGAAAGACCGGGTGCTACCGCATCCGAGGTTCACCCGGCACTTCACCACTCACCTGCCGGAGTCCACGCAGATCACGCATCTCGACGACGTCGGGCACATCCCGATGTTCGAGGCGCCGCGCCGGGTCGCCGACCTGATCGTCGAGTTCACCGACCGCCACGCGACGCCTCCGCCCCACCAGGCGATCGGCTAGCCGCTGCGCCCCTCGGCCCTGACCACTTCGGCGAGTGACCGCGGCCGACGGCCGGTGATGCGCTGCACCGACTCGGTGACCCGGTTCTCTGCGCCCGCTGCAATGACCGCGTCAAGGCTCGCCAGCAAGGTGGCATAGTCCGCGGACAACCCGGCGCTGGTGAACAGCGCAACGAGAGTGTCGGGGTCGACCGATCGGTGGCGCACCATGTGGCCGACGGCACGCGAGATGATGTCGGCCGCTTGGGCGTAGCTAAGCGCTTCGGGACCGGTGAGGACATAGTCGGTGTTGTGCGGGGCGTGGTCAGTGAGCACCGTGGCCGCGACTGCAGCGATGTCGCCGGCATCGATGAAGGCCACCTTGGCGTCGCCGGTGGCGGTGACGATCTCGCCGTGGCGGACGGCGTGCGCGAGGGGATGGTCACCGAAAAAGTTCTGCATGAACCACGACGGTCGCAACACCGTCCACTCCGGCATCGCCGACGCGATCATGCGGTGTACGACGCCGGGTCCCGGGGCGCCCGCCTCGACGGCCGACGAGCTCAGCGTGACGACACGTTGCACTTTCGCGGCAGTTGCTTCGTCGAGAAAAGCTTCGACCTGATGACTGGGGTCGACCACCTCGATCGGACCGACCAGGTAGACCGCGTGCACGCCGCGCAGCGCGTCGGCGAATGTCGAGGAATCGTCCCAATCGAACCGGACCTGATCTGACGAACGCGGCCGACGCGTCGCGGAGCGATACGCCACCCCACGACATCGCAGTTCAGCGACCACGCGCGAGCCGGTCGTTCCCGCCGCTCCCGTGACGAGGACCGTCACCGCGCATCCGTCCCGCCGAACGCGGCCACGAACTCCGGCAGGCCACCAATGATGTCGGCCGCGGCCGCGGGGCTCCAATAGTCGCGGTAGCGGGTGATGCTCCCGTCGCGGACGGTGACCACACTGATGTAACGCATTTCGTAGGGCTTCCCGCTCGCGACCACGGTCCCGGCGGCGGCGAACTCGACCACTGCGACGTCGGGCGCGTCGGTGGCATGGATGTGCGGGTCAACGATGCGGTCGATGTGCAGCGTGTTCGGGTAGTCCTTCAGATATTCGTGGATCGCGGCGCGTCCACGGACCTGCTGCGGATACCCGGGCGGCGCGAAGGGGAACTCAATGACCCCGTCGTCCGCCCACAGGTCGGCGAACCCCACAAAGTCGTTGGCGGACAGCAGGCTCAGCGCTCGTCTGGTGACAGCGATGACATTCATGAATGTGCTCCTAATAGGACGATACGGTGTCGTCCTATCCAACTTAGCACGCGCCGGGTCGGTACCGTCCTGGCCCTATGCTCATGGGCATGTCACCAAGGGCACCGACCGGCGCTGCGCTGCTGCAGCCGCACATCACTCGGGCCATCACCGACGCCGTGCTCGACGAATGGGCCGAACGCGGTTACGGACGGCTCGCGATGGAAGGAGTCGCCAAACGCGCCGGCGTCGGCAAGAGCGCCCTGTATCGCCGCTGGCCGTCAAAGCAGGCAATGGCGATCGCCGTCCTCGGGGAGCTGGGCGTCAGCCTGGCCGCGGCGCCCGATACCGGAAGTCTGCGCTCCGATCTGACCGAGATGATCGCCTCGCTGCTGGCCTGGCTCAATCACCCGCAAGCCTCGCGGATCCTGCCCGACTTGATCGCCGAGACAACACGAGACCCGGCCCTGGGACGGGCGGTCAAGGCGATGCTGGGTGACCCGCGGCGCGAGCGGAGCCGCGTCGTCTTCGAGCGCGCGATCGTTCGGGGGGAACTGCCCGCCGCCACCAACATCGACCTGGTGCTCGACTTGGTTCCCTCGGCGATCTACTGGCGCCAGACCATCCGCGGCGTGCCGGTCACCGAGGACTATGTCGAGCAGCTGACCGAGATGATCTTGCGGGCGATTGCACCGTCCTGACCATGCACCGGCCGGTTCACGGCCGAGGCCTCAGCCGCGCGCGGACTCCAGGGTCGAGTTCAGCGTCTTGCTCGGCCGCATGATCGCGGTGGTCTTCTCCGGGTCGGGCCAGTAGTAACCACCGATGTCCACCGAATCCCCTTGCACCTCTGCAAGTTCAGACACGATGGTCTCCTCGTTCTCGGCAAGCGATTTCGCGAGCGCGGCGAAGTGGTCGGCGAGCTCCTTGTCCTCGCTCTGTTCGGCGAGTTCCTGCGCCCAATACATGGCGAGGTAGAACTGGCTGCCGCGGTTGTCGAGCTCACCGGTTTTGCGCGACGGGCCCTTGTCGTTCTCCAGCAGCTTGCCGATCGCGCCGTCGAGCGTCTTGCCGAGCAGGGTGGCGCGCTTGTTGTCCGTCTTGGTGCCCAGATCCTCGAAGCAGGCGCCCAGCGCGAGGAACTCGCCGAGCGAATCCCACCGCAGGTGGTTCTCTTCGACCAGCTGATGCACGTGCTTTGGCGCCGATCCACCCGCGCCCGTCTCGTACATTCCGCCGCCCGCCATCAGCGGCACGATCGACAGCATCTTGGCGCTCGTGCCGAGCTCCAGAATCGGGAACAGGTCGGTGAGGTAGTCACGCAGGATGTTTCCGGTGACGGCGATGGTGTCCTGTCCGCGGGTGACCCGCTCCAGCGTGTATCGCATGGCCCAGACCTGCGGCATGATCTGGATGTGCAGGCCCTCGGTGTCGTGGTCCTGCAGGTACGCCTTGACCTTCTTGCGCAGTTCGGCCTCGTGCGGACGCTCGGTGTCCAGCCAGAACACCGCCGTCATCCCTGACGCGCGGGCGCGGGTGACGGCGAGTTTGACCCAGTCCCGAATCGCCGCGTCCTTGGTGACGGGCATGCGCCAGATGTCGCCTTCCTCGACGTTCTGCGACATCAGCACCTCGCCGGTGTCGATGTCGACGATGTCGGCGACGCCGTCCTCGGGGATCTCGAAGGTCTTGTCGTGTGAGCCGTACTCCTCGGCCTTCTGCGCCATCAGGCCGACGTTCGGCACGGTGCCCATCGTCGTGGGATCGAACTGGCCGTTGGTCTTACACCAGTTGATCATCTCCTGGTAGATGCGGGAGAACGTCGACTCGGGGTTGACCGCCTTGGTGTCCTTGGTGCGACCGTCGGCGCCGTACATCTTGCCGCCGAGTCGGATCATGGCGGGCATCGATGCGTCGACGATCACATCGCTGGGCGAGTGAAAGTTGGTGATTCCCTTGGCTGAATCCACCATCGCCAGCTCGGGACGGTGCTCGTGGACGTCGTGGATGTCCTGGATGATCTGCTCGCGCTGGAACGACGGCAGCGCCTCGATCTTGTTGTAGAGATCGACCATCCCGTTGTTGACATTGACTCCGAGTTCGTCGAGCACGTCCTGATGCTTGGCGAAGGCGTCCTTGTAGAAGACCTTCACGCAGTGACCGAACACGATGGGATGGCTGACCTTCATCATCGTCGCCTTGACGTGCAGTGAGAACATCACCCCGGTCTTGTAGGCATCCTCGATCTGCTGTTCGTAGAACTCGACGAGCGCCTTCTTGCTCATGAACATGGATTCGATGACGTCGCCGTCCTCCAGCACCGTCTCGGGCTTGAGCACAATCGTCTGCCCGCCCTTGGTTTTCAGCTCCATGCGTACCTTGCGGTCGCGATCCAGCGTCATCGACTTCTCGCCGTGGTAGAAGTCGCCACCCTTCATGGTCGCCACGTGGGTGCGCGACGCCTGGGAGAACTCACCCATGCTGTGCGGATGCTTGCGGGCGTACTCCTTGACGGCGTTGGGAGCGCGACGGTCTGAATTTCCTTCGCGCAGAACGGGGTTCACCGCGCTGCCGAGAATCTTGCCGTAGCGCTCCTTCAGCGCCTTCTCCTCGTCGTTCTTCGGCTGCGCCGGATAGTCGGGAACCGCGTAACCCTTCTCCTGCAGCTCCTTGATCGCCGCGTAGAGCTGCGGCACGGACGCGCTGATGTTGGGCAGTTTGATGATGTTGGTGTCCGGGGACTGCGTCAGCTTGCCCAGCTCGCCGAGGTTGTCCGGGACGCGCTGCTCTTCGGTCAGGTGGTCGCCGAACTCGGCCAGGATGCGGGCCGCCACCGAGATGTCGCTGGTTTCGATGTTGATCCCGGCCGGATCGGCGAAGGTCCGAATGATCGGCAGGAAGCCATAGGTCGCAAGCAGCGGCGCCTCGTCGGTCAGGGTGTAGATGATGGTCGGCTGCTCTTCGCTCATGTGATGCACTCCCGGGGGTCTTCTCGGCCAGTTCGACAAAGCTCCGCGTTGTGCGCGGCGGCTATAAGTATTGCGTCGAACATGACGCTACGCGTGGGCCACGTTGTACTCCCGGGCGGACTTCAGCTACCGGCGGGTAGCTTTCGGCGCATGACAACAGGCTGCTGGCCCGCAGTCAGCCCCATGCGATAGTCTGTGCTCGGTCATGAGCGCCAGCGTCAAGCCCCGGCTTGCTGGCCGGCAACCCTCCAACCGCGGTGGGGTGCTCCGGGTGAAGACCAGGTTGAGTAGCCGCTAGCGAGCGGTTGCCGGCAAGCGCGGGTCCGTTTGACGGGCCCCCTGACACAAATGGAGGGCCGTCTCATGAGCGCGCCAGAAGACCCGAGCCAGAATTGGGCGTTCGAAACGAAGCAGGTCCACGCGGGCCAAACCCCCGATATCGCGACCAACGCACGTGCCCTGCCGATCTACCAGACCACGTCGTACACGTTCAACAGCACCGATCACGCCGCCGCGCTGTTCGGCCTCGCCGAGCCGGGCAACATCTACACCCGGATCATGAACCCGACGCAGGACGTCGTCGAGCAGCGCATCGCGGCGCTGGAGGGCGGCGTCGCCGCGCTGTTCCTGGCATCCGGCCAGGCCGCCGAGCACTTCGCGATCCTGAACCTCGCCAACGCGGGTGACCACATCGTCTCCAGCCCACGGCTCTACGGCGGCACCTACAACCTCTTCCACTACACCCTGCCCAAGATCGGGATCGAGGTCAGCTTCGTCGACGACGCCGACGACCTGGACTCCTGGCGAGCCGCGGTCCGCCCCAATACCAAGGCATTCTTCGGCGAAACGATCTCCAACCCTCAAATCGATGTGCTCGACATTCCATCGGTAGCCGCCGTAGCACACGACAACGGCGTGCCATTGATCGTCGACAACACGATCGCGACGCCGTACCTGATTCAACCGCTCGCCCACGGCGCCGACATCGTCGTGCACTCGGCCACCAAGTACCTCGGCGGGCACGGCGCGGCGATCGCCGGCGTGATCGTCGACGGCGGCACTTTCGACTGGACCAACGGCAAGTTCCCCGGATTCACCACACCCGACCCGAGCTATCACGGTGTGGTGTTCGCCGAACTCGGCCCTCCCGCATACGCATTGAAGGCGCGCGTGCAGCTGCTCCGCGACCTCGGCTCGGCGGCGTCGCCGTTCAACGCGTTCCTGGTCGCCCAGGGGCTGGAGACGTTGAGCCTCCGGGTCGAACGGCACGTGCAGAACGCGCAGCGCGTCGCGGAGTACCTCGCCGGGCACGGGGACGTCATCTCGGTGAACTACGCCGGGCTGCCCAGCTCACCGTGGTATGAGCTCGGAAAGAAGCTGGCTCCCAAGGGAACCGGTGCGGTGCTGGCGTTCGAGCTGGCTGGCGGCATCGACGCGGGCAAGGCGTTCGTCAACGCGCTCACATTGCACAGCCATGTCGCCAACATCGGCGACGTGCGGTCGCTGGTCATCCATCCGGCGTCGACGACGCACGCACAGTTGTCGCCCGAGGAGCAGCTGGCCACCGGAGTCACTCCGGGGCTCGTACGCCTCGCGGTCGGCATCGAAGGTATCGATGACATCCTTGCCGACCTCGAACAGGGCTTCGCCGCCGCCAAACAGGTCAGAGGCTCGGCCGATCCGAAATCCGCGGCGGCATTCTGATGACGTTGCTCGATAAGGAACTCGACGTGAACATCGATGAGCGCGAAGAGCGTGATTCCGCAACGCTGCCCGCCGAAGGGGAAGTCGGCTACGTCGACATCGGCCCGCTGACGCTGGAGAACGGCGCCGTCATCGACGACGTCACGATCGCCGTGCAGCGCTGGGGTGAGCTTTCGCCCAACCGCGACAACGTGGTGGTCGTCCTGCACGCGCTCACGGGCGATTCCCACGTCACGGGGCCCACCGGTCCAGGCGACGAGACTGAGGGCTGGTGGGAAGGCGTGGCCGGACCCGGCGCGCCCATCGACACCAACCGTTGGTGCGCCATCGCCACCAACGTGCTCGGTGGCTTCCGCGGATCGACCGGTCCGAGCTCGCCGCATCCCGACGGTAAGGCGTGGGGTTCCCGGTTTCCGCCGGTCTCGGTGCGCGACCAGGTCGAAGCGGATATCGCCGCCTTGAGCGCGCTGGGCATCACCGAGGTCGCCGCCGTGGTCGGCGGCTCGATGGGTGGCGCCAGAGCGCTGGAGTGGATCGTCGGCCATCCCGACAAGGTGCGCGCCGCGCTGGTGCTGGCCGTCGGGGCCCGCGCGACCGCCGACCAGATCGGCACCCAGAGCACCCAGGTGGCGGCAATCAAGTCCGATCCGAACTGGTGCGACGGCGACTACTACGACACCGGCCTCGCACCGAGAACCGGTATGGAGATCGCACGCCGGTTCGCGCACCTCACTTATCGCGGCGAGACCGAACTGGACGACCGTTTCGCCAACGACCCACAGGGCGACGAGGATCCCGCGGCCGGCGGCCGCTACTCCGTGCAGAGCTATCTCGAGTACCAGGGGCGCAAACTGTCGGCCCGGTTCGACGCCGGCACCTATGTGGTGCTTACGGATTCCCTGTCCAGCCACGACGTCGGACGCGGCCGCGGAGGCGTGGAGGCGGCGTTGCGCAGCTGCCCGGTGCCGGTGGTGGTCGGCGGTATCACCTCGGACCGGCTGTACCCCCTGCGACTGCAGGAGGAATTGGCCGAGCTGCTTCCGGGTTGCACCGAACTGAACGTGGTCGACTCGATCTATGGCCACGACGGGTTCCTGGTCGAGACGGAGGCGGTGGGCGAGTTGATTCGCAAGACGCTGGAGTTGGCCGCGCGGTGACGAGCAGCCAGCAGCGCTCGCTGTCGTTTGGTGCGGAAGCCGCGGCATATGAGCGCGGCAGGCCGTCCTATCCCCCGGAGGCGATCGACTGGCTGTTGCCAGAACGGGCGCGCGATGTCCTCGATCTCGGCGCCGGGACGGGAAAGCTGACCACGCGGCTGGCCGAACGCGGACTGAATGTCATCGCCGTTGACCCGATCCCGGAAATGCTGGAGCTACTGAGCAATTCGCTTCCCGATACCCCCGCACTGCTGGGCACGGCCGAGGAGATCCCGCTGCCCGACGACAGCGTCGACGCGGTGCTGGTGGCCCAAGCCTGGCACTGGTTCGACACCGAGCGTGCCGTCAAGGAGGTGGCGCGTGTCCTGCGGCCGGGTGGTCGGCTGGGCCTGGTGTGGAATGCGCGCGACGAGCGGCTTGGCTGGGTGAAGGATCTGGGCGCCATCATCGGCCACGAAGATGCCCACTTCAACGAAAAAACGACGCTGCCGGAGGTGTTCACGGATGTCGAACATCACCGCGTCGACTGGACGAATTACGTGACACCGCAAGCCGTCATCGATTTGGTCGCCTCACGCAGCTACTGCATCACGTCGCCGGAGAAGGTGCGCACCACGACGCTGGACCGGGTGCGAGAACTGCTGACCACCCATCCCGCTCTGGCCAACTCGAACGGTCTTTCGCTGCCGTACGTCACGGTGTGCACCCGCGCCACGGTGTGCTAGACGTGCCGGATCAGACGCTTTCGACCTTCACGACCATGACACCCCCATCGCAAGCAGAACCGCAGCCGTCGGCGGCGTGACGCTAGCTGGTGCCCAGCGGATCGATAGTCCATGCGATGTAGAGAATCGCCGCGCTGACGCTGGCGGTCGTGGCGACGTCGATGCCGCGACTGCGTACTGCGAGCAGGCCCGCCCGGTCTTCGGGCAGGGTGAGCCTCAGCACCGCGGCGACGGCCACTCCGATCGCGAGGACCAGTGCCCCGCGGCGCCAGTAGCCGGCGACCACGAGCCCGAAGGCCGTCACCACGATGATGCCGGGCAGCAGAATTGGCCACTGCCGGCCGAACACCTTGTGCGCGAACTCCCGCAATGTCACTGATCTGCCAGGACCTCGGCTCGCTCCACCACGTTGGTGAGCAGGAACGCGCGCGTGAGCGGACCGACTCCGCCGGGGTTCGGTGACACGTGACCGGCCACGTCCCAGACGTCTGGGTGCACGTCGCCCACCAGCTTGCCCGCGTCGTCGCGGCTCACTCCGACGTCGATCACCGCGGCGCCGGGACGGACCATCTCGGCGGTCACCATGTGCGGCACCCCTGCCGCGGCGACGATGATGTCGGCCTCGAGGGTGTGCTGGGGCAGATGCCGAGTCGCGGTGTGGCACAACGTGACCGTCGCGTTCTCGGAGCGACGGGTCAGCAGCAGGCCCAGCGGCCTGCCGACTGTCACGCCGCGACCGATCACCACGACCTCGGCGCCGGCGATCTCGACCTCGTAGCGGCGCAGCAGATGCACTATGCCGCGCGGTGTACAGGGCAGCGGCGCCGGCTCGTTGAGAACCAGCCGGCCCAGATTCGTCGGGTGCAATCCGTCAGCGTCCTTGCCGGGGTCGACCCGCTCCAGGGCGGCGTTCTCGTTGAGGTGTTTGGGCAGCGGCAACTGCACGATGTAGCCGGTGCACTCGGGGTTGGCGTTCAACTCGTCGATGGTCTCGTCGAGCGTGGCCTGACTGATGTCGGCGGGCAGATCGCGGCGGATCGAGTTGATGCCCACCTTGGCGCAGTCCGCGTGCTTGCCCCGGACATAGGCATGTGAGCCCGGGTCGTCCCCGATCAGCACCGTGCCCAGTCCAGGCGTGTGACCTGCGGCGGTCAGCGCCGCCACCCGCTCCTTGAGGTCGACGAAGATCTCGTCTCGTGTGGCCTTACCGTCCAATGTGATCGCACCCACGCAAGATTCTCCCGTCGCTTCGCTCGGCCGCGAAGCCAGTCTGGCATGCTCACTGCCTATGAACACACAGCCCAATGTGTTCACCCCGGCCAAACTCGGCCCGGTGACGCTGCGCAACCGAATCATCAAGGCGGCCACGTTCGAGGCTTCTTCGCCGGACGCCCTCGTCACGGACGACCTGATCACTTACCACCGGCTGCCCGCCGCGGGCGGAGTCGGAATGACGACCGTCGCGTATCTGGCGGTGACGAAGGGCGGACGCACCGAAGGCAACGTCATCTGGTGGCGCCCCGAGGCCATGCCCGGACTGAAGAAGCTCACGGACTCGATCCACGCCGAGGGGGCGGCGATCAGCGCGCAGATCGGCCATGCCGGGCCGGTGGCCAATGCCCGCGCGACGAAGGCGACGGCGTACGCGCCGGTGCGGTTCTTCAATCCACTCTCGATGCGGTTCGCCAAGAAGGCGACACGCGACGACATCAACGACATCATCGCCGCGCACGCCAACGCGGCCAGGATGGCGATCGAAGCCGGGTTCGACGCCGTCGAAATCCACTTGGGGCACAACTATTTCGCGAGTTCGTTCCTCAGCCCGCTGATCAATCGCCGAGCCGATGAATTCGGTGGCTCGCTGGAGAACCGGGCCAAGGTGGCGCGCGGCATGGTGATGGCGGTGCGACGCGCGGTGGAGGCCGAAGGCACTCCGATCGCGGTCACCGCCAAGTTGACCATGGCCGACGGCGTGCGCGGGGGCATCTCACTCGAGGAATCACTGCAGACCGCGAAGTGGCTCGAGGAGGACGGCGGTCTGGACGCCATCGAGCTCACCGCGGGCAGCTCACTGGTCAATCCGATGTATCTGTTCCGCGGCGACGCACCCGTCAAGGAGTTCGCGGCGGCGTTCAAGCCACCGTTGCGCTGGGGCATCCGGATGACGGGCAAGAAGTTCCTTCGCGCGTACCCCTACCGCGAAGCGTTCCTGCTGCGCGACGCCAAGCAGTTCCGCGCCGAGCTCAAGATGCCCCTGATCCTGTTGGGCGGCATCACAAATCGCGAAACGATGGATCTGGCGATGGCCGAGGGTTTCGACTTCGTTGCGATGGGACGAGCGCTACTCGCCGAGCCCGATCTGATCAACCGTATCCAGGACGACGGGGACGCCCACTCGATCCGGTCGCTGTGCACGCACTGCAACAAGTGCATGGCGACGATCTACAGCCACACGCACTGCGTGGTGACCGGTTCACCCGGTTAACGAGGCGGTGTCGGCATCTCCACCGCGAGCATCGGCTGCGTACCGAATTGCAGCACCGGTTCGGTGCGCACCCACTCGTCGGTCTTGATGATCAGGTTCTGCGCGGTCACGGTGTAGGTGACGCCGTCCTTTTGGGCGAAGAATTCGCCGGGCACGGTTGGTTCGGCCACCACGGTGAGCACCGCATCCTTGTTGGCCACCTGCGCTCCCCGGTATTGGTAGCGCCCGGCCTGGTCCACGCAGATCGCCACGATGGACTGTTCGGTGCGGCTGAATGCGACCGCCGACTGCGGCGCATCGCAACGAATCTGCGAATCGACGAAACCTCGATCGTCAGTGGGATACGCCGGGTCCGCGGCCGCCATCGGCGACGTGATCGCCGCGGCCGCAGCCAACACCGCCGCCATGCCCGTGAGCAGGGCTGCAGGCGGTTTGGACACCATGATCAACGACACCACGAACACAGCGTCGACGCCGAACGACTCGCCGTACGAACCAACACTTATTTGCGTTTTTCAGCCGGCAGATATGAGTGCCCTGGCGCAGTCGGCAACGATGCTGTCCACGCTGCCGGGAATGGCTTGCTTGGCCAGCAGATGCCGCCGGACGACGGCATAGGGGATGTCGACGATGGCCGCGTTGACTCGATCCGGCTCGGCCCGCACTTCTTTCATGAGGTGCCGCAGTTTGCGGTGCAGGCGCTGCCTGGCCGCGGTCAGGTGTTCGGGCCAGTCCGCGGCGGCCAGCGCGTCGGCTCCGGCCAGCAGCACCTGCGCTTCGTTCGGGTGCTCGCGGCACCACCGCACCGTGAACTGGGCCGCGGCGACACACCGCGTCTGCGGGTCTGCCGGTTCGGATAGCGCCGCGGTGACACCGGAGTGGAAGCGCGTCTCGGTACGAATCCACAATTCGCCGCACAGGGCGGCCCTGGTCGGAAAGCGGTGATACATCGATCCGCTGGGCGCACCCACCGCGCGCGCGACGGCCGACATGGTGACGGCGGCCGGGCCCTCGTCAGCCAGCAGGGTCGCGGCGGCGTCGAGCAGTTGGTCGACGGTGTATCGCGCGGGCCGCGGCATCGTCCTATCATAATAGAGGTCACTCTCTATTATGAGTTTGGAGGCAGCCGTGTCCCTTTCCGAATCCAGTCCCGTCACCGTCGCCCAGCGCTTCTATGACGCCATCGCCCGGTCCGCCGCCGACGAGCTGTTCGCGCTGCTCACCGATGACTTCGTCGGAACGGTCAGCGCGGGTATGCCCCACGATGTCGGCGGTCAGCACAAAGGCCCGGACGACATGATCGCCGGGGTCTGGGGCCGCATCGACGCGCTCTACGACGTGACGGTCAACCCCGTCGAATTCCTCTCGGTCGACGACGACCGGGTCGTCGTGATCGGCCAATACCGGGGTCCCTCGCGCGACGGTGCGACTGCCGTCGATGCCGCTTTCGCTCACGTCATCACCACACGAGGCGAGCGGATAACCGCACTGCACCAGATCACCGACACTGCCCAATGGCGCATTCCGTGTCGATGACTGCGGATTGACGACCCCCAGACCTGCGCCGAGATCGGTGTCATACCGATAGAGTTGGTCGCGATGAGCCGACCAGCCCCACCCGCGCTGACCGTTCGATACGACGGGTCGACCCGAACCTTCGCGCCGGGCAACGACGTAGTCGTCGGCCGCGATCTTCGCGCCGACATCCGAATCGCACATCCGTTGATCTCGCGCGCGCACCTTGTGCTGCGGTTCGACCAGGGTCGGTGGGTCGCCATCGACAACGGCAGCCTCAACGGGATGTACGTCAACAACCGTCGGGTGCCCACTGTCGACCTGCAGGACGGTCAGCACCTCAACATCGGCAATCCCGATGGGCCGCAATTGAGTTTCGAGATCGGGCGGCATCAGGGCGCCGCCGGCCGGACACCGACCCAATCGGTTCCCATCGGCGCGGCGCGCCCGGCTGACACGTCGTGGCCCACGCAGGCACCGGCACATCCGCCGGCCTCCTCGCCGCAGGTTTCGCGGCCGCAGCCGCCGAGCGCGCAGCGGCCGGCGTACCCGTCCGCGCCGCAACCGCGATACCCGTCGTCGCCACAACAACCGGCCGCCCGCGGCGGGCCGGGATATCCGTCCAGCCCGTCGAGCCCCGTGCCGCCGCTGCGGCCACCGCCGATTTCGCAGCCCATGTCGCAGCCGGCGCTCGAGTCGGTCACCGCGATGGGTCCGACGGCCGCCCCACGTGCGGGCGAGGGCAATCTCGCGACGAGCATGCTGAAGATCCTGCGGCCGGGCAAGCCCGCCGCAGCGGCCGGCCCGGGCGCTGTCAAGATCGGCCGCGCCACCGACAACGACATCGTCGTTCCCGATGTGCTCGCGTCGCGTCATCACGCGACGCTGTTGCCCACACCAAACGGAACCGAGATCCGGGACAACCGCAGCATCAACGGCACGTTCGTCAACGGTGCCCGAGTCGACTCAGCGCTACTGCGTGAGGGCGATACCGTCACGATCGGCAACATCGACCTCGTGTTCACGGGCGGCACGCTGGCCCGGCGCACCGAGACCGCCGCCGCCACCCAAACCGGTGGCCTCGAGGTGCACTCGGTCACCTGGACGATCGAGGGCAACAAGACTCTGCTGGACAGCATCTCGATCGCGGCGCGCCCCGGCACGTTGACCGCCGTCATCGGACCGTCGGGCGCGGGCAAGTCGACCTTCGCGAAGTTGGTGGCCGGCTATACCCAACCGACGACGGGCACCGTGTCCTTCGAGGGGCACAACATCCACGCCGAGTACGCCTCGCTGCGCTCCCGGATCGGCATGGTGCCGCAGGACGACGTGGTGCACGGTCAGTTGACCGTCCGGCAGGCGCTAATGTACGCCGCCGAGCTCCGGCTGCCACCGGACACGACGAAGGCCGACCGCGAGCAGGTCGTCATGCAGGTCCTCGAAGAACTCGAGATGACCAAGCACCTGGAAACCCGTGTCGACAAGCTCTCCGGCGGTCAGCGCAAACGCGCCTCGGTCGCTCTCGAGCTGCTGACCGGGCCGTCACTGCTGATCCTGGACGAGCCCACGTCCGGTCTGGACCCGGCGCTGGACCGCCAGGTCATGACGATGCTGCGTCAGCTGGCCGATGCGGGCCGCGTGGTGCTCGTGGTCACGCACTCGCTGACCTACCTCGATGTCTGCGATCAGGTGCTGCTGCTGGCACCCGGCGGAAAGACCGCGTTCTGCGGCCCGCCCAGTGAGATCGGCCCGTCGATGGGCACCACCAACTGGGCCGACATCTTCAGCTCGGTCGCCGGAGACCCGGACGCGGCCAAAGCGCGATACCTCGCCCAGCACGGGCCGCCGCCACCACCGCCGGCGGTAGAGAAACCTTCCGACCTCGGCGAGCCGACGAAGACGAGCCTGCGCAAGCAGTTCTCCACGATCAGCCGCCGCCAGATGCGACTGATCATCTCGGATCGCGGTTACTTCATCTTCCTGGCGTTCCTGCCGTTCATCATGGGCGCATTGTCGCTGTCGGTGCCCGGAGATGTCGGCTTCGGTGTTCCCAAGACCGCGTTGGAAGGCGGCGAAGCCCCGAACGAACCGGGACAGATTCTGGTGCTGCTCAATGTGGGCGCCATCTTCATGGGCACCGCACTGACGATCCGGGCGCTGATCAGCGAGCGGGCGATCTTCCTGCGCGAACAGGCGGTCGGATTGTCCACGACCGCATACATGCTCGCGAAGGTCTTCGTCTTCTCCGGCTTTGCGCTGATGCAGTCGGGCATCGTCGTCGCCATCAACATATGGGGCAAGGGTTGGGGCCCCGGAGCCGTCGAGAGCGGCGCGGTGATACCCAACCGGTCCCTGGAGTTGTACGTCGACGTGGCGGCGTGCTGTATCGGGGCAGCGATGGTCGGCTTGGCCCTCTCGGCGATTGCCAAGTCGAACGAGCAGATCATGCCGCTGCTGGTGATTGCGATCATGTCGCAGCTGGTGTTCCAGGGCGGCATGATCCCGGTAACCGGTCGCATCGTGCTCGACCAGATGGCATGGGTGACTCCAGCCCGCTGGGGATTCGCCTCGACGGCGTCGACGATCGATTTGCTCAGGCTCGTACCGGGCCCGTTGACACCGCAGGACTCGCATTGGAAGCACACCGCAGGTGCCTGGTGGTTCAACATGACCATGCAAGCGCTGATCTGCGTCGGTTACCTGGGCCTGGTGCGGTGGAAGATCCGGCTCGCCGCTGCCGGCTGACCCAATGTTCTGCAGCACTGCGCTGGCCGAGCGCATCGAGCGCGCGGAGGCAGGTCTCATCGCCGCGGGTGCTGTTGCGGCACGGCGCCGTGGCGGTGAGGGCTTCAAGATTGCGATGGCGGGTGGCGCGGCGTGCTTCGCCGGCGAGAACTCGCCGTTCAACAAGGTCGTCGGGCTCGGCTTCGGCGGCATGCCGGCCGACGCCGAATTGGAAGAGATCGAAAGGGCTTTCGCCGCGCACGGTTGCCCGACCCAGGTCGAGCTGGCGCACCTGGCCGACCCCGAGATCGCCGCGGCGCTGACAGCTCGCGGCTATCAGCTGGTTTCCTTCGAGAACGTGCTGGGCCGCCCGCTGGCCGATGCGTTGGAGCGGGTCACACCGCCCGGTGTCGACGTTCGGCCCAGTGCTGACGACGACTTCGAGACCTGGCTCGACACGCTCGTCGAAGGTTTCGCCAACCCGGACACCCAAGGCGTCGCGTCGCACGAGGAATTCCCGCGCGACGTCCTTGCCGACGCGACCCGCGACATGGCGGCGGCCGGCGCCACTCGCTATGTCGCGATGGCCGACGGAGTCCTCGCAGGTGCGGCGAGCGTTCGCTTCGCCGACCGCATCGCGCAACTCACCGGTGCCGCGACTGCTCCCGCACACCGCAGACGCGGCGTCCAGACGGCGCTGCTGGCGGCCCGGCTCGTCGACGCGGCCGCGGCGGGATGCGACATCGCGGTCGTCACGACGGCGCCCGGTTCGAAGTCCCAGGAAAACGTGCAGCGACGCGGTTTCGACCTGCTCTACACCCGCGCGATCCTGGTCAAACCCGTGCCGGAGCCAACCGCTTGAGCGCCAGCCCGCCTTCGAACGGCCGGTAACCGAACGCGGGCGGAGCGACGTAACCGGTGTCCCCCAACGGCGTTGCGACCTCATCGACCGTCGGCCCGATCTTGGCGGCAATCGGTGCGAGCTTGTCGAGATCAAAGCGGTAGAGGCGACCGGCGTTGCCGCCCAGTATCTTTCGACAGTTGTCCTCGGGCTGGTCGTGTAGCGCCCACCGGATCGCCAGCTTGGAGTGCGGCGCGAAGCCCTCCTCGTGCGGATAGTCGCTGCCCCACATGATGTGATCGGCGCCCATGTAGTCGACCATCGACTTCTCGAACGGCGTGAGTTCGGACGCCAGGTAGCAGTTGCGCTTGGCATATTCGCTCGGCGCCATGGTGAGCTCGTCGATCGACGAACCGCCGAACATTCCGTACGTACGGTTGCCCGCTTCGGTTTTCATGCTCGGCACCATGACGTCGAGCAGCATCATCTGGTTTTGCAGCCACATGGTGCCCTGCTCGGTCGGCACGAAGCGCAGCGTCGGGTGACGCTCGAACACCCCGGCGAGAACGAGATGGCTGACCGTGCGTTGCGCCCACAGCGCCATCTCGGTCACCAGCACTGCGTTCGACGCCGGCTGATCCATCGGCATCACGGGGCTGCCCGCACCCGCGTGCTGAACCAGCGTCAGGTCGAGCTCGGTACACAGCGCCCAGATCGGTTCGTAACGCGTGTGAAAGAGCGGGGCGACGTTCGGATCCCCGGGCGAGACCGCCGGCAGTAGTACGCCGCCGAAGCACTGCTGCTGCGCGCCCCAGCGGATCTCCTCGAGAGCGAGCTCGATGTCGTTGGGAAATATCTGGATCAGCCCGCGACGCCGATCCGGTGCCAGCGAGCAGAAGTCGACCTGCCACCGGTTGTGGGCCTGCACGCCTGCCCATCGGTGTTCGAACTCTTCTCGGGTGCGCGGCAGGCTGATCGTGATGTTCGGGGACGTCGGGAAGAACGGCGGCACGGTATTGGGCAGCAGCACTTCGGCGGCCACCCCGTCGGCGTCCATCTCCGACATCCGCAGCTCGTGGTCCCAGTTGCGTTTGGCGGTCGCGATGATCAGGTCGTCGAAGGGACTGATGTAGGTCTTCGCCCATGCGTCGAAATCGTCATGAAGTCGCGTGGGCAGATACTCCTTGTAGTCGTGGAGATCCGCGCCTGCGTGTGTGTCAGTCGAGATGACGACATAGCGATCGATCATGTCCCAGGTGGCTGCCATCTCCCGATCATGCTCTCCGCCGGGGCGAGCGCAGGTGAGATTCAGCGATCGTGTGGCGGGTGCTCACCAGCGGGCTCCCCACACCACCGACTCGACCGTCAGGCTGACACGGCGTCCCGTACCACCGTCGATGTCGCTCGGCGTCACCCATTCGACGGTGGCGGTGCCTGAGATATGCAGCGTCGTGCCGGTGTCGAAGTCGATGAACAGCAGCGCTGCGCTGGGGTCCACCGCGAGATTGCCGAAGCTGTTGAACATGTTGTTGCCCGGATAGTCCGGCCACCACAGGCGGTTGCCCTCGACACGGACGAATCCGGGTGGGCCGCCCCGATGGGAAGCGTCCGCTCCGCGAGACGGGTGGATGGTGCCGAGGAAGAAGGTGTCGGCGTTGGTGACGAGCTGTACGTGCTCGGGGCTGAGCGCCGGCGAACGTTCGATAGCCGGCGCGGGAGTGTCGTAATGTTCGAGATGGCGTGGGTGAATGTACTTGGGGCAGTTGCCGTATGCCTGTTCCACCGAAAGCAGCAGACTGGCCTCGCCGACATGGACGAGGGTGCCGTTGACCCGGACCCTGCGACGGGTGGCGAACTCGATGGCGAGCAAGCCGATCGGCTGCTGCACGGCAAGGTCGTGCAACGGGTCACCGGGCGACGGCAGGGCGTGGACCTTCAGCTCGCGGTCGTGCGCTTGCAGGAACCCGGTCGAGGAGAACAGCGGTGACGTCCACAGCCGGCCGTCGGCGTCACGGCCCGTCAGCACGGCGAAGTCGCGGGCTGCCAGGAAGGCACCCATGCCGCCATTCAGATCGGGAGTGGCGAGCATCGCCTCCCCGAGGCGAGCCGCCTGCACGCGGACGCCTGCGCGGTCCTGAACCGCGAGTTCTCCGTCGTGAAACCCCGTCTGTGCCGTCATTTCACATCCAGTACGGCCTTACCTGCGACTCGACGGTCGAGCAGCGCCTCTGCCGCCTTCGACACATCCTCCCACGAGGTCCGCAGACCGATCTGCGGATCGATCTCTGCAACGGCGAGCAGGTCGACGAGGTAGCTCAAGTCCGGCCCCAGCGGAGTGCGAACGGTGAACGGTTCGAGCCGCTTTCGCACGCCCAACCGTCGCTCAGCTTCGAAGTCGATGGTCGTCGGCTGGCCCGATGCCATCCCGATCGACTGCGCCGAACCACCGTCGCCGACGAGGCTGAACGCCTCCGCGAGGAGTTGCCCGCCGACGTTGTCGAGCACGCCGAACACCGGCTCGGTCACATCGGCAAGCCCAACGACCACCTCGGCAGCCCCCAATTCCACCAGACCCTCACCACGGGCGGTTGCGCCGACCGCGGCAATCACGTGGGCACCGGCTCTGGCGGCCAACTGCACCGCGAAGCGCCCCACCCCGCCCGACGCGCCGGTGATGAGCACCCGTCGCCCCACGACTGGGCCGAGTGCACGCAATGCCTGCAGGGCCGTCACACCGGCAACCGGCAGTGCAGCCGCAGAACCGAGGTCGACCGAATCAGGCAAGACAGCAAGGTTTTCCGTCGGCACCGCGCGCAGTTGCGCCCAGCCGCCGGATCCGTCGAACCCCACAACGCGGGTACCCGCGGGGGGACCCGAGCCATCGGCAGCCGCCGTCACGACGACTCCGGCGGCGTCCCAACCAGGCACCTCACCGGGTCGACGCGATTGGTCGATCCAGTGCACCTCACCGAAATTGAGGGCGATGGCATGTACCTCGATCAGGGCGTGGGATTCGGCCGGTACGGGTTCGTCGACTTCGGAGAGACGGAGTTTCGCGGGTGCATCGGGGTCATAGATGACAGCACGCATGCAACGTCTAACCGCCCGCGCGACGGGTTATTCCCCATGGATGTTCAGACCGTGAGCCGCGGCGTAGGCCAGTGCCTGCTCGATGTCGACCTTCGCGCCGCGCAGGGCCGCAGTGGTCCAGAACGTCGCGTCGGTGCGCGCCCCCCGAAGATCGGATTCTTCGAGGCGGGTCTTCTGCAGGCGGGCGCCGCGAAGGTCGGCGCCGCGCAACACCGCTTTGCGCAGGTCGGTTTCGACAAGGCTGGCCTCCCGCAGCCGACATCCGGACAGGTCGACGTTCTTCAGATCGCAACCGCCGAGGACCGCGAGCGTGAGGTCGACCTCGACCAGTTTCAGCGGGCGCATCTGACATTCGGTGAACACCGATCCCAACATGCTGCAGTGCTGAAATGTGCTGTGGTGCAGTCTGGCCCGTTCGAAACGGCAGTTACGGAATGCCGAGCCGACGTGCTCGGATTCGGCTAGATCGACACCGCGGAAGTCGCATTCGTCGAAGACCGCACGTTCGGTGCGCAGCCGGCTGAGATCCTCGTCGCGAAAGTCGTACGCGACGAACTCCCTTTCGACCCACGCCTCTTCGTTGTCACCCACCGGTTCAGCCGGGCAGCGAGGATAGCGTGTCGAGCGCGTACTCGGTGACCGCGATCAGCGCCTCGCGGCACGAGTTACGGTCTCTGGCGTCGACCGTGACCACCGGGATGTGATCAGAGAGTGCCAGCGCTTTGCGCAGCGCCTGAGTGGAATATCTTGGTGCACCGTCGAATTCGTTGATCGCGATCAGGAATGGCAGGCGGCGGGCTTCGAAGAAGTCGACCGCGGCGAAGCTGTCCTGCAGGCGGCGGACATCGACCAGGATGACCGCGCCGATGGCGCCGCGGATGAGGTCGTCCCACATGAACCAGAACCGGCGCTGACCGGGTGTGCCGAACAGGTACAGCACGAGGTCTTCGCCGAGGGTGATCCGGCCGAAGTCCATTGCCACTGTCGTGGTGGTCTTCGACGGGGTCGCATCCAGGCCGTCGACGCCTTCGGACGCGTTGGTCACCAACGCCTCGGTCCGCAGCGGCATGATCTCGGAGACTGCGCCGACGAACGTCGTCTTGCCGGCGCCGAAGCCGCCGGAGATGACGATCTTCGTCGAAGCGGCGGCCCGCTTCGCCGCGAGGTCCGTCGAGACATGCCGCCTCTCAGAGTGCCCTGAGGCCACGCAGCGTCCTTCCTATGAGATCTCGTCGTTCGTCATCGGTCTCCGAATCGCCGAGTGTGGTGTGTACCTGCAGATATCCCTGTGTCACGAGGTCACCGATCAGCACCCGTGCGACCCCGAGCGGTAGGGCCAGGCCCGCGGCGATCTCGGCGACCGAGGGGACCTCGACGCTCATCGTGAGGATTTGGCCCCGCACATCGTTTCCCGGCCAGCGCGGCGGCTTGGTCGTCGTGAGCTTCCCGATCGGTGCTTCCAACGGCAGATTCAACCGGGCCTCGGTGCGTCCGGACGTCAGCGTGTACGGCCGGACCAGACTCGGCTCGTCGTCGACCTCCCGCTCCCAGTTGTCCATCGGCCACTCACATGTGCTGGGGTGCGCGTCGCCGCGATGATTGCACCACGGCGCCCACCCGTTCCACCAGAATCGCCATCTCGTAACCGATTTGGCCGATATCGCAGTTGCGCGATGCGAGCGTCGCCAGGTTCGAGCCGTCGCCCACGCGCATCAACAGCAGATAACCGTTCTCCATCTCGACGATCGACTGCATGACGTAACCGCCGTCGAACAGCTGCGCGGCGCCCGTCGACAGACTGGCCAACCCGGAGGCGACCGCGGCCAACTGGTCGGCACGTTCGACCGGGATGTGCTCACTGGAGGCCATCAACAGTCCGTCCGCGGACACCAGGACCGCATGGGTGACCCCGGAGACTTCGTGCGCGAACTTCGAGACCAGCCAGTCGAGCGAATCGCGCTGCGTCGATCGTGGCGGGTAGGACTGGGAGGTCACTGGCTATCTGTTCCTCTGGTCTCTCGCGCGTGCGAGCGGCCCGCGTGCACACCGCCGAAGTGGCTGCTGAGACTCGCACGGACCGCATCGGGATCGCGCTGCGGTAAATCACCGACTGCGGATGATGCGTCCGGCCCCGGGGAGCCGAACTCAGCCGCCGATGCTACCTCGTCGTCGACCTCGGTGTTCCTGTGAGCGCCCTCGTCTTGGTGGTGTCCGACCTCACTACCTGCGGATTCAGCCGCGCCGGGCACCAGCCGGGCACCGGGCGCACGCACCGGCAACCCCTCCTCGGTGTGCTGCTCGACCGGAGCCTCGTCGGCGGCTTCGGCGGCCGACCAGCCGCTGTCCCACACCGATTCCCAATTCAGATCGGCGCTGTTGGCCAGCTCCGTCGGATCGACCAGCCACTCGGAGAGCATCCGCTGGTAGATCGCATCATCGGAGCCCGAGGTGGCTGACGGTTCCGCGGGTGGGACGGGTTCGGGCTGCGGTGCCGGGCTAGCCGGTGTCGCCGCAGCGGCGGCCACACTGTTGCTCGCGGCCTGCTGCCTTGCGGCGAAGAAGCCCGACGTGTCCGTCGGGCGCTCGGCGGGCGCAGAGGGTGCGCCCCATTCGCCCGTCTGGGCCGGCATGGAGTCCTCGGGCCACTCGTCTTCTGGCCACTCGTCTTCTGGCCACTCGTCCTGCGCCCATTCGGCCTGATGCGCCGACGGCGCGAGCGACGCCGGGACGTCGGAGATCCCACTGGCGCCGGGATCGCGTTGCGGCAACAACGCGATCGGTACCTCGGAATGGCCGTTGCGGTACTGCGGCTCGTCTTCGTAGTCGCCCCAGCCGTCTGAATGGTCGTCGTCCAGTGCCAACGCGGTCGCGATGCCCGCGTGCGCATCGGCCGCGTACTCCGGTTCGCCGTATTGATGCGGGGCATCCGCGCCGCCGAGCAGCTCGGGAGGGACGTAGACCCCTGCGGTCGTGCCTGAATTCGGCTCGCCCGCAATGGTGCTGCGCAATCTGACCACCAGACCGTGCTGCGCCGCCAGCCGTCCGACCACGAACAGGCCCATGTGCCGCGCGGTGTACGGGGTGACCTCACCCCCGGACTGCAGACGCGTATTGGCCACCCGCAGGTCCGAATCGGTCATACCGAGGCCGATGTCGCTGATCTCGATGACGAGGCCACCCTGACCGGTGTGCACGGCGGATACCCGTACCTGTGAAATCGGCGGCGAGTAGCGAAGTGCGTTGTCGAGCAGCTCGGCCACCAGGTGAACGAGGTCGCCCGCCACCGAGCCGGCGACCTCGCTGTCGGGCACCGTCGCGGTGACCACGCGGGTGTAGTCCTCGACCTCGGAGGCCGCCGCGTTGATGACGGCCGAAACCGGCACCGGCTCCGCCTGCTCACGCTGGACCCTCGCACCGGCGAGCACCAGCAGGTTGGCGCCGTTGCGGCGCATCCGGGCCGCGAGGTGATCGAGACGGAACAGGCTTTCCAGCCGCTCGGGATCCTCTTCGTTGCGCTCGAGCCGGTCGATGAGCGACAGCTGCTGATCGACCAGTGAGCGACTGCGCCGCGACAGGGTCTCGAACATGTCGCCGACCTGCAGCTGCAGCCGCGACTGCTCGCCGGCCAACAGCACCGCCTGCTCGTGCAGTTCGTCGACGGCGTGCGCGACCTGGCCCACCTCCTCGGAGGTGTACACCGGTATCGGATCGATCGGTCCCGGGTCGCCTCCGGCACGCACGTGCTCGATTTCGCGGGCCAGGTCGTCATGGGCCACCCGCAGCGCGCTGTCGCGCAGTCGACGCAGAGGTCGCACCAGCGACCGCGCCACCACGATGACCACGATCAGGGCGAGCAGCATCGCTCCCCCGATGATCGCCGCATCCCGGATGGCCGCCGTGCGCTGCGCGGCCGCGCGCTCATCCACCGTCGACGTCACCGAAGCGGTGGCGTCGGTGATGATCTGACTCGCGATCTGATCGGTGACCGCTTCGGAGGCACGCAGATCCGGGTTGTTGACCAGAACCGCAGCCGGATCCGACATGATCGCCAACCGCTTGACCATCTCGCCCTGCAACTGCTGGGCCTCCGCCGAACCGACGCCGAGCACTTGGCTCATCCCGAACAGCGTCGACGGCTCCGTGCCGGCCAACGCGATCATCCTGGTGCGCAGCTCGGGTTCCGGCAGTTCGCCGCCGAGGTTCACCAGCAGCTGCTGCATCATCATCTGTCCGCGCGCACCGACCGCGCGGGACAACCCGAGTGTCTCGGCCGTGATGCGCTCGTCGTCGACGCGTACGGACCCGTTGATGGCGTCCTCCGCGGTGAGCAGGATCGGCGCGTAGGTGGTCACCCGCTCGAACAGGTTGATGTTGTTGGCCGTGACCCTGTCCATCAGCGCCTGGCCGCCGTCGATCATGCTCGTGACGCCCTTGCTGACGTCGTCGGCGATGTCCGTGTCGGACAGCCGGCGCTGCAATTCCTGCCTGCTCGAATCGAACTCGGTGAGGGCGGACTGCGGATCACCGCCGGTGGAACTCGCCAACATTGCGCGGTCGAGCGCCGCCATGTAGTTCACGATCGCGGGCACCATTTCGGTGCGGTCCGCGGCACGACGCAAATCCGTTGCTTCGGTGACGCTGCTGTAGATGCGCAACCCGCCAAACACACCTGCGAGAACCAGTGGCACCAATACGATCGCAAATACTTTCCAGCGGACCGGCCAATTGGAAACCGACCAACGGCTCGGCCTCTTGGGCGGCGGCGCGGCTTTGGCTTCGAAATTTGCAGGCGCGTCGTCAGACGGTTCCACCTGCGAGAAGGCGGTCATCGACGCTCTCCCGCGTTTTCGCCCGCGTGTCGGCATTTCGGTTTTGGAGCGTGGTTCATATGCTTCCTGATAATTCGCCCGCGTCCACGGGCTGGCGGTGTGCGCCTGGCAATTGGTCGAGTATGCCAGCCGTGTCGTGCTGATTCCACAATTCTTACTGAACAGACAGAGTTCATAACTGCACGTCTAAGTCGCTTTGTGATAACAGAGCAAACACGTTTTGGACTGTCAGCCCGCCCGGCGCAATGATCTATGAATGTTCCGCGTGCTGTTCTTCTCGCCGCGCATCGCACCCAACACCGGTAACGCGATCCGAATGGTCGCCGCAACGGGCTGCGAATTGCATCTCGTCGAGCCGCTCGGATTCGATTTGTCCGAACCCAAACTGCGGCGGGCCGGCTTGGACTACCACGACCTCGCGTCGGTGACCGTGCACCGCGACTTGCCCGCCGCATGGCAAGCCATCGCACCGAAGCGCGTGTACGCGTTCACCGCACATGCCAAGGCACGGTTCGACACCGTCAGTTATGAGCCGGCAGACGTGATGATGTTCGGTCCCGAACCCACCGGCCTGGACGCGGCGACGCTGGCCGACCCGCACATCACCGCGCAGTTGCGCATTCCGATGCTCGCGGGTCGACGGTCACTGAACCTTTCCAACGCCGCAGCGGTCGTCGTCTACGAAGCGTGGCGGCAGCAGGGATTCAGCGGCGCAGTCTGAGCTTCACCACGAATCCCAGTGGGTCAGCTGCTCAGCGGGCAGCCGCTTGGCCGGACGGAAATCGGTGCCCTTGGTATAGGCGATGGGGAACAGGCCACCCTGGCGATACTCGTCGAACGGAATGCCGAGGACCTCGGCAGCCAGCTTCTCCCCCTTGCCGACCAGATGCAGCGTCGTCCACGCCGAACCGAGCCCTCGCGAGCGCAGGGCCAACATGTAACTCCAGACCGCGGGTAGCAGCGAGCCCCAGAACCCGGCGCTGCCCGCGACCGCGTCGTCCGGGCTGCCCGCAAGGCAGGGAATCAGCATCACCGGTACCTCGTGGAAATGCTCGGCGAGGTACTTCGCGGAATCCGTGACGCGCGGGCGCTGCTCGTCACGCTCGTCGCCGTAGGTGGGCTTGGGCATCTCGAGGTACCGCTCGGCGTTGTACCGGTAGATGTCGGCGAGCGCCTTCTTCTTCTCGGGATCCTCGACGAAGACCCACTGCCAACCCTGCGCGTTGGATCCGGTCGGTGCCTGAAGCGATAGCTCCAGACACTCCATCAACACCTCGCGCGACACCGGCTTCTCGAGGTCCAGCCGCTTGCGCACTGAACGTGTGGTGGTCAGGACTTCATCGACAGACAAGTTCAGGGTCACATTTGGAGACTACATTCGGCGGTATGGCAGTCGAATTCACGCAAGAAGTCACCGACCGGCTTTCAACCGATCACTCGGGATGGTTGACCACGGTGGCCAAATCCGGCCAGCCCGTGCCGCGGTTGGTCTGGTTTTACTTCGACGGCAAGGACGTCTTCGTCTATTCGGAACCCGACGCCGCGAAGGTCCGACACATCAGGAACCACCCTCGGGTCAGCCTGAATCTGGATTCCGATGGCGCCGGTTCCGGCGTCATCGTGGTGGGCGGTGCGGCCACCGTCGACGCCGAGAACGCAGATCCGTTGCAGGACACGCGATATCGCGCGAAGTACGCCGAGCTGGCGACCAGCCTTGGGTTCACCGAGGAATTCCTGTCGGCCTACAACCTGCGATTGAAGATCGACGTCGACAAGGTGTGGACCACCCCGACCGAGGGCTAGGCGGTTCGAGGCTGAGCCGACCCCGGCGGCCGCAGGGCAACGACGCTCAAGCCCACCAGTGCGATCGTCACGAACGCCGCTGCGGTCCCGACAGCATCGATCAGCAGACCGGCCGCAGGTGCGCCCAACGCCTGCCCCGCCGCGATGGTGAAGAACGACAGACCGACCCCGAACGAAGTCCGGTCCGGGTACAGCCGCACGCTCCACAACAGGAGCAGTCCCGTCAGACTGATATAGGCAGCACCGAACAGCGCGGCCGCGACCATGACCGCGACGAGGCTGGACGGCACCAGCGCCAACAGCACCGAAGCCGCGGCCATCGTCACCGTCGCCGCGATCCACGCCCGCCGCAGTCCGATGCGGCCGACGGCGTCGCCTGCCAACGCTCCGACGATGCCGGCCGCACCGAGCACGATCCACATGAGCGACGAGCGCGTCGTGTCGGCTCCACCGACCGTCGTGATCAGATCGCGACCGAAGGTCCAGACCGCAATGCTGCCGATTCCCATCATCAAGGATGCGGCGATGAGACCGAAGGAACCTGGGCGCCAGGATCGTTCGGCCGCAGCCTTGGCAGGCAGGCCCGAAGTGGACGGTACCGCCAGGATCACCGCGATGGTCACGAGGACGGCCAGGATCGCGTATACGGCCCACGCCAGACGCCACTGGGTGAAGAGCGCAAGCGCGATCGGCGCGGACAACACCACTCCGACCCCGGTACCACCATTGACGACCGTCTGGGCTCGATCCGCGGCTTCGCTGGGCACGAACTGTGCGACGGCCGCCGCCAGTGGCGGCGAGGCGATCCCGGTGCTGCACCCGGCGACCAGCACTCCCGCAGCCAGAACCCAGGCTGACGTCGCGACGGCGACTATCGAGATACCCACTGTCGCAACGACTCCGGCTGCGGCGGCGACCCATCGCGCACCGAGTCGTTCGGTCAGCACCAGGCTGACGATGATCGCGGCGCAGTACCCGACGTAGCTTCCCGCACCTATCACCCCGGTGAGCGTGGGCGTGAGCTGGAAAGCGTCGGTGAACACGGGTGCGAACAATCCGTAGGTAAACCGCGCGAAGCCATAACAGCATGCGATGAGCGCGGTTCCCGCGGCGACGAGGAAGTACACGCGACGCGTCACTTCCTCACGGTAGCGGTCAGCGTTTCACCTGCTGGGTCCGACGTTCCGCTTCGCTACGCTCAGCGAAAATCGCGGGACTTAGAACCCACCCGCATGTCGAGCTTGCCCATGCGGTCGGCGACGACGGTGACCGCGCCGGTGGCGTTCTGCACCTGTCCGCGGATCAGCAGCGCCGACGCCGTCTGCGCCAGCTTGCGATGCCGCGCCCAAACCCCGCGCGAACACAGGACGTTTACCATCCCCGTCTCGTCCTCGAGGTTGATGAACGTGACCCCCTGTGCCGTCGCAGGCCGCTGGCGGTGAGTCACCGCTCCGGCCACCAGCACCCGGGTCCCATCGGGGACCTCCAGCAGCTTGTCGGCCGGAACGACGCCGAGTGCGTCGAGGTTTCGACGCAGGAACTGGGTGGGATAGCTGTCGGACGAGACGCCCGTCGCCCACACGTCGGCGGCGGCCAGTTCCAGTTCGGTCATGCCGGGCAGCGAGGGGATCTGCGATGACGCTCCCACTCCGGGAAGCCGGTCGGCACGCTGGGTGGCGGCCGCGCCCGCGGCCCACAGCCCTTCTCGGCGGGTGATTCCGAAGCAGCCCAGCGCACCCGCGGTGGCCAGCGCCTCGGTCTGCGGAACGCTGAGCTGAATCCGCTGGGTGAGATCGAGCAGAGAAGTAAACGGCCCGTTGGTATTTCGCTCAACGACTATGCGTTCGGCCAGCTCGTCACCGATGTGTCGGACGCTGCCGAGCCCCAATCTGACGACGTTCCCTGCGTCTTCCAAGGTGGCATGCGCGAGGCTGGCGTTGGCGTCCGGTCCGTGGACGGTGACCCCGTGCCTGCGGGCGTCGGCCACCAGCGACTGCGGTGAGTAGAAGCCCATCGGTTGTGCCCGCAGCAGCGCAGCACAGAACGCCGCAGGATGATGCAGCTTGAACCACGACGAGTAGAACACCAGCGAGGCGAAGCTCAGCGAATGGCTTTCCGGGAAACCGAAGTTGGCGAATGCTTCCAGCTTCTCGTAAATCCGGTCGGCCACCTCTCCCGTGATGCCGTGCCGCGCGCGCATACCGTCGTAGAACCTGCCCCGCAGCCGCCGCATGCGTTCGGTGGAGCGTTTGGAGCCCATTGCGCGGCGCAACTGGTCGGCCTCGGCGGCGGAGAAGCCTGCGCAGTCCACCGCGAGCTGCATGAGCTGTTCCTGAAACAGCGGAACACCCAATGTCTTTCGCAGAGCGGCTTCCATCGACGGGTGGTCGTAGGTGACGCGTTCGTCCCCGTTGCGCCGCTTGATGTATGGATGCACCGACCCGCCCTGGATGGGGCCCGGACGGATCAGCGCGACCTCGACCACCAGGTCGTAGAACACCCTTGGCTTCAGCCGGGGCAGCGTGGCCATCTGCGCGCGGGACTCCACCTGGAACACCCCGACGGAGTCGGCGCGCTGCAGCATCTCGTAAACCGCGGGCTCGGACAGGTCCAGCTTGGCCAGGTCGACGTCGAGGTCTTTGTGCTCGCGCACCAGGTCGATGCAGTAGTGCAACGCTGAGAGCATACCGAGGCCGAGCAGGTCGAACTTCACTAAACCGATTGCTGCGCAGTCGTCTTTGTCCCACTGCAGCACGCTGCGGTTCTCCATGCGTGCCCATTCCACCGGGCAGACGTCGGCGATGGGGCGGTCGCAGATCACCATGCCGCCGGAATGGATGCCCATGTGCCTTGGCAGGTTGGAGATCTGCACGGCCAGGTCGATCACCGGTTCGGGGACATCATCGACATGAGTCGCTTCGGTCAGGTTGCCCCACTGGCCGATCTGCTTACTCCACGCATCCTGTTGCCCCTGGGAGAAGCCCAGCGCGCGGGCCATGTCGCGCACGGCGCTGCGGCCCCGGTAGGTGATGACGTTGGCCACCTGGGCGGCGTAGTCGCGGCCGTAGCGGTTGTAGACGTACTGTATTGCGTTCTCGCGCAGGTCCGATTCGATGTCGATGTCGATGTCCGGAGGTCCGTCGCGCGCCGGAGACAGGAACCGCTCGAACAGCAGCTCGTTGGCGATCGGATCGACGTTGGTGACGCCGAGTGCATAACAGACGGCCGAGTTGGCCGCCGATCCCCTGCCCTGGGCCAGGATGTTGTTCTCTTTGCAGAATCGAGTGATGTCGTGAACCACCAGGAAGTAGCCCGGAAATGTCAGCTGTTCAATGATTTTCAGCTCGTGCTCGATCTGGGCGTATGCCCGCTGGGCACGCTCGGGCGGGCCGTACCGGTTCCGGGCCCCCGTCATGACGAGATGTCTCAGCCAGCTGTCTTCGGTGTGCCCCTTCGGGACATCGAAGGGCGGCAACTGCGGGGCGATCAGCGCGAGCCCGAACGCACACTGCTCGCCCAGCTCGGCCGCCGCCGTCACCACCTCGGGACGGTGTGCGAAGAGTTGCGCCATCTCCATTCCCGACCGCAGATGCGAACCGCCCAGCGGGGCAAGATAACCGGCCGCCTCATCCATGGAATGCCGAGCGCGGATCGCACCCATGGCCATGGCCAGCCTGCCGCGTGACGGTTCGGCGAAGTGAGCGCCGGTGGTGGCGACGACGCCGAGGCCGAACCTGGGCGCCAGTTCGGCGAGTGCGCCGTTGCGTTCGTCGTCGCAGGGATGTCCGTGGTGAGTGAGCTCGATGCTGACTCGGTCACGGCCGAACCGGTCGACCAGATCGGCGATTGCGGTGGCCGCCGCCTCCGGTCCGCCTTGGGAGAATGCCTGGCGGACATGCCCTTTACGGCATCCGGTGAGGATGTGCCAGTGTCCGCCCGCCGCCTCGGTCAACGCGTCGTAGTCGTAGCGCAGCTTGCCCTTCTCGCCGCCCGCCAGATGTGCCTTTGCGAGCTCGCGCGACAGTCGCCGGTATCCCTCCGGACCGCGAGCCAGCACCAGCAGATGCGGACCCGGCGGGTCCGGGTCCTCGGTGCGGTCGCCACCGCCGAGTGACAGTTCCGCGCCGAACACCGTCTGCATGTCGAGTTCCTTGGCGGCCTCGGCGAAGCGCACCACCCCGTAGAGCCCGTCGTGATCGGTCAGCGCGATGGCACGCAGATCGAGCCTGGCGGCCTCCTCGACGAGTTCCTCCGGCGTGCTGGCGCCGTCGAGGAAGCTGTACGCCGAATGCGCATGCAACTCCGCATACGGCACCGACGATCCGGAGCGGTCGATGTCCAGCGGCTCGTAGGACCCGCGCTTGCGCGACCAGGCCGGACTGTCTCCGCCGTCGCCGACCTGCTGGTCGATGGGCCAGCCGGCACGGCGCGGTTTTGCCCCTCCGGCGGACCGGAGCGACCGGCCTGAGAGCACCCGCTCCATTTCCGTCCAGCTCGGCGGTCCGGTATGCCAGCCCATCCACGCAGTGTATCGAACACATGTTCTAATCGCAGCCGGGGACCGCACCGCTACTCGGAGTCGGGCGGGTCTGGGTCGCTGCGCAGGAGTTCTTCGGGGTGGTGGGCGTGGTTGATGTCGGGGGGTCGGGTTCCGTTGGTCCATGCCAGTCGTCCGGTGTCGGTGATCGTGGTGTGCCATCGCCCCTTGCTGACTGCTGTGTGGTCGGGCCCGCAGGCGAAGAACAGCATGTCGGCGTCGGTGGCACCGCCTGCGGCCCAGTCGACGCTGTGGTGGACCTCGCTGTGATATCCGGGCGCGAGGCAATTCGGGCGGGTGCAGCCGCCGTCGCGTGCGTAACAGATGATGCGTTGGTCAGCGGTGGCCACCCGCTTCTGGCGGCCCAGGTAGATGGGGCGCTCGCTGTGGTCCTCGAACACCGCCAGGTAGTGGATCCCGTCAGCGGCCATCCGGATCAGGTCCCGCATCGGCAGTGCGGTGTCCCCGCCGGTGCGCGCCGGCGACGGCATCGGCACATCGGGATCGTGCACGGCGTGGGCGGCCTGGTTGAGCTCGGCCAGCGTGGTGCGCGCGATCACCGTGACCGCATGCCCGCGATGGGAACCCATCTCCCCGGAGGCGATGCCCAACTTCAGGCCGAGTTTGATGCCGTCGTGACACCGCTGGGACGCGCTGCGGTCATCACGATCCTCGGCCGGGGTGCCGTCGGGCAGATGTCGGCCCGGGCGCACCGCGGCCGTCGCTGTCTCGACATAGCAGCGGGTTTCGGGGTCGATCCACCCCGACAACCGCGACATCCCATCAGGGCCCTGCGGACCCAGCACCATGGAGCGCCGACGCTGCCGGTCGGCCTCATCGAAGTCGCCATCAGGGTTGAAGATCTCATCGATGCGGCGGCCGGCGGCCTTGACGATCTCGGCGTCGTTCTTGACCGCCTCGCGGACCAGGCTGCGTTCAACCTCCACCCGGTCAGCGGCCGACACACACGACGGCAACCTTTCGATGGCGTTCCTGATCACCCGCAGGTGGTCCTCGCCGATATCGCCGGACTCGACTGCGGCAGCCACCAGCGGCAGTTGCGGTGGCAGCGCGGGTCCGGCGAGTTGGCGGCGCGGGGAAATCCGCGCGGCCACCTTCATGCGCCGCTTGATCTCATCGACCGGGATCCGCAACCGCGCCCACAAGCTGTCGACCACACCGCCCACCAGACCCGTCTCATCGGGCGGGTCGGCGAGTTGACCGAACACCCGATACATCAACCCCCGATTGGTGCGCTCCTGGGTCTCGAGGCGTTCGGCCATCTCCACCCGAAACGCATTGCCCACCTCGTCAGAGGACAACTCCCGTATCTGGGCATAGGCGGCATCTACCTCATCGAACAGCACGCGAAACCGCTCACGTGCCGCTGCTCCGGTGACGAATTCGCCCATACCACAACGCTAACGACACCCACCTCCCCAAACAGCCGCCCCGAACCCCAGAACCCCCAGCCTGTGGATCAACCCGTGATTGGGGATAACTCAGTCGAAGGTCACCACGAGGCGACCGACCACATCGCCGCGTGCCAACGCCTCGAGTTTCTCGTTGACGTCATCAAGACGCAGAGTGGTGACGGTGTGCTTGATCAGGCCCTGGCTGGCGAGCGACAGCACTTCGGCGAGATCGTCGTAGTTCCCCCAGAACGAGCCGAAGTACGACCTCTCCCCGTTCGTGAACGGCAGCAGCGGCAACACCACCTTCTGCCCCATCAGGCCCACGCAGGTTATCGCGCCCTCGCGGGCCAAAACCGCCGCCCCCAACTGCAAGCCGTCTTCGGCTCCAGCGCAATCGAGGATCGCGTCTGCCTCCCGCCGACCCGTCATGTCCTCGAGGACATCGGCCACCTCGTCCGCCGTCTTCCCGCGGGTGTTGATGGTGTGATGCGCACCGTTTTCCATTGCCAGGGCTAGCTTTTCGTCGCTACGCGCGAAGGCCACCACCGTCGCACCGCCACCGAGCAGGCGCGCGTACTGAACCCCGTAACTGCCCAGACCGCCGATGCCGTTCACAACGACCGTGCGACCCGCACCGACCTTCCCCGCCTGCCGCAGCTTCTTCATCCCGCGATACGGCGTGAGCCCGGCGTCGGTCAGCGGCGCCAGCGTTTCGGGCCGGGAGTCGAGTCCGTCCCGAACAGCGATGACGTGGCGATAAGGCACGGGCATGTACTCCGCGAAACCGCCCGGCGGACCGAAGCCCGCCATCTGTCCGTTTGCGCAGATCTGTTCGTTGCCTTCGCGGCACTGTCGGCACGTCCCGTCCCCCCAATTCGGGTTCACCACAACCAGATCGCCCTCGGATAGACCCGCGACGCGGGGCACGTCGGCACCCACCGCGGCGATGCGCCCCGCCACCTCATGCCCGGGGATGATTGGTGCCTTCAATGGCGCACCCTGGGTGAAGTAACCCTCCATGAGCTGACAGTCGCTGCGGCACATGCCTGTCGCGGCCACCTTGACGAGCACATCGGCCGGCCCGACGTCGGGAACCGGAACTTCCTCGATGCGCAGGGGCTCGTTGTAGTCGTGCATTATGGCCGCGCGCATCTGCATGAGACCAATACAACCGCAGCGCGACCCGCGCGAGTGGCGCATTCGTGCTCAGATCGTGCCCGTTCTAACTCATGCTGTCGGACAGCGTGCGCCGCTCGAAGAACTCCGGGCTGCTGAACCGTCGGATCACCATCAACACCGCACCGAGCAGCAGGATCCCGAAGCCCATGAAGAACACCAGGCCGATGCCGCCGATCGCGGCGCCGCTACCGTTCTCCGGATTCATGCTCTCCTGCACCGAGATCACGAAGACCGCGGCGAGCATGATGCCGCCGAGCAACGGGAAAAGGAACTTGAACACGATGTTGTGGACGTTGCTGAACAGCTCTTTGCGGAAGTACCACACGCACGCGAACGCGGTGATGCCGTAGTACCAGCAGATCATGATGCCAAGCGCGGCAATGGTATCCAGCAGCACCCGCTCGGACAGCAGGCTCACGAGCGTGTAGAACGCACCCGTCACCACTCCGGCGACCACGGTGGCATACGACGGCACCAGAAATCGCGGGCTGACACTGGCGAAGCGCTTCGGAAACGCGCCGTAAGCACCCATTGCGAGCATGGCCCGCGCAGCGGGCAGGAAGGTCGTCTGCAGGCTGGCCACCGAGGACGCGAGCACCGCCAGGAAGAGCAGCGGTCCGGCCCAGCCCAGCACCGGATCGGCCAACGCGCCGAATACGTTGTCCGCGTTCCCCTCGTTGCCCAGGCCCAGGCCCTCGACGCCAACGCCGGCGTACATCATCACCGCGACGGCGATCAGCAGATAGGTCACCAGGATCGATAGCACGCACAGCAGTCCGGCGCGGCCGGGAACCCTCGTGGGGTCTTTGGACTCCTCGCCCAGCGTCAGGCAGGTGTCCCAACCCCAGAAGGCGAAGATCGATCCCGTCACACCGATCACGAAGGCGCTCAGCACAAGCCCGGTGAACGGGTTGAACCAGTCCAGGTCGAACGAGAGACCGGCAGGCGCGTCGCCCCGTCCGACGAGGATGAACGCCGCGACCGCGAAAGCGATCAGCACCGTCATCTGAAAACCGACCAGGACGTACTGCACACGCTCGCTGGTGGTGATGCCACGGCTCGCGATCAACGTGGCGATCGCGATCAACACGAGCGTCGTCACGATGTTGATCACCTTATTGTCCGCGAGGTCGGCGATCGACGGGTTGTCGAGCACCCGCGCGATGAACAGATAGAGGAACTCGACGGCGATGGCGGCCAGATTGGACAGCACGATGATGGTCGCGATCACCATCCCCCACCCGCACATCCAGCCGACGTACGGTCCAAAAGCCTTGGTGGACCAGGTGAACGACGCTCCGCAGTCGGGGGCGCGTGAGTTCAGCTCGCGATAGGCGTAAGCGGTCAGGAACATCGGGATGAACCCGGCGATCAGGATCGCGGGCATCTTCAGTCCGACCGCCGCCACGATCAGACCGATGCTCGCCGTCAGCGTGTACCCGGGCGCGACCGACGAGATACCCAGTACCGCACCGGAGAAGGTGCCCACCTTGCCTGCGGCAAGCCCCTTCGAGACGAGACCTGCCGACTCTTCGGCGATCTGCAGTTGCTTGTCCGCGGCGTCGCTCACGGCAGGTCCGCGGCGTCGAACTGATCCCTCGGAACGACCACCATCGGAACTTCGAGTACCCGCAACATCTTCGCCGCCGTCGACCCCAGGAACAGGCGCTTGGGTGCGCTGAGCCGACTCGATCCGACCATGATCACGTCGCCGTCCCGCCATTGGAGCTTGCTGACCGCCTCCTCGACCGTGCGACCGTCGACAATCGTCGACGTCACGGGAAAGTCTTCGGGTAGTTGGCTTTTGGCCGCCTCGAGCGTGTGCTCGGCGTGAGCGAGCGCACGCCCACGCACCGCGTCGTCGTCGCCGCGAAGCGTCCCGAACATCGGGTCCAGCGAAACCAACGACACCAGCCGCAACGGAGTCCCCGCCGCTCGGCTGAAGCTAACGGCGGTTTCGAGCAGCAGATCCGCGCCCGCACGCTCGCCGATCGCGCACGTCACCTCCCGCACCCGATTCTCTGACCAATGGCGGCTGCCCCGCGGCGCCACCGCGACAGGCACCGGCGCCGAATGCAGAAGCTCGTTGACGACCGATCCCAACGAGTAGGGGCCCGCCAGCCCGCCACCAGAGCCGCCGACGACGATGAGGTCGGCCTGCACCCGTGCCGCTTCCTTGATCAGACCGTCGGCGTAGGAGTCGTCGAAACTGACGTGGGTCCCCGCGACGACGTCGGCGGGAATCATCGCGCGGGCTTCGGCAAGCCAGTGCTCGGCCTGCTCGGCGAGATGCTCGTCGTAGCCACCGACCGGAACCAGCGAGGGCACCATCCGATCCGGCGGCAAGATGATGCTCACCCCGAGTTCGGCGCCGAGCGTGCGGGCGAGCCGCACCCCGAGTGCCAGCGCGTCGGCGCCTCCCGGCGTTGCCAGGTAACCAACGATCAGTTTCATAGCCGTACCACCCTCCATCTCGCACACCGATGTCCGGACGTCGTGGGGTGAATCCTGTCAACGCGGAACCCTGGTTACCGCCGTTTGAGGGAAATTGGCCGCCGGCGCAGCGTCAGGAGCTGTATTCGGCGGTGCCGTCCTCGAGTACCAGCCGCGTGTTCGAGCCGTCGGGATTGGCGGCCTCGGTGCGGAACACCGCATGCCCCGGCTCGGTCCGCCAGATCGACGTCGTGAGAGTTTCGCCGGGAAACACCGGCGACGTGAACCGGGCTGCGACGGCACTGACTTTCGTCGCGTCACCGCCACCGAGGTCGGCGACGAGCGCTCGTCCTGCGACACCGTAGCTGCACAGACCGTGCAGGATCGGCTTGGGGAAGCCGGCCAGCTCGCGGGCAAACCACGGATCGCTGTGCAGCGGGTTGCGGTCCCCGGACAGCCGATAGATCAGCGCCTGGTCCTCGCGGGTGGGCAGCGCGATCGTCGAATCCGGTTCGCGGTCAGGGATTTCCGGCGCCGCGGGACGCTGGCCAGGCTGGCCGCCGAATCCACCCTCACCGCGGATGACCGCCGTGGTGTGCGTCTCGGCGATCACCTCACCGGAGTCGGGATCGGTGCCCGTTGCCTTGAGCATGACAACCGCATTCTTGCCCTCACCTTTGTCCTGAATGTCGGCGACTTCCGCTACGACGCTGAGCTTGCCCGCCGGCGGCAGGGGTTTGAACAACCGGATCCCCTGGGATCCGTGCAGCAGCATGGCGAAGTTGAAGCTGCCGATCATGGCGGCGGCTGCGAACGGCAAACAAGCGATGACGGCATAGGTCGGCAGCACCTGTTGTGGAGTGTCGTGGGTGTTCTCTGTGGTGAACGCCAGATCGTCGAGTCCGGCGCCGACGCCGAGTGCATAGAGCATCGTGTCGCGGTCGGTCCATTTGAAAATCTGCGGTTCCGTCTTTGCGCCTATGGCATTCGGATCGAGCGGCATCGAGGCTCCCTTCGCTGGTGTGTCGGACGATACACAGCACTGTCGGCCGAGCCGACAATCCGGCCACGTCGGCCGAGCCGACAATCCGGCCACGTCGGCCGAGCCGACAATCCGGCCACGTCGGCCGAGCCGGCGATCCAGCCACGTCGGCCGAGCCGACAATCCAGCCATTGACGTATCCCTCGTCAGGGGTGACCATGGCTCGCATGCGTTATGTCGTTACCGGCGGTACTGGGTTTATTGGCAGACGCGTGGTGTCGCAGATTCTGGCGAGCCGCGAGGACGCCGAGGTGTGGGTCCTGGTCCGCCGAGAGTCGCTCGAGCGGTTCGAGCGGTTGGCCGCCGAGGGTGAGCATCCATGGGGCGAACGAGCGAAGCCGCTGGTCGGCGACCTCGCCTCGGCGGACCTCGGGCTGACCGACGAGACCGTCGCCGAGCTGGGCACCGTGGACCACGTCGTGCACTGTGCGGCGATCTACGACATCACCGCCACCGAGGCCGACCAGCGTGCGGCCAATGTCGACGGCACTCGCGCCGTCATCGACCTCGCCCTGCGCCTCGGCGCGACCCTGCACCACGTGTCGTCGATCGCGGTGGCCGGCACCTATCGAGGTGAATTCACCGAGGACGATTTCGACGTTGCGCAGGAGCTCCCGACGCCCTATCACCAGACGAAGTTCGAAGCCGAGCTGCTGGTTCGATCAACGCACGGGCTCCGGTACCGGATCTACCGGCCCGCCGTCGTCGTCGGCGATTCACGCACCGGTGAGATGGACAAGGTCGACGGGCCGTATTACTTCTTCGGCGTGCTGGCCAAGTTGGCCCGATTGCCCGGCATCACGCCGATGGTGCTGCCCGACACCGGCCGCACCAACATCGTCCCGGTGGACTATGTAGTTGAAGCGGCTGTCCATCTCATGCACAAGCCCGACCGCGACGGGCAGACGTTTCATCTCACCGCTCCGAAAACCATTGGGCTGCGAGGGATCTACCGCGGGGTGGCCAAGGCCGCGGGTCTGCCACCGCTGGTGGGTTCGCTGCCGCGCAGCGCAGCCACACCGATTGTGCGGGCCACCGGGCGCGCCAAGATCCTGCGCAATATGGCGGCCACCCAGCTGGGCGTTCCCGCCGCGGTGCTCGATGTCGTCGACCTGATGCCGACGTTCACCTCCGACAATGCCGATGAGGCGTTGCGCGGCACCGGCATCACCGTGCCCGAATTCGCCACGTACGCATCGAAGTTGTGGCAGTACTGGGCCGAGCACCTGGACCCCGACCGTGCACGCCGCGACGATCCCGCCGGCCCGTTGGTGGGCAAGCACGTCGTCATCACAGGCGCGTCCAGTGGGATCGGGCGTGCGTCCGCCGTGGCCGTCGCCGAACGTGGGGGATGCGTATTCGCGTTGGCGCGCAACGCCGAAGCGCTCGACGAGCTCATCGCCGAGATCCGCGAGGCCGGTGGGCAGGCGTACGCCTTCACCTGCGACGTCACCGACTCGACATCCGTCGAGGCCACGGTCAAGGACATCCTCGGGCGATTCGGGCACGTCGATTATCTGGTGAACAACGCGGGCCGGTCGATCCGTCGCTCGGTGGCGGCGTCCACCGACCGCCTGCACGATTACGAACGCGTGATGGCGGTCAACTACTTCGGGTCGGTGCGGATGGTGCTCGCCCTCCTACCGCACTGGCGCGAAAGGAAGTTCGGGCACGTGGTCAACGTGTCCAGCGCCGGCGTGCAAGCCAGCAGCCCGAAGTACAGCGCGTACATCCCCAGCAAGGCCGCGTTGGATGCGTTCGCCGAAGTCGTTGGCAGCGAGACCCTTTCCGACCACATCACCTTCACCAGCATCCACATGCCGTTGGTGAAGACGCCGATGATCGCGCCGTCGCGGCGACTCAACCCGTTACCGCCGATCACCGCCGAGCATGCTGCGGCGATGGTGGTGCGCGGGCTCATCGAGAAGCCCGCAAGGATCGACACCCCGGTCGGGACACTGGCCGACGTCGGCATGTACTTCACCCCGAAGCTGTCGCGGCGGGTACTGCATCAGATCTACCTGGGCTATCCGGATTCGGCGGCCGCCCGAGGCGAGGTATCCGAATCCACGCCGGAACGTCGCCCGAAACGACCGGCACGCGCCGCGGTGCCCAAGGTCCGCGTCCCGCGGGCGATGGCACGCCCCGCCAAGCGCGCCCTGCGCCTGGTGCCCGGCGTGCACTGGTGAGCGGGCTGGTCCTATCGTTGGCAGCGTGACGCTGCCTGTCTTCGTCGATGTCGACACGGGGGTCGACGACGCGATGGCGTTGGTGTATCTGTTCGCCAGCGACGACGCCGAAGTCGTTGGAATCGCCTCGACCGCCGGAAACGTTCCCGTACAACGGGTCTGCGAGAACAACCTGGGTCTGCTCGAGCTGTGCCGGATGAACGTTCCGGTGTCCAAGGGTTCCGAACGACCCCTGGTGGTGCCGTTACGCACCGCTGAAGACACCCACGGACCCAAGGGGATGGGTTACGCGCAACTGCCGTCGACCGATCGTGAACTCACCACGCACGACGCCGCCGACGCGTGGATTCGTGCGGCGCGCGCGTATCCCGGCGAGTTGGTCGCGATCGCCGTCGGCCCGTTGACCAATCTGGCACTGGCCATGCGCAGGGAACCGGCGCTGCCGAGACTGCTACGCCGGCTGGTCATCATGGGCGGCGCATTCGACTACCGCGGCAACACCACACCGGTGGCGGAGTGGAACATCAGCGTGGATCCGGAGGCCGCCGGAGAGGTCTTCGCCGTGTGGGGTGCAGCGTGGGGGCTGAAGCCACCCGAACATCTCCCAATTGTGCTCGGCCTGAACCTGACCGAGCACATCGCGATGACGCCGATGCTGCTGAGCCGACTCGCCGCGGCCGCGGAGTCGTCGTCGATCCCGATGAGCGTGCTGGACAACCGCGGCACGAAATCGGTCGCGTCCAATCCGTTGATCGCGGTGCTCGAGGACGCGATGCGGTTCTACTTCGAGTTCCACTTCGACCAGAACGAGGGCTATATCGCGCACCTGCACGACCCGCTGGCCGCGGCGGTTGTGCTGGATCCCGACCTTGTCCGCTGTCGACGCGTCACCGTCGACGTCGAGCTGACGGGCACCCTCACCAAGGGCATGACGATCGCGGACTGGAGCAACAGGTGGGGCCGGGAGCCCAATGCGCTCGTCGGCGTCGGCGTTGAGCCCGAGGCGTTCTTCGAACGTTTCATCGCCCGAGTGGGTGCGTTCGCGAAGAAACTCGGCTATTCGTAGATGCCTTCGACGAACCACCTCCTCTGCCGGTAGCAGAGCAGCAGCGCCCGCCCCGGCTTGCCATCGACCAGCACCTGCGCCCTGGCGGTGCGACCCGATTTGGTGAACTCAGGGTCCCACCACCGCTCGTCGACCGGCCAGGGCCCGGCCCACCAAGCCAGCCGGGAATCGTTCGAACCCGGTGAAACCAGACGCGACGGGTCCGCGGAGAACAGTCCACGGCCGGTCACCCGCACCGGATTCCCGCCGGCGTCGAACAGTTCGACCGGATCGTCGAGTAGCACCGTCGGTGACGGTTCGGGCAGTTGGCCCGGCCAGGGCTGAGCGGGATCGGCGCGCGGCACCTGCTCGTCACCCAGGGGCGTGAAGGTGATGCGTTCAGCCGGCCCACGACCACCACTGAGCATCGGCACCTGCACCGCCTCGGGTCCGAGCAGACCTTGTACGCGTACCAGCGCACGCCGCGCCCGCAGCCTGTCCTCTTCCCCAATGCCGCCCCACAGCGGCAACTGCAGCGCCTCGGCCGAAACCAGCTCCACCGGACGCAGCCGGATGACGGTGACCGGGGCGGTGGGCCGATCACCCGGATTGCGTCTGTTCAACCAGCCGTCCAGTTGCCAGCGCACCCGGTCGGCGGTGGCGTCCTCGGTCAGCGGTTCGGCGCAGCGCCAAACCCGTTCCAACTCTTCGCCGTTGGCGGTGATCGCGTGGATGGCCAGGCGGGTGCATCCCACCCCGGACGCCTCCAGGCTGCGGTGCAGGGCCCCCGCCAGTGAGCGGCCCGCGAACGCTGCGGCATCCACCCGATCGATAGGCGGGTCGCAGTCCATGACGGCGTCGAACTCCTGCTCGGGTTCACGACCCGACGGTCCCCTGGCCGGCTCGCCACGGGCGAACCGGTGCGCGACCACCGCGTCGGCGCCGAAGCGCGAGGCCACGTCGCTGCGAGCCAATGCCGCGAACTGTCCGATCGTCCGGATTCCCATGCGCCACAGCAGGTCTGCCAAGTCATCACGGCCGGGCGCAGCCAGGCTCGGCTCGGTGGCCAGCTGCCGGATGGACAGCGCCGACAGGAACAGTGCGTCCTTGCCGGACTCGACGATCCGTCCCGCTCGCGCGGCGAAGACCGCGGTGGGCAGTTGATCGGCGACACCGACCTGACATTCGGCTCCGGCCGCGGCCACCGCGTCGACCAGTCGCTCGGAGGCCGCCTGTTCGGACCCGAAGTAGCGGGCCGCCCCGCGCACCGGCAGGACCAACAGGCCGGGCCGCAGCACTTCGGCCCGTGGCACCAGGTCGTCCACCGCGGCCGTCACGTCCTCGAAATGGCGGGCATCACGCGCCGGATCGGCGGTGACGACATGTAGATCCGGACACCTGGCCTGCGACTCCCGGCGGCGCAGTCCCCGCCGCACGCCCACCGAACGCGCCGACGCCGAACACGCGATGACCCGGTTGGCCAACGTCACCGCGACCGGCGCCGTGGGTGTCAAACCAGCCGCCGCCGCGGCGGCGACCGCGGGCCAGTCCATGCACCAGATGGCCAATACGCGCGACGACACAGCCCGCTCACTGCGCAACCGGGGTCAGCCCGGCCCGGCCGCTCACGACCCGGCCACTGACCGAATAGGCCAGTTGCACCTTGGCGATTCGGCCGAATCCGGGGCGGGCACGGCCGGTGATCTCATAGCCGCAGACCCTGGCATCCAGACGGGCGGACGCACCCTGCCAGTCACCGTCGGTGACCAGCAGGGTGCAGCCCTTCTGCCGCGCCCGGGCAACGACCGCCCGCGCACGGGTGGCAGGCACCGAACGCCCACCCAGTCCGAGCACCACCATGTCCATGCCGTCCATCAGCACGGCGGCCACCTCGACCGGATCGCTTCCGGGATCGGGGACGACCGCGATCCTGCTCAGATCCGCGCCCATCTCCACGGCGGCCAGCAGACCGGCCTCAGGGTGACCGACGATCGCGGCATGTCCGCCCTCCGCCGTCACCGCCGCCACCATGCTCAACGCCAGCGATCGAGCACCCGACAACACCGCCACGGTCCCGCGCGGCAACGGTGCAGCTAGAACATTGCCATGGGAGTCCCGCCCACGCGCAGCGTAGGGGGAAGTTTCGGGTATCGGCAGCAAACTTTCCGACGCCGGAAGCGGATCGCTGGCCGGTGCCGCTCCACGACGCCCGCCACCCACCTTTCCGGATACTGCCGCTATCCTGCGACGCAGGTGTTCTAGCTGTTCAGCGCGGTCAGGACGGCCCTGATCCAGGGGCAAGGCAGCTGTCACAGCAGCACCTCCTGCATCACCAGTTTCACTCTGTTTTCGAATGTATGTTCGATACCCCGAGTAAACACCTGCCCACCGACAACCGTCAAGCGGATCGAACTCGGGCCAGCCTTGCCATTGCACGATGGTGACATTGACAAATGTCATCATTTGGTGTTGTACTCCGAGAGTGCTCAACGGAGAGCCCGCAATGCCCGAGCGCGGTTCGCTGCGCTCGCGCAGCGCGGCATCGATCAGCGCCATGACCCTGCGACAGATCAGCGCCGTGCTCCCGCCGGATCAGGCGTGGGGAGTATGGCTTTCGCGTCAGATCGTGGCCCGCATCATGGATACGTTCGGCCCATCGATGATCGGCACACACGTGCGACGCGTCGACACCAGGATGTCCGACGGCCGTCGCGTCATCGGTGAATGGGTTCACGGCCCAGGCGTGCAGCGCAACCGCGCCGAAGCGGTCTACTTCGTCCATGGCAGCGGATTCGTCCTCTGCTCGCCGCGCACGCACCGCCGACTCACGTCCTGGCTTTCCCAGCTGACCGGGTTACCGGTCTTCTCCATCGACTACCGCCTCGCGCCCAAGCACCGATTCCCCACCGCGGCAGACGATGTCCGCACCGGATGGGAATGGCTGATACACGACCAGGGCATGGCGCCGCAGCGCACCGTCATCGCGGGGGATTCCGCGGGCGGCCATTTGGCCGTCGACCTGTTGCTGCAGCCCGATGTCACCCATCCCGCGGCACTCGCGTTGCTCTCCCCCGTCCTGGATCTGACGTTCTCCCTGGCGCGCACACGCGAACGGACTCGCCGAGACCCGGCCATCCGCTCGGCGGACGCCATTCGGTTGATCGAGTTGTACTGCGCCGGAGTCGATTCGACGCATCCCCGCCTGAAGCTCGACGTCGCTGAGGGCCGCACTCTGCCGGCGACGCTGATCCAGGCCGGCGGGGCCGAGATGCTGGCCGCCGACGCCATCGCGCTGGCCGAACACATTCGCGCCGCGGGTGGAACCTGCGAACTCGAGGTGTGGCCGGATCAGGTGCACGTCTTCCAGGCGCTGCCGCGGCTGACACCTGAGGCGCGACCGGCGATGCACCGGCTCGCATCGTTCCTCTCGGGAGCATTGCGCGGCAACATCATCGACCAGGCAGCGGGGTGACAGGCATGGGCCTGTTCGGATCGTCGAAGAAACGCAGCCACGACGCCGCGGCGGTGATCACCGGCGCGGGCAGTGGCATCGGCGCGGCATTCGCAAGAGAGCTCGCCAACCGCGGCGGGCGCGTGGTGTGCAGCGACATCGACGAAACCGCGGCGGGCGCCACGGTCGACGCGATCATCGCCAATGGCGGTGAGGCGTTGGCATCTCGTTGCGACGTCTCACAACTCGACGACGTCACGGCGCTGGCCAAAGAGGCACAGTCTTGGTTCGACGGCCCACCGACCGTGGTCATCAACAACGCCGGTGTCGGTGCGGGCGGCCTGCCCATCGGCGAGATGAGCGTCGACGACTGGCAATGGGTGCTCGACATCAATCTCTGGGGACCGATTTACGGCTGCCATGTCTTCACGCCCATCCTGCGCGAGGCGGGATATGGCGGCATCATCAACGTCGCATCGGCCGCGGCGTTCGGAGCAGCGCCCGGGATGGCGGCATACAACGTCAGTAAGGCCGGCACGCTGTCGCTGTCCGAGACGCTGGCCGCCGAGCTGTCCGGCACCGGCGTCAACGTCACCGTGCTGTGCCCGACGTTCGTCAAGACGAATATCGTCGACGCGGGTCGGATCTCCGACAGGTCAACACAACTGGCCGACATGCTGATGCGTTGGACCGGTTTCTCACCAGAGCGGGTGGCCCGCACCTGCCTGGACACCCTGGACCGCGGCGGCCTCTACTGCATGCCGCAACCCGATGCCCGGATCGGCTGGGGTATCAAACGTTTCGCCCCGACGGTGTACACCCGCGCCGTCGGCCTCACCACCCGTGTCACCACGCCGTAGGAGGATCGAGATGGCCCCCAACTCAAAGATCGATATGGACGCGATGCTCGACAAGATCAAAGACCGACAGTGGGCGCTGGCCGACATCGACTGGGACGCACCGGGCGCGGAGCTGATCACCGATGAACAGCGACCCAAACTCAAGGCCTTCATGGCCGACCTCTGCTGGATCGAGAACATCGGTGCCCGTGGCTTTGCAGCGCTGGCCAAGAAGGCGCCCACGCCGACCATCGCCGAGATCTATCGCTACTTCCATGCCGAGGAACAGCGGCACGCCAATGCCGAACTCGCACTGATGAAGCGCTGGGGCATGCTCGAAGACGGGGAAGTTCCCGAACCCAACGTCAACATCCGGCTCGCCATCGACTGGCTGGACCGCTGGGCCGACGACATGCCGCTCTCGCTGCTGGGCACCGTCATTCCGATGCTCGAGGTCGCACTCGACGGCGCACTGCTGAAGTTTCTGCTCGACGAAGTGCACGACCCCGTTTGCCATCAGGTGTTCGAGAAGATCAACAACGACGAGTCCCGGCATCTGGTGGTCGATTTCGAGGTGCTCGACATGATCGGCCACGCCAAGATCCGCAGGCTCCTGATCGACTTCGTCGGCCACAACGCCACCCCGGGACTCATCATCGGCGCGGTCATGGGCGCACCGCTGATCAACAGGATCCGCAACGAGATCACGGCCATGGGCATGGAGCCCGAGCGGCTGTACCGAGCGGTGAAGCGATTCAAGGAACTCGGCGATCGCGGCCAGCACACCCACCGGGTACCGACGTATCTGTTCCTGCGGCGCTACGCCGGAGTGGTGACCAATCCACGTCACCCGTATCACCTGTTGGCCAACTCGATGGTCTGGCTCTCCGACCGGTATCCACGGCCACTGCTGCCCTCGGTCCCGAGCTGGGTCAAAGAGGTCACCCACGAGCCGGCGGCGTGAGGATGAACATGAGGGTCAGCACCCACACCTACGACACCCTGATCGTCGGCGCCGGATTCACCGGCATAGGTGCGGCGATCAAGCTCAGCGAGGCCGACGTCGACGACTTCGTCATCCTGGAGCGCAGCGACCGCGTCGGCGGCACCTGGCGGGACAACACATATCCCGGTGCGGCATGTGATGTTCCGTCGCTGCTGTACTCGTATTCGTTCGTGAAGAACTCGTCATGGTCGCGGGCCTACTCCCCCGCTGACGAGATCTGCCGGCATATCGAGGACATGACCGAGAAGTTCGACATCGAACGCCGTATTCGATTCGGCGTGGAGGTCAACGGCCTCGACTTCGACGAAAAGACCGGCACCTGGATCGTGAAGACCAAGGGGCGAGAGAGTTTTCGGGCCCGCACCGTGGTGCTGGCCTCCGGCCCACTGCCCGACCACAAATGGCCGGACATCCGCGGCCTCGACACCTACCAGGGGCACAAGATCCACAGCGCCCGGTGGGACCACGATTACGACTTCTCCGGCAAGCGCGTCGCGGTCATCGGCACCGGCGCCAGCGCTGTGCAGATCGTGCCCGAACTGGTCAAGCGGGCGGAGTTCGTGAAGGTCTTCCAGCGCACTCCGGGCTGGATGCTGCCTCGTCTGGACACCGCCGTCCCTGCCGCGGCACAGGTGTTGTTCGCGAAAGTGCCTGCCGTACAAGAGCTTGCACGGCAGGCTTTGTTCTGGGGTCACGAGCTCAGCGCGACGGCGCTGGTGTGGAACACGCCGCTGACCGGACTGGTCGCCAGGCTGGGCAAGGCGCACCTGCACAGGCAGGTCAAGGATCCATGGCTGCGACGGCAGCTGACGCCGGACTTCACCCCCGGCTGCAAACGGATGCTCGTCTCCAGCGACTACTATCCGGCGCTGCAGAAGGACAACTGCAAGCTCATCGACTGGCCGATCGCCACGATGAGCCCCGTCGGAATCCGCACCAGCGACGGTGTCGAGCATCATCTGGACTGCGTCGTTTTCGCCACCGGTTACGACGTGCACCTGACCGGACCGCCGTATGAGGTCACCGGCATCGGCGGCCGCTCACTGTCGCAGGAGTGGGCGTCGGGCGCACAGGCCTACAAGAGCATCAACGCTCACGGCTATCCGAACCTGTTCTTCATGACGGGACCGAACTCCGGGCCGGGCCACAATTCGTTGCTGGTCTACGTCGAGGGCCAGCTCGACTACGCGGTCAGCGGCATCACCACGATCCTGCGGGAGAACCTGAAATATCTGGACGTGCGCCAGGACGTTCAGGAGCGCTACAACGACCGCATCCAGCAGCGCCTGACCAGGACGACATGGATGTCGGGCTGCAGCAGCTGGTATCTGACGGCCGACGGCTTCAACGCCTCGATGTACCCCGGCTTCGCCACGCAGTATCTTCGTCAGATGCGCGACTACCGCTTCTCCGACTACGTCGCCGTCGAGCACGGCGCGCGCACCGGCAGCGGTGCCCTCTCGAGCGCATGACCAATCCGCCGGAGAAGCCACCGCGCCAGCAGGCGGGGGCGATCTCGGCGATCCTGAAGAGCCTGCGGCGCGCTCCCCGGCGTGTGCGCCGCGGCTCCCGCGATGTCATCGAAACCGCCGTATCGCAGTTGTTCGACGCGGCCGTGCTTCATCCGCACCCCGAATCCACTTCCGGCGAGTACCGCATCGACGAGCTCGCGCGCCTGGCCGGTACCACGACCCGCAACATCCGGGTGTACCGCGACCGTGGACTGCTGCATCCGCCGTTGCGGGTCGGGCGGATCGCGCTTTTCAACGACACACATCTGACGCGGCTGCGCCTCATCACCTCGATGTTGAATCGCGGCTACAACATCGCGCACGTCCACGAGATGCTGTCGGCCTGGGAGCAGGGCAAGAACCTGGGCGACATGCTGGGCATCGAATCGGCGATCGCGGGTAGCTGGGCGACGGAGAAGCCCGAGCGGATGAGCGTCGCCGAAGCGCGCCGGCTGGTCGACGACGATCCGGGATTCGACCGCATGGTGGGACTCGGCGTGATCAAGCTGGAAGACGGCGAGGCGGTCGTGGTGCGCCCCAAGCTGATCGAGGCGTTCAACGAGATCAGGCAGTACGGTGTCGCGACCGACAAACTGATCGACCTGCACGAGCAGATCTCACCGCTGCTCGATCAGATCAGCGGACTGCTTGTGCAGGCCGGCATCGAAGAGGTGCTGCACCGGGTCAACCCGGGCGCCGCGCTGCCGCCGGATACCGAAGTGGCCGAACTGATTACGATGCTGGTACGGTTCCGCACCCAGGCTGTGTCGGCGGTCTCGGCCACGCTGGCCTTCTCTATCGAATCGACCATCGAGTCGACGGTCGGTCAGATCCTCGGTGAGTTCATCGAGAAGGAACCGCCCCCGGACGCCGATGTCTGATCATTCCCATTCGATGGTGCCCGGCGGCTTGCTGGTGATGTCCAGCACGACGCGGTTCACCTCGCGGACCTCGTTGGTGATACGTGTCGAGATGCGTTCGAGCACTTCGTAGGGCACTCGCGTCCAGTCCGCGGTCATCGCGTCCTCGCTGGACACCGGGCGCAGCACGATCGGGTGACCATAGGTCCGCCCATCGCCCTGCACCCCCACGGAACGGACTCCGGCAAGCAGCACCACGGGGCACTGCCAGATCTGGTGGTCCAGCCCTGCGGACGTCAGTTCCTCCCGCGCGATCGAGTCGGCCCGCCGCAGCGTCTCAAGTCGCTGCGCGGTCACCTCACCGACAATCCGGATGCCCAAGCCCGGCCCTGGGAAGGGTTGGCGCGCAACGATTTCCTCAGGCAATCCCAGCTCGCGGCCAACCGCGCGCACCTCGTCTTTGAACAGCAGCCGCAGCGGCTCGACCAGTTTGAACTTCAGGTCGTCGGGCAGCCCGCCGACGTTGTGGTGGCTCTTGATGTTCGCAGTTCCCGACCCGCCGCCGGACTCCACCACGTCGGGATACAGCGTGCCCTGCACCAGATAATCGACCTCAGAACCGGTGTCCCCCACGATGTCTCGGACCGCACCTTCAAAGGCACGGATGAACTGCCTGCCGATGATCTTGCGCTTACCCTCGGGGTCGGTCACCCCGGACAGTGCTTCCAGGAACCGGTCGGCGACGTCGACGGTGACCAGATTGGCACCGGTGGCCGCGACGAAGTCACGCTGAACCTGCGCACGCTCCCCCGCCCTCAGCAGACCGTGGTCGACGAATACACACGTCAACCGGTCGCCGATGGCCCGCTGCACCAACGCGGCGGCCACCGCGGAGTCCACGCCGCCGGACAGACCGCAGATCGCGCGCCCGTCGCCGATCTGCTCACGCACCTGCTCGACGAGCGCATCGGCGATGTTCGCAGGCGTCCACGTCGAGTCGATACCCGCGAATTCGTGCAGGAATCGGCTCAGAATCTGCTGACCGTGCGGGGTGTGCATCACCTCGGGGTGGTACTGCACGCCTGCCAGGCCCTTGGCCCGGTTCTCGAACGCGGCGACGGGCGCACCGGAGCTGGTGGCGACCACATCGAAGCCCTCGGGGGCGACGGTCACGGCGTCTCCATGGCTCATCCACACCGGCTGGGTGGTGGGCAGATCGGAATGAAGGTCTCCCCCAGTCACTTCCAGCTCCGTGCGGCCGAACTCACTGGTGCCGGTCCGGGCGACGGTTCCGCCGAGCGCCTGGGCCATCGCCTGAAAGCCGTAGCAGATACCGAAAACCGGTACCCCCAGGTCGAACACCTCGGCATTCAGCTGCGGGGCACCGTCTTCGTACACACTCGCGGGACCGCCCGACAGCACGATGGCCTGCGGGTCGCGTGCCTTGATCTCCTCGACCGTCGCGGTGTGCGGAATCACCTCGGAATAGACCCGCGCTTCGCGGACGCGGCGGGCGATCAACTGCGCATATTGCGCTCCGAAGTCGATGACCAGCACGGGCCGGGGAGAACCTGTTGTCACCCGGTCAGTCTAGTCAGCGACTCCACAGCACCGACGAACCTTCTTCGCTCGTGGCCCAGCGCACGCCCGTCAGATCCATGCCCAAGTATGCCCACGGACGAAATTGGGAATGGTGAACTGGAAGCACGCACCCGAGAAGCCAAAGCGAGGTACCCAGTGCTCGGTCTACCCGAACGGATCCGTGCCACACTTTTCGACCTCGATGGCGTGCTGACAGACACCGCCAGCGTGCACAAAAAGGCCTGGAAGCTGATGTTCGACAACTTTCTCGAGGCGCAGGCAGAGCAGGCGGGAACCCAATTCGTGCCGTTCGACGTCGACTCCGATTACCTGAAGTACGTCGACGGCAAGAAGCGCGAGGACGGGGTCCGGTCCTTTCTCGCCAGCAGAGGTATCACGCTGCCCGACGGTGCCCCGGATGACGCTCCGGACGCCCAGACCGTCTTCGGGCTCGGAAACCGCAAGAACGAGGCGTTCCAGCACACCCTGCAGACCGACGGGGTCGAGGTCTTCGACGGATCTCGCCGCTACCTCGAGGCCGTTGTGAACGCGGGGTTCGGCACGGCGGTGGTGTCGTCCAGCGCGAACACCCGCCAGGTGCTAGAGCTGACGGGGCTCGACAAATTCGTCCAGCAACGCGTGGACGGCGTGACGCTGCGGGAGCAGAACATCGCGGGCAAGCCCGCTCCGGACTCGTTTCTGCGCGCGGCAGAACTGCTCGGAGTCACCCCTGCCGAGGCGGCCGTGTTCGAGGATGCGCTCTCCGGCGTCGAGGCGGGCCGTGCGGGAGATTTCGGATACGTCGTCGGTGTCGACCGGGTGGGCCACGCAGAGGCGTTGCGGCGCAACGGTGCCGACGTGGTGGTGGCCGACCTCGCAGAGTTGATGTCGCGATGATCACCGGCGAAAACTTCATAGTCGAACCGTGGCACATTCGTGAAACCTCGTTAGACCTAAGCCTTTTGGACGAATCCGAATCACTGTTTGCGCTGTCCAACGGCCACATCGGCATGCGAGGAAACCTCGAAGAGGGTGAACCGCACGGCCTTCCCGGCACCTACCTGAACTCGTACTACGAGGTACGCCCGTTGCCCTACGCCGAGGCGGGGTTCGGTTATCCCGAGGCGGGCCAGACGATCGTCAACGTCACCAACGGCAAGATCGTCCGCCTGCTCGTCGACGACGAACCCTTCGATGTCCGGTACGGCGACCTGCTCGAGCATGAACGCGTTCTGGATCTGCGCGCCGGCACGTTGACCCGCACCGCACATTGGCGCTCCCCGGCGGGCAAGCAGGTCAAGATCGTCACGACCCGGCTGGTGTCGCTGGCGCAGCGCAGTGTCGCAGCGATCGAGTACACCGTCGAGGCGGTCGACGAGTTCACCCGCGTCACCGTCCAGTCCGAGCTGGTCGCCAACGAGCAGCTGCCCTCGTCCGAAGACGACCCCAGAGTGGCGGCCGTGCTCGACAAACCGTTGGAGGCCGTCGGGCACGAGCACTCCGAACGCGGCGCCATCCTGCTACACCGCACACGGGCCAGCCAGCTGCTGATGGCCGCGGCGATGTCTCACGACGTCGAGGTCCCCGGCCGGGTCGAAGTGACCACCGGAGCGGGCGAGGACTGGGCGACCACCACCGTGATCTGCGGTCTGCGACCGGGTCAACGGCTACGCATCGTGAAATACCTCGCCTACGGGTGGTCGAGCCTGAGATCGCGGCCCGCGCTGCGGGACCAGGCCGCCGCAGCGGTCAGCGGTGCGCGCTACACGGGATGGGAGGGACTGCTCAAGTCCCAGCGCGAGTATCTCGACGACTTCTGGGACTGCGCCGATGTCGAGGTCGAGGGCGACCCCGACAGCCAGCAGGCGGTGCGGTTCGGACTGTTCCACGTTCTGCAGTCCAGTGCGCGCGCCGAACGTCGGGCCATTCCGGGCAAGGGGCTGACGGGCACCGGGTACGACGGTCACGCGTTCTGGGACACAGAGGGTTTCGTGCTGCCGCTCCTGACCTACACGGCGCCATATGCCGCGGCGGACGCGTTGAGGTGGCGGGCCTCGACGCTGGATCTCGCCAGGGAACGAGCCGCACAACTCGACCTCACCGGAGCCGCGTTCCCGTGGCGCACCATCCGCGGCGAGGAGTGCTCGGCGTACTGGCCCGCCGGTACGGCCGGCTGGCACGTGAACGCCGACATCGCCATGGCATTCGAGCGGTATCGCATCGTGACGGGTGACGATTCCCTGGAAGCCGAGTGCGGGCTGGCGGTTCTCGTGGAGACGGCGCGGTTGTGGCTGTCGCTCGGACATCACGACCGGCACGGCGTGTGGCACATCGACGGGGTCACGGGACCCGACGAGTACACGGCGGTCGTGCGGGACAACGTGTTCACCAATCTGATGGCGGCACATAACCTTCGGGCCGCGGCCGAGGCCTGCCTTCGCCACCCCGACCGCGCCGAGGGACTGGGCGTCACCGAGGCGGAGATGGCCGATTGGCGCACTGCCGCCGACGACGCGTTCATCCCCTTCGACGACGAACTCGGTGTCCATCCGCAGTGCGCCGGTTTCACCACCCTCCGGGAGTGGGACTTCACGTCCAACACCGAATATCCCCTGCTGTTGCACGAACCGTATGTACGGCTGTACCCGGCGCAGGTGATCAAACAGGCGGATCTGGTGTTGGCCATGCAGTGGCAGAGCCACGCGTTCACCCCCGAACAGAGGGCGCGCAACGTCGACTACTACGAGCGCCGCACTACGCGCGACTCATCGCTGTCGGCGTGTACCCAGGCGGTGATGTGCGCCGACGTCGGCCATCTCGAACTCGCACATGACTACGCGTACGAGGCCGCGCTCATCGATCTGCGCGACCTGCACCACAACACTCGCGACGGCCTGCACATGGCGTCTTTGGCAGGCGCCTGGACCGCGCTGGTGGCGGGGTTCGGCGGACTGCGTGACGACGACGGTGTGCTGTCGCTTGATCCGCAACTGCCGTCCGGTATCTCACGTCTGCGGTTCCGGTTGCGCTGGAGGGACTTTCGGATCACAGTCGATGCCAACCACAAAGATGTCACCTACACCGTCCGCGACGGGCCGCACTCATTCCTGACGATTCGTCACGCACGCGAGGAAATCAAGCTCGGTACGGACCGCCCGACGACTGTCGCGCTGAGGCGCCGCGAGCCGCTGCTTCCGGAACCGCAGCAACCGCCGGGCCGAGAGCCGTTGCGCCGCAGGATGTTGTAGGGGGTTCAGGCCAGTTTCTTGGCATCCGGCAGACCGCCGGTTGCCTCGAACACGACGCGCCTGCCGATCTCGACGGCGTGGTCGGCGAAACGCTCGTAATAGCGGCCCAGCAACGCGACATCGACTGCGGAGCAGACCCCGTCCTGCCACTTGTTGTCGATCAGCAGCGTGAACAGGTGACGGTGCTCCGCATCCACCGCATCGTCCAGGTCGTGCATCTGCGAAGCCTTTTCCGAATCACTGGACAGCAGCACCTCACGCGCAATCCCCGCCATCAGGACTGCTCGTTTGCCCATCTCCGCAAAGCTGGCCCGCACCTCGTCGGGCAGCGCGCACTCCGGGTGGCGCAACCGCGAGATGCTGGCCACATGCACCGCAAGCGCACCCATTCTCTCGATATCGGCGCCGATATGGATGGCGCAGACCACCGTCCGCAAATCGCCGGCCACCGGCTGCTGCAGCGCGAGCAGTTTGAGCGCCGTATCCTCGGCCTGCCGGCCCATGACCGCAATGCGTTCCTGCTCGGCGATGACCTCTTCGGCCAGCGACAGGTCCGCTTCCAGCAGGGCCCGCGTCGCATCGTCCATCGCCTTGGCTGCCAGGCCGCACATGTCGGCCAGCCGCGCGCCCAAGCCCGACAACTGTTCGCGATAGGCGGTTCGCATCGGCAATAGGTACCCGAGACCGCTCAGGTAAAACCTGTCAGCTGGCGTTTTTTCCTGCCGAGCTGACCGGTTCGATCGGCAGATGGCGCAGCGCCGCGGGCGCATCGGCGGGTACGACAGGATGTGCCGGCGGAATCGGATCGAGGCGCTTGTAGGGTTCCCCCTGCTTTGGACGCTGATCGATCTCACCCTTGTTCGGCCACAGCGATGCCGCGCGCTCGGCCTGCGCCGTGATCGAAAGCGATGGATTGACACCGAGGTTCGCCGAGATCGCCGCACCGTCGTGCACCGAGAGCGTCGGATACCCGTACACCCGCTGATACGGATCGATGACTCCGTGGTCGGCGGTGTCGCCGATCGCAGCGCCGCCGAGGTAGTGGGCGGTCAGCGGGATGTTGAACAGTTCACCCCAGGTGCCGCCCGCGACGCCGTCGATCTTTTCGGCTATCCGGCGCGTGACCTCGTTGCCCACCGGGATCCATGTCGGATTGGGTTCGCCGTGACCTTGCCTGCTGTCCAGCCGCCGGAAGCCGAACTTCGTGCGCCGGGTGAATGTCGTGATGGAGTTGTCCAGGTGCTGCATGACGAGCGCGATCATCGTCCGCTCGCTCCACTTACGCGGGTTCAGCAACCGCAGCAGCTTGCGGGGGTTCGACCCCGCCTGCACGAAGAACTGCTTCCACCGTGGCACGTCAGAACCCTGCGGCCCCGCGCCGTCGGTCATCAGGGTCTGCAACAGCCCCATGGCATTGCTGCCCTTGCCGTAGCGCACCGGTTCGATGTGCGTATCGGAAGTCGGGTGAATCGACGACGTGATGGCCACCCCGTGGGTGAGATCGAGATCGGGTGAGACCTCGAAACGACCTGCACCGACGATCGATTCCGAATTGGTTCGCGTGAGCACACCGAGCTTCTCCGACAGCTTCGGCAGCTTGCCCTTGTCGCGCATGTCGAACAACAGCTTCTGCGTGCCGAACGTCCCCGCCGCGAGCACCACATGGGTGGCGGTGTACTTGCGCCGCTTGAGTGGCAACAGACCCGTCCGTTTCGCGCGCACCTCCCACACTCCGTCGGACCGCTGCGAGAAACTCGATACCGTCGTCATCGGAATGATCTCTGCCCCAGCCTTTTCGGCGAGGCCGAGATAGTTCTTCAGCAGGGTGTTCTTGGCGCCGTAGCGGCAACCCGTCATGCAGGATCCGCATTCGATGCAGCCGGTGCGCGCCGGACCGGCACCGCCGAAGTACGGATCCGGCACCGTCTTACCCGGAGCCTTCGTGCCGTCGGGGCCGAAGAACACCCCGACGGGCGTCGCGACGAACGTGTCCTCGACACCCATATCGGCGGCGACCTCTTTCATGATGCGGTCGGCGTCTGTGAACGTCGGATTCTGGACCACGCCGAGCATTCGCTGCGCCTGGTCGTAATGCGGGGTCAGCTCGCCACGCCAATCGGTGATCTGCTCCCATTGCGGGTCGTTGAAGAACGCGTCCGGCGGGACGTACAGGGTGTTGGCGTAGTTGAGCGAGCCTCCGCCGACACCCGCGCCGGCCAGGATCATCACGTTGCGCAACAGATGGATTCGTTGGATGCCGTACATGCCGAGTTTCGGCGCCCATAGGAACTTGCGCAGATTCCAGGACGTCTTCGCGAACTCGTCGTCGGCGAACCGGCGACCGGCCTCGAGAACGCCGACGCGGTAGCCCTTCTCGGTGAGCCGTAGAGCGGTGACACTGCCACCGAAACCGGAACCGATGATGAGGACGTCGTAGTCAGGCTTCATCGGCCCAGTATCTAACTACCGGCCGGTAACTACCAGCTAGGTCGCCCTAACTATCGAGATCTCAGTTACCGACGGTCAGGCCGACCTTCTGGAACTCCTTGAGGTCGCAATAACCAGCCTTGGCCATCGATCGCCGCAGGCCACCGACCAGATTCAGCGATCCGAAGGGATCATCGGACGGCCCGGTCAGCACCTGCCCCAGCGAAGGCCGCTCGCCCAGCGCGACCTGCAGCAGAGCGCCGCGCGGCAACGACGGGTGCGCAGCCGCGGCGGGCCAGAACCAGCCATCTCCCAGGGCCTCGGCGGCAGTGGCCAACGGGGTGCCGAGCACTACGGCGTCGGCGCCGCACGCGATGGCCTTGGCTAGGTCGCCGGACGTGTGGATGTCACCGTCGGCGAGCACGTGCACGTAGCGCCCGCCCGTCTCGTCGAGGTATTCGCGGCGCGCGGCCGCGGCGTCGGCGATCGCGGTCGCCATCGGCACGCTGATGCCGAGCACCTCGTCGCTGGTGGTGACGCCGCGGGTCGATCCGTAGCCGACGATGACGCCCGCAGCGCCGGTGCGCATGAGGTGCAATGCAGTGCGGTGGTCGAGGACACCACCCGCCACCACCGGTATGTCGAGCTCGGAAATGAAGGTCTTGAGGTTCAGCGGTTCGCCGACCCCGTGATCTTGAGCGACCCGCTCCGCGGAGATGATCGTGCCCTGGATGACCAGTAAGTCGACGCCTGCGGCCACCAGCGCCGGCGTCAGCGCCTGCGCATTTTGGGGACTCACTCGGACGGCCGTGGTCACACCGGCATCGCGGATCCGCGCCACCGCGGCACCCAGCAGATCAGGATCCAGCGGCGCAGAGTGCAGTTGCTGCAACAGCCGGATCGCCGCCGCCGGTTCCGGCTCTTTCTCGGCCGCAGCGACGACCTGAGCGATCTTCTCCCCGACGTCGGCGTGCCTGCCGATCAGGCCTTCGCCGTTGAGCACACCGAGGCCGCCGAGACGGCCCATCTCGATGGCGAACTCCGGCGACACCAGCGCGTCGGTCGGGTGTGCCACGACCGGGATCTCGAACCGGTAGGCGTCCAGTTGCCAGGCCGTCGAAACATCTTGGGAGGACCTGGTTCTGCGGGACGGGACGATGTTGATCTCGTCGAGTTCGTAGGTGCGGCGGGCGGTTCGGCCCATGCCGATTTCAACTGTGTCACGCACTGCGTCATCTCCCCTTCGAGCACGCTGTCAGCGGATGTAGTAGTTCGGGGCCTCGACAGTCATCGCGATGTCGTGCGGGTGACTCTCCTTCAATCCCGCTGCGGTGATCTGTACGAACTGCGCCTGCTGCAGGTGCTCGATGGTGGCCGAGCCCGTGTAACCCATCGCGGCGCGCAACCCGCCCGTGAGTTGATGAATCACTGTCGACAGCGGACCGCGGAACGGCACCCGCCCCTCGATGCCCTCGGGCACCAGCTTGTCCTCGGACAGCGCGTCGTCCTGGAAATAGCGGTCCTTGGAGTACGACCGTGCCCCCGCGCGCCCGGCCATCGCGCCGAGTGAGCCCATGCCGCGGTAGCTCTTGAACTGCTTGCCGTTGACGAAGATCAGCTCGCCCGGCGACTCGGCGGTGCCCGCCAGCAGCGAGCCGAGCATGGCCGTGGACGCGCCGGCCGCCAATGCCTTGGCGATGTCTCCGGAGTACTGCAGGCCGCCGTCGGCGATGACGGGAATACCCTTCGGCGCGCACGCTGCGACCGCCTCGAGGATCGCGGTGATCTGTGGGGCTCCGACGCCGGCCACCACCCGCGTGGTGCAGATCGAGCCGGGACCGACGCCGACCTTCACCGCATCGGCGCCCGCGTCGACCAACGCGGCCGCGGCGGCGCGGGTGGCGACGTTGCCGCCGATCACCTCGACGCGGTCGCCGACCGTCGCCTTCAGTCGATGCACCATGTCCAGCACGCCGCGGTTGTGGGCGTGCGCGGTGTCCACGATGAGCACGTCGACTCCGGCGTCCACCAGCGTCGTCGCCCGCGTCCACGCGTCGTCGCCGACACCGACCGCGGCGCCGACGAGCAACCGGCCGTCACTGTCCTTGGTAGCGAAGGGGAATTGCTCGGTCTTGACGAAGTCCTTGACGGTGATCAGCCCGGTCAGCTTGCCGTTGCCGTCGACGATCGGCAGCTTCTCAATCTTGTGGCGGCGCAACAGCCCCAGCGCCGCTTCGGCCGAAACACCTTCCTGCGCAGTGATCAACGGAGCCTTGGTCATCACCTCCGACACCGGCTTCGACTGGTCGACCTCGAAGCGCATATCGCGGTTGGTGATGATCCCGACGAGAGAGCCTTGTGAATCCACGACCGGCAGCCCCGAGATGCGGAACCGCGCGCACATCGCGTCGACCTCGGCGAGCGTGTTGTCCGGTGAGCAGGTGACGGGGTCGGTGACCATGCCGGCCTCCGAGCGCTTGACCGTCTCGACCTGGCCGGCCTGTTCGGCGACGGGCAGGTTGCGGTGCAGCACCCCCATGCCGCCGGCGCGGGCCATCGCGATGGCCATCCGCGATTCGGTGACGGTATCCATCGCCGAGCTGACGAGCGGGACCCGCAGCCGGATCCGTTTGGTCAGCTGGCTGGAGGTGTCTGCTGTGGCGGGCACCACATCTGAAGCGGCCGGCAGCAGCAGTACGTCGTCGAATGTGAGGCCGAGCATCGCGATCTTCGTCGGATCGTCGCCGCCGGTGGGTACCGGAACAGCGAGGGGAAGGCTGCTTTCGGCAATCGACATGGGTGGGGCCTCCCGGGACAGACGAGCTAGATTCCCCATCTTATCGGCATTGACGTCGCCGGTTCTGCTCCACACTCCCGGTTGCGCCATGCCGGGCGGACGGCTGGCGCGAAATGTAGGCGGCTGCGTAATGTGGGAGTCGTGCGCGACCACCTTCCGCCGGGTTTGCCGCCCGATCCGTTCGCCGACGACCCGTGCGACCCGTCGGCAGCGCTCGACGCCCTGGAGCCCGGTCAGCCGCTGGACCCCCAGGAGCGGACCGCGGTCGAGGCCGATCTCGCCGACTTGGCTGTCTATGAAGCGTTGTTGGCGCACAAGGGAATTCGCGGTTTGGTGGTGTGCTGCGACGAATGCCAGCAGGACCACTATCACGACTGGGACATGCTGCGGGCGAACCTGCTGCAGCTGCTGGTCGACGGTACGGTCCGCCCGCACGAGCCGGCCTACGACCCCGAACCCGACGCCTACGTCACCTGGGATTACTGCCGCGGTTACGCCGACGCCTCTCTCAACGAGGCCACGACGGACACCGACGGGTATCGCTGACGGCGCAATCGCTAATTAGCTGCCGTCGCCGCCGGAGCCAGACTCCACTTCGGGAACCACGAACGTCGTCGTAACCGGCGCTCGCCGTTGTACCGGCGGTTCCTCGACCGTCGCCGGAGGTTCCTCGACAGTTGCGGGCGGCGCCTCAACCGTCACAGGAGGTGCCTCAACCGTCGCTGGCGGCACTTCGACGGGCGGCGCCTCCTCGGCGGCCTCAGAGACAGTCGATGACGGCGCAGCAGGCTGCTGGGTCCTCGTGGTCACTGCAACGGTGGTCGTCGTCGTAGGTGTCGCAGTCGGCGAACTCGGAGGCGGCTCTTCCTCAGGCGCGGCCGATGGCGGCGGCGTGCTGGGCGGCAACGACGTCGGCCCCGCCGTTGCAGGCACCGACGATGGGGGCGGCACCTGCACCGGCGGACTGGTCGGTGGCGTCTGGGACGACGTCGGACTGGTCGGCGACGTCGGACTGGTCGGCGACGTCGGACTGGTCGGCGACGTCTCCGACGAAGGAGAAGTTGCCGGCGTCGTTTCCGACGGCGGGGTGGTCTCCGACGAGGTGCTGTCCGACGACGTCGGGGTGTCCAGGACAACCACGTCCGGGAAGACCGGCGGCGGCATGTCGGGCGGCAGCACCGCGGCGGGATCCTGCGCCTCGACCTTCACCGTCAGCTGTTGCCACTCGGAAACCAACTCCTGCTTGGCGACATCGTCATTGACCGTCGCAACGGTGGTGGTGAGTGTCTCCAGTTTGTCCTGAGCCTGTTGCCACTGTCCCTGGTCGACGAGCTGCTGCACCTCGGCGAGTTGCTGCGAGGCAAGCATCACGGCGTCATCCCGCGGAGCCGGCGCCTCGCCGAAGATCATCGTGCGTAGACCGTAGAGCGAGTCGCCCGGTCCCGCGCCCGCCACGACGCTGGCGAAGCCACCGAGACACAGCACCGCCGCGGCGGTCGACCCGACCAGGGCCAGCGTCCGGCGGGACCGCTTGCGTGTGCGCTGGGCGGTGTCGAGTGCGATCACCGCGTCGCGGGGCGTCACCGGCACCGTCATCGGCGCATCACGAATGTCGTCGCGCCAACCGGACAGCAGGCTGATCAGCTCAGCGTCTCCGCGATCGCTTGCATACGCCGGCTGCTGATACGCGAGCGCGTCGAGCAACTGGTCAGTGCGGTTGATCTCGTTGAGCGACGGATCGCCCCCGTTGGAAGTCCAGCGTCCGAAGTCAGGCATGGTCGTGCCCCGTCGAGATGATCTCTTCCTTCAGCCGTGCCAGTGCGCGGTGCTGGGCGACTCGGACCGCGCCCGCAGTACTTCCGACCGCCTCGGCGGTTTCTTCGGCGCTCATGCCGACGACCACGCGCAGGATCAGAATTTCGCGTTGCTTCTCAGGCAATATCGCCAGCAGCTTCTTCATCCGGGCCGATGCCTCGGAATCCAGCGCCATCTGCTCGGGGCCGGCGTCCAGCGAGAACCGTTCCGGCACGACTTCCGTCGGGTCGGAGCGATTCCTGCCCGCTGCGCGATGAGCGTCAGCGACCTTGTGCGCTGCAATGCCGTACACAAAGGCCAGGAACGGTCGTCCCTGATCCTTGTAGCGCGGCAGCGCCGTTATGGCGGCCAAGCACACCTCCTGCGCGACGTCATCAGCTGAGAGGCCACTTCGCTCAGTCGACCCCACCCTCGCCCGGACGTACCGGATGACGATGGGACGAATGGTCTCCAGCACCCTCCGGAGTGCGTCCCGATTGCCCGCTACAGCCTCAGCGACGACATCATCGAGACGTTCTCCCGAAATTGTCATCGTGGGCGATCTCTCCAGCGTTACGTAGCGGACACTTACCGGTGGGCTTGGCTCAGCTAAACAATAACTTTCAGGATGGAGTGCTCCCGTCTCAGCGGACGGCCCACACGCCGCCCCGTGACCTGACTGTGTCGGCGGAACCGTCGCGGATCGACGCCACCTCTACCTCTGAGCGCACCCCGCTACCGATACCGGCCAGCAAGGAGGCCAACGCCCAGCGCAGCGGGACCATTCCGTGTTGTTCCGTGACCTCGAGCGCGGCATCGGCCACCCGCCGCGAGCCGTCGAGGTCACCGACGCAGCACAGCGCGGCGGCCATGACAACCTCGGTTTTGACGGTGTGCCGTACCGAACCGAGCGTGGCGGCGGCCGCCCTGGCCGCGTCCGCGTGATGCACCGCGGACGAACCCTGTCCGCGGGCCATCGCCAACTCCGCGGACACCCAGGCGATCCGCACATGCAGCCGTGCAGGTACCGGGCCGTCGAGAAGGTCGGCGGCGCGGAGCAACGCCCGCTCCGACGCCGCAAACCGTCCCGTGCCGAGCGCATCGGCGGCCAGCCCGATCAGCGCGTCGCCGCCCGCTTCCCGATCGGCACCCGCAAGTGCGGACGCCCTGCCGTCCCAGGTTCGTGCCCGGTCGTGCCAGCCGAGCTGGCGCAGAAACGACGCGCGGGTGCTGTGGGCCAGTGACACCAGCGGGCCGGGCGGCTGACGTCGCAGTGTGGAGAGGTCGGCCAGCGCGCTGCTGTATCGGCCCTGACCGCCGGCCACCACCGCCCGCAGCCATAGCTGCTGCGGAGTGGTCGCGGCGGGCAGCGGCCAGCGTCCCGGATCGTCCCCGAACGCCGCGTTCGCCAGGTCTGCGGTGGAAGTGATCATCAGTGCCGCGACGCTATCAACGCGTATCAATGGGCCAGTGCAATACCCGGTACCGGTGGACTCGTATTTCAAAGGGGCCAAAATCACTTTGGTTAACAGTTGGTGCTGCGAAAGTTAATTCCATGTAAGACGGCGCGGGGTTGCGAAAAATTGCCGAAGTCGCATGTATCCACGCGATCAGGACAAATACGCCTTGCCAGCCCCCGCATCACGTTTGCTTAAACACCGATCTCGACGGCGAAGTATCTCAAGATGAACGTGACGTAAATTCTGGACCTGCCGTTATGTCAATTAGCACATGTTCAGGCTATTGACGGAATTTCGTGAGCCCCCCTAGTTTGTGTGCACGAGTAGTCATCGGCGACTTGCGCTCGGATCGGTTCCGTAACTCACGCACTTGTGTAGTTGGCGAAATGAGTGTGTAGAGAGGGGTTTTCCAATGCCACAGTCGCAACAGCTTCCCGGACCCAATGCAGATATCTGGGATTGGCAGATCGCCGGCCTTTGCCGAGGCGTCGACTCGTCCATGTTTTTTCACCCCGACGGCGAACGCGGCCGGGCCCGCGCTCAGCGTGAGATGCGTGCCAAGGAGATGTGCCGCAGCTGCCCGGTGATCACGCAGTGTCGCTCGCACGCGCTGGCGGTGGGTGAGCCCTACGGTATCTGGGGCGGCCTGTCCGAGTCCGAGCGCGAATTGTTGCTGAAGCGGGGTATCCGCCGCGCCTCATAGTCACGAACGCAATCGAGAAGGTCCCATCCGGCGTCCCGGGTGGGACCTTTTCCGTCGGCTGCTCAGGCGTCCGGTTCGGTGTCGGGCTTCGCGACGTCCACGTCTGACTCACCGGCGGGCTTGGTCGCGGCCACCGGCTTGGGCTGACGGGCACCGGTCGCGCGGATGACGCCGTAGCAGAGAGCAACGACGGCGGCCACCACGAGCAGCCACGGCAGCATGAGACCGAACAGCAGCACGAGGTTTGCTGCTACGGAAACCAGTGCGTCCCAACCTCGTTCGACCTGGCCCAGAAATCCCTGATACTGCTTGGGTGCCGGGCCGCCGATTGTTTCTGCCACGAAGGTGACATTGACGGTGCTGTATTCGATGCGGTCGCCTAGGGCTTCACGCTGTGCGCGCAGGCTGTCCAAGTCCGCTTGACGCTGAGAGAGCGCGTCCTCGGCGGCGATGAGTGCTTCGGGGTCGCGGGCGTCGCGCATGATCGCCAGCAGGCGGTCCACCGAAGTCTGCAGCGCCTTGATGCGGGCGTCGAGATCGACCCGCTGCGCCGTCACATCCTCGGAGCTGGTTTCGGCGGTCTGCACGGTGCCCAGCATCTTGAGCTCGCGCACCACGCCGTCGAGCTTGTCCACTGGAACGCGCAGCACGACCGACGTGCGCGCCAATCCCGAGTCGGACCCCGCGTCCTCGCTGCGGCTGTCGACGCGGCCGTCGGCGTCCTCGACCATGACGGCCGCCTTGTCCGCGGCCTCGGAGGTGTTGGCCACCGTGATGGTCATCGATGCGGTCTTGACGACGTCGCGCTGGACGTCGTCCACCGGCATGGGCTCCTGCGGCGGTGGGGCCTCCGGTGCGCCTGCGGCGGCGCCATCGGTGGTGAACTTGGACGCGGGCGCGTCATTCTCCTGGCGCGACGGACCCGATCCGGCACATGCCGTCAACAGCGCGAGAGTCGCGATTCCGGTGATCGCCACCGTCAACCATTTGCGGTACAACTTGCAGGAAGTGCTGCTCATGGCAGCCACCATGCCATTAGCTGTGAAGTTCGACCATTTTCGCTGGTTGGATAGGCAGTCAACGAGGTCAAACGTCAATCACGCGGATGATGGTCTTACCCCGGCCACGACGCGTCGGATCGAACGCGGCGGCGGCATCGTCGAGGGGTCGTATCGTCGCGACGCGTGGCGCGATCCGCCCGTCCCGCAGCCTGAGCTCCAATTCGGCGAGTGCCGCACGATCGGGCTCGACGACGAAGAATATGGCGCGAACATTGTCGGGCGGGCTGGGCGGCGGTTCGGCGATGCTGACGAGTGCACCGTCAGGTCGGACCAACGCAGCCGAGCGGCGGAGGATCTCACCACCGATCACGTCGAACACCATGTCCACTGCGCCGACGTCTTCAAGCCGACCTTCATCCAGGTCCGCGAAAACTTCTGCGCCTAGTCCCAGCGCCACGTCACGATCGGCCGCGCGTCCCGTACCGATGACCCGCGCCCCCGCCTCGAGCGCGAGTTGTACCGCCATCGAACCGACACCGCCGGCAGCGCCGTGAATCAGCACCGTCTGCCCGGCGCAGAGCCGCCCGTGAAGGAACAGTCCCTGCCACGCGGTGAGGCCCGAAATCGGCAGTGCCGCAGCCACGGTGTGGTCGACTCCCGACGACAGCGGCGCAAGATTGCGAGCCTCGACTGCCACGAATTCGGCCAGCGTGCCATTTCGGCACCAGTCGGTGATCCCGAAGACTCGTTGGCCGACCGTCAAACCCGTCGTCCCGTAGCCGAGTTCGGCGACGACCCCGGAGACCTCGTGCCCGGGGATGGTCGGTGCCCTGTCACGTCCGGCCCGGTCGGTCCAGGTGCCCGGCCAGTCGAGCTCGCCCGGTGTGAACCCCGCCGCGTGCACTCGGACGACGACATCGTTCTCCGCGGCGTGCGGGTACGGCATCTCCCCCAGCGCTAGGCCGTGCACCCCGGCAGCGCGGTCGCGCGCGATGATCGCTCGCATCAGTTCAGGGTCGAGATATGAAGCTGGGACTAGTCTTTCGACTCGTCAGAGTCCTCGGACTTGTCGTCATCATCCGAGTCGTCATCGCCCGAGTCGTCATCCTCCTCAGAGCCGTCATCCTCCTCCGAGCCTTCATCAGACTCGTCCTTGGTGTCGTCGTCGTCCGTGGTGTCTGCACCCGATTCGCTGATGCCGTCGGCATGTTTCGTCAGCAGCCTCGCCAGTTGACGGGCCTCCTCCGGCGCCAACGAGTCGTCGATGAGCCGCTCGCCGTCCTCGGATACCCGCTCGAGATAGACCGTGTTCTTCTTCGTGGCGACGTTCCATTGGCCGCCTTCATGCTCCGCCATTGGGCCGGGATACCCCGGCTACCGGTTTGTCATTCACTTTCAGGGCACCCGGGTCCAGGGTTGGCAGTTCCGCGATTCGAAGGCCTTCACTTCGGCGTTGACATTCGCGAACATCGGACCGATCGACATGTTCGTGGCGACCACGTGGTCTTTGTTGGTGTCGGGCGTGCTGTACGCGAACCACGCGCACATCGAGTCCACGGTCGGCACGTCGTTGATCCATACGCCAAACGTCGAGGCCGAACCGGCGGTTTGGTAAAGACCCGGCGCGATATCAGGACCGACGAGAAAGAAGCCGTTGCCCGGGATCGGGTCCAGCGGGGCGGCACTCGCACGCGACACGAACGCGACCGCAGCCAGTGTGGCGACAAGTCCGGCCAGCGCGTACCGCCTGATCACCTCGGCAGCGTAACTCTTCAGGTCAGCGCACCGAATACATTCCTGTGACGCCTGAAAGGATCGGCGCGGCCATGTCGCTCTTGGCATTGTCTGCCGCCCTGAACATCGCCCCGGCCCACGCTGACCCGCTGCCCGGTTTCTGTGTGCCGCCGAGCGTCGTCGACGACGTGTGCACCGTGCGGATGACATCGGTGACGGCCGATGCCGTCAATGGGACGATCACCGGCACACCCGTCGGAGGCGGAACTGCGATTACCGTTGCGGGACAAGGAGATGCCTACCTGACGTCGGTGGGCTTCGGCGACGCCCGGCCGCACCCGATACAACGCTGGGACGAGACGATCGACAGCGTGAACGCCCTCAGCGTCGATCCGTCCAACCCGAACTGGTACGGCAATGCCAAGGCCCAGGCGTTCCTGCCCAGGACACTGAATGACCTGGCCAGCCAGTTCCCGCCAGATGTCCTGGTGGTCCGCTTCACTGGCGACGACGCCCAGCCGGGTTCGTACCGGCTCGTCTCCGTTCAGCCCACACCCCGGTAGGGGGGCTCAATCGGCAGGAGCAGTAACCAAAAGACCTGCGTGAACGCCTATCTCAGCCTTCCGTGTAGGTATATGTCGTTGTGGTGCATACGTCTATGCCGGTGCGCACCAGCTCCTCGCCGTCCTCGAACACGGCCTTGAAGTCGTATAGGCACGCCCCGCTGCCGTCATCGATGTTGATGTTCACCGACTGGCCGACCGGCAGGACGTCCTCGCCGAGAATGTCCTCCTCCCAGGTGCCTCGGTCGACGTTCGAGGCGAAGAACTGCACGATCGCGTGCTGCGTTTCGTTGATGACTTCGACGTGGCGGTCTTGTGCGTTGGCCGGGGCGGCGGTCAGCCCAATCAGGGCGAGAGCCGCCATCACGATGCTGATCGTGAGTTTCTTCAACATCCTGTTCATCTCTTGTCTCTCTTCTCGAATTGCGAAGCAACCCGAACCCCTACCCCCGGCTCGCCCCGCCACCGACTACGGCTTTGTTCCAGCGGGGCAAACTTATCTCGTTTCGGCTGGCAATGATGCCGAACTTGCGCATTTGCAAGCCAGACGACCTAGGTCGCTGCCCAAGCGTCGCCGACGAAGATTCTTGGTCGGGCCCAGCCCGGCTCAGTAACAATCTGGGTGTTGCATAGCAAACACCCCCGGCCAAGCAGGACCGGGGGTGTCTGTAGAGAACTAGCTAGTGATGGTGATGACCGTGGCCGTGGCCATGGCCGTCGTCCTCCGACTCGGCCGGCTTCTCGACGATCGCCGTCTCGGTCGTCAGCACCATTCGCGCAACCGACGCTGCGTTTTGCACCGCTGACCGGGTGACCTTGACCGGGTCCACGACGCCGTCGGCAGCCAGATCGCCGTATGCGAGCGTGGCCGCGTTGAAGCCCTGCCCGGCGGGCAGTTCGGACACCTTGTTCACCACGACCGAGCCGTCGAGCCCGGCGTTGGTCGCGATCCAGTACAGCGGCGCCGTCAACGCGGAGGCGAATACGCCTACGCCCAGCGCCTCGTCACCGGAGAGCGACTCGCGCAGTGGGCCGAGCACCGAACCGGCCTGGACGAGCGCCGCGCCACCACCGGCGACGATGCCCTCCTCGACGGCCGCCTTGGCTGCCGACACCGCGTCCTCGACCGCTTCCTTGCGCTTCTTGAGGTCGGTCTCGGTGGCCGCGCCGACCCGGATGACGGCGACGCCACCGGACAGCTTGGCCAGTCGCTCCTCGAGCTTCTCGCGATCCCAGTCGGAATCGGATGCCTCGATCTCCGAGCGCAGCTGCGCCTTGCGACCGTCGATGGCTTCCGCCGTGCCACCGCCGTCGACGATGACGGTGCTGTCCTTGTCGACGACGACCCGGCGTGCGGTACCCAGCACCTCGAGGCCTACCTCGCGCAGCACCAGACCGACGTCGGGGTTGACGACCTGTCCGCCGGTGACGATCGCCAGATCCTCGAGGAACGCCTTTCGGCGGTCGCCGAAGAACGGTGCCTTGACGGCAACGGCCTTCAGCGTCTTGCGAATCGCGTTGACCACCAACGTGGAAAGGGGTTCACCCTCGACGTCCTCGGCCACGATCAGCAGCGGCTTGCCCGACTCGGCGACCTTCTCCAGCAGCGGAAGCAGATCAGGCAGCGAGCTGATCTTCTCGCGGTGCAGCAGCACCAACGCGTCCTCGAGCACGGCTTCCTGTGCATCGAAGTCGGTGATGAAGTACGCGGAGATGTAACCCTTGTCGAAGCCGACGCCCTCGGTGACCTCGAGCTCGGTGTTCAACGTCGAGGACTCCTCGACCGTCACCACACCATCGACGCCGACCGTGGTCATGGCCTCGCCCACCAGCTCACCGACCTGCTCATCGCGGGAGGACACCGTGGCGACCTGGGCGATGGCCTTCTTGTCGCTGACCGGCGTCGCGGCCGCGAGCAGCGCCTCGCAGACCGCATCGGCGGCCTTGCTGATGCCGAGGCCCAATGCGATCGGGTTGGCACCCGCGGCCACGTTGCGCAGGCCGGCCTTGATGATGGCCTGTGCGAGCACCGTCGCGGTGGTCGTGCCGTCACCTGCCACGTCGTTGGTCTTGGTGGCGACCGACTTGACCAGCTGGGCGCCGAGGTTCTCGAACGGGTCTTCCAGCTCGATCTCGCGAGCGATGGTGACGCCGTCGTTGGTCACCACCGGACCGCCGTACGCCTTGGCCAGCACCACGTGGCGACCGCGCGGCCCCAGCGTGATCCGCACGGCGTCGGCGAGCTTGTCGACCCCGGCTTCCATTGCCCGGCGCGCAGTTTCGTTGAACTCGATCTGCTTGCTCATGAATGTCCTTACTGACTGAAACTGACTCGAAACGACTCGAAACGAGTGCCGCCCCGGAACTCACCCGTCTATACGGGAAGCTCCGGGGCGGGACACGGGTGCTTACTTGTTGACGACAGCCAGCACGTCGCGAGCGGAGAGAATCAGGTACTCCTCGCCGTTGTACTTGATCTCGGTGCCGCCGTACTTGCTGTAGATGACGGTGTCGCCTTCGGAAACGTCCAGGGGGATGCGCTTCTCGCCGTCCTCGTCCCAGCGGCCGGGGCCAACTGCGACGACGGTGCCCTCCTGGGGCTTCTCCTTGGCGGTGTCGGGGATGACCAGACCGGAAGCGGTCGTGGTCTCGGCCTCGTTGGCCTGTACGAGGATCTTGTCCTCGAGTGGCTTGATGTTCACGCTCGCCACGATGGAGCCCTCCACTAATTTCGGGTTGTCGACCCCGGGGGATCCCGGGGTCTCAATTACCAGGTGTTCGGCATAGCGTCCGTGCCTCGCTCCGTCGTCGCGGGTGCCGGCGCAGGGTTTGGGCGCGTCTGCCACCTAGCACTCTATACATGAGAGTGCTAGCACTCAAGATCGGCCTATGCCTATCTCGTAAAGCGAACACGCAGGTCGCCGAAGAAGGCAGTGACCAGCGGGTTGAACAGGTCGGCGCGCTCCCACTGCAGGAAGTGGCCCGCGCCCGGCACCACAATCGGACCCGCTCGGTTGGTGAAGGCCACCTCGCACGTGTGCAGAAAATCGGGCCCGATCACCTGGTCGTCCATGCCGTAGAGGATCAAGGTGGGCACGTCGACCTTGCGATCGAGGATCGGCGGCTCGCTCATCTTCCGTCCGTGCATGAGCTGATAGCACGCCCAGCTTGCGCGAAGCCGCTCTTCGGTCGAGAACGGTTCGGCCATGAAATCCGCATCGGCCGCGGTGAAGGTGCCTGGTGAGGCCCACAACCGATGTCCGTAGAACTCGGAGATGTAGCGGCGGCGCTTGGCCGGGGTATCTAGATCTGCCGCCAGGTCATCGGGTGTCACGCCCTGCCGGTAGCGGTAGTCGGCCGTCGGCCCGTCGCCTATGCCGCGGATGGACGCGACGTCGATTCCGGCCGCCTCGAACTCTTTGAACAGGAACGGCGGCACGGAGTCGAAGAACACGAACTTCTCCACGAATCCCGGATAACGGTGGAGAAGATCGCAGGCGATGGCGCCGCCGAGGTCACCACCGACCACACCACATCGCTCATGGCCCAGCACATCGTGCACCAGCAGGTACAGATCCCGACTCCACGCCGCCAGGTCGTACACATCCTCTGTCGACAGGTCCGAATCGCCGAAGCCACGCAGGTCGGGGACGATCACCTCGTAGCCGGCCTCGGCAAGCGGACCGATATTGCGCCACCAGATGCGCTTCGTCTCGGGGTAGCCGTGGAGGAGGAGCAGCGGATAGCCACCGGCCCCCTCGTGGACGAAGGCAAGGGACAACCCGTCGCGGCCCTCGCTCGGCGGGACCTCTCGGTGGTGGATGGTGAACGCATCCGGCGCCGGAGTCGGCGGCTGTTCGGGTCGCAGGCGCAGTTCGTAGTGCACGCCCACGCAGTCTGCCGCAGCGACGCTCAGAACTTGGTCGGATCGACCATCAAGTGATCAGACACATTGCCGAGCATTTGGATCTCCACCTTGCGCTCGGTGAAATGCCAGCCGTCGGCGTCACGGCCGAACGTGTCGAAGTACCGCCCCACGACGATCGGCTGGATCGGCACGGACTCGGTGTCCTGCACGACGCAGAACGTGGAGCGCGCGGTCGCCGTGTTGTCGGCGAGGTCGATGATCGGATTCAGCACGAGGTGACGTGTCCGGGGCGTGTTGCCATGGTCGGGATAACGCCGGGTGGTGGCCGCGAACAGCTTGGCGATGTTGTCCGCACCGGAGACTCCCTGGGGTCCGGTGCCGCCGAACGAGGCCTTCGACAGCAGCGCTCCGACGCCGTCGAAGTCGCCCGCGTCGATGAATTCGGCGTAGCGGTAGAGCAACTCGGTGATGTCCAACTTGTCGCTCACGCCACCTGTCCCTTCACCACCGGAAGACCGGGATCGCTTGCCGCGTCCAACGGCGACGGCGCCGCACCCGCGGCGATCAGATGAGCCGCAAACGATGCGATCATCGCACCGTTGTCGGTGCAGAGCCGTGGCCGCGGGATGCGCAGTGTCAGCCCGTTTTCGGCGCAGCGCTGCTCGGCGAGCTCACGCAGCCGCGAATTGGCCGCCACCCCGCCGGCAATAAGCAATGTCGACACGTTCAGCTCTTTCGCCGCCCGCACCGCTTTCAGCGTCAGCACGTCGGCAACAGCTTCCTGGAATCCGGCCGCGACGTCGGCTTGCGAAGCATCCGGGTGGCTCTCGACGTACCGGGCGACGGCGGTCTTGAGCCCGGAGAAGCTGAACGCGAACCGATCGTCGCGCGGTCCGGTCATGCCGCGGGGAAAGGCGATCGCGTTACGGTCCCCGGTCCTGGCGAGATCGTCGAGCACCTTCCCGCCGGGGTACCCGAGCCCGAGCAGACGCGCCACCTTGTCGTAGGCCTCCCCCGCGGCGTCGTCGACGGTGCTGCCGAGTTCGACGATCGGTTCGCCCAGCGACCGCACGTGCAACAGGTTGGTGTGTCCGCCGGACACGAGCAGGCCCACGCTCTCGGGTAGCGGGCCGTGGTCGAAGACATCGGCGGCCAGATGGCCCCCGAGATGGTTGACGGCGTAGAACGGCACCTGCCATGCGGCCGAATACGCCTTGGCCGCAGCCACTCCCACCAACAATGCACCGGCGAGACCCGGTCCAATGGTCGCCGCGACGATGTCCGGCTTCGCCACTCCGGCCGTTTCCAGGGCACGGCGCATCGTCGGTCCCAGCGCCTCCAGGTGCGCACGCGACGCGATCTCGGGCACCACGCCGCCGAAGCGGGCGTGCTCGTCGACGCTGGAGGCAACCTCGTCGGCGAGCAGCGTCACGGTGCCATCCGCACCGAGTTCGGCGACGCCCACTCCGGTTTCGTCACAGGAGCTCTCGATGGCCAGGATGATCGTCATGATGGGCTCCCTTGGGGAAGGCGCTTCATCGTATAGGCGTCCGCACCGCTGGCGCGGTAATAGCGCCGACGCAGACCGACGTTGACGAAGCCGAAGCTCTCATAAAGTTTGATCGCGGGCACATTGTCGGTACGTACCTCGAGGAAAACCACGCTGCCGGAGGCTAATTCGAGGATTTCAGTCACCAGCCGCCGTCCGATGCCCCGACCCTGGTACGCCGGATCGACGCCGATGGTGTGAATCTCGTACTCGTAGGGGCGTACTCGGCCCAGCCGCGCGATCCCGGCGTAGCCGATCAGCTTGTCTTCCGTCTCTTCCTTCGTGCGTGCGGCGATGTAGTGGATGTGCTTGGCCTTGAGTTCGGCAAGAAACGCCCGCTCCGGCCACGGGTCGTCCCCCTCGAACAGCAGGGACTCCAGCTCGGCGCACCGCGCGGCGTCCGAGGGCTTCAGCTTTCCGTAGACGACGGTCATCGGGCCGCCCGCTCGGCCAACGTCTTCGCGTCGGGGCGACGCAGATACAGCGGCACCAGGGGCGCCGGCGGCGACGTCCAATCGGCGACCGCGCGCACCAGACCCTCGGCGGTGGGATGCCGGGGCGGTTGTGCGAGCGCCTCTTCCGCGCCGGGCACGTCGGCAGGCGCGGCGACGGCTGGACCCTCGACGCGCACCCCGTCGCGGTAGCGCGCCCAGTACACCTCGCGCCTGCGCGCGTCGGTGACCACCAGCAGATTGCCACCGCCCACGATGGCGATCGCGTCCAGGCTGCACACGCCGTGTACCGGGACACCCAGCGCATGCCCGAACGCCGCGGCGGTGGCCATGCCGACCCGCAGGCCGGTGAACGGTCCGGGGCCACAGCCGACGACGACCGCCGCGAGATCCTCGACGCCGACCCCGGCGTCGGCGAGTGCGCCGACCGCATTGGGGGTCAACTGCTCGGCGTGCGCACGGGCGTCGACTGTGACCCGCTGCGCCAGCACCTCGATCGTGTCGCCGTCCCGGCGGACCACCCCGGCGGTGACCGCGGGCGTCGCGGTGTCGATCGCCAGGATCAGGCTGCTCACGGCGTGCTCCACTGCCACATCGCTGTGCGCACTTCGGTGTCGGTGCCGCGTTCGAGACGGATGTCCAGATGGCTGTCGGACAGCCGTTCGGCCAGTCCTTCTCCCCACTCCACGACGACGACCGCATCCTCGAGATCGGTGTCGAGGTCCAGCGAGTCGAGTTCGGCGAGCAGGTCGACTGAGTTGTCGTCGAGCAGCCGGTACAGGTCGACGTGAATCATCGCGGGGGCGTCGGCGCGACGCGCCCGGTGCACACGGGCCAACACGAACGTCGGTGACACGACCGGACCGTCGACATCCATCGCCTGCGCAATACCCTTGGCCAACACGGTCTTTCCCGCACCCAACGGGCCGGACAGCACCACGACGTCACCGGCGCGCAGTTCACTTCCCAGCCGCGCACCGAGGGCGATGGTGTCTTCGGCGGTCGGAAGCTCCGCCGTCCCGGCGGCGCGGTCAGCCATGGTGGCGAACTCGGTCCCGGACGCGGCGCGTGAGGGCGACGAGCTTGGAGGGAGTGGCGCGTTCCACCAGCCGGACGAGCGCGTCGTCGATGATCTCTGGCTGTTCGAGCTCGACGAGATGGCCTGCGCCCTCGACGATCACGAGTTCGGATTTGGGCAGGGCGTCAGCCATGTCCTGGGAGTAGTCCATCGGGGTGAGCAGGTCCTCGTCACCGCACGCGATCAGTGTGGGCACCTTCGCGAGGGTGGCCAGCCCTTCGGTTTCGTCGTGTACTTCGAGCGCGTGCAGGAATTCGACCAGCGTCTCGATCGGGGTGTCGTGCATCATCTTCTCGGAGAATTCGACGACGCTGCGGCTGACCTTCAGATCGCCGTACGAGGCCGCGCGCAGGATGGGAGCGATCACCGACTTGGCGGCGCCGCGGGTGCGGTGCACCGTTTTGGGCGCGTACCGGACTGCGAAGCGCACCGCCTCCAGGGCCGGATTCTTCAGAATCTCGCCCAGCGGCGAGCGTGAAACCCCTTCGGCCGCCGATGCGATGAGCGCTGCGCCGACCACGCGGGTGGGGTACCGCTGCGGGAACTGCCGGGCGTGCGACAGGACCGTCATACCACCCATCGAATGGCCGACGAGCACAACGGGTCCGCGCGGCGCCATCACGGCCAGCACCGTCTCCAGGTCCCTGCCCAATTGCGCCACGTTGTAGGTCTCCGGTGGCGCCTGCCCGGATTGGCCGTGTCCACGCTGGTCGTAGAACACCATCCGGACTTGCGAGCCCCACTCATCGGTCAAGCGGGCACGCTGAAAGTGAAAGGCGCCCATGCGGAGACAGAAGCCATGCGCGAACACAACCGTCAGCGGAGCGTCGGGATCCCCCACCTCACGGACAGCCAGGTCGACACCGTCCGGAGTCGTGACGACTACGCTGCGGTCAGCGTCGAGGAGGCCGAAATCCTCGAATTCGTACGGATCGTCGGTGCTGACGCGTCGGCGTAAGGACCTGGCGACCGACACGGCGGTGGCGGTGCCGACCGCGGTCACGCCCGCGGCACCCGCCAGCCAGCGCGCTCCCTGATCGCTCAACGTCGAATTCCACGGTAGGAGCGCACGACTCGGCCGCGGGGACTCGTGACGACCTCATAGTTGATGGTGCCGAGCAGGTCGGCCCAGTCCTGCGCGGTGGGCTCACCGTCGGACCCGGGGCCGAACAGAATCGCGTCGTCGCCCTCTGACACATCGCCGTCGACACCCACGTCGACCACGAGTTGGTCCATGCAGACGCGCCCGACGCTGCGGCGCAGCCTGCCGTTGATCAACACGTCGATGCGGCCGCTGAGGTTGCGGAAGACGCCGTCGGCGTAGCCGATGGGAAGCAACGCCAGCGTCGTGTCACGTTCGGCGATCCACGTGTGCCCGTATGACACTCCCTCGCCGGCCTGCACTTTACGCAGCAGTGCCACAGGGCATTTCAGCGTCATCGCGGGGATCAGCCCCATGTCGCCACGCTCGGGAATCGGCGTCTGTCCGTACACCGCGATACCGGGCCGCACCATGTCGAACCCAAGATCCGGCCGCGTCAGCGCCGACGGTGAATTGCTCAGGTGCACGACTTCGTACCGCAAACCCGCACTGCGGGCTTGATCGACCATGTCCTTCAGCCGGCCCGCCTGAATGTCGTTGAGCGGGTGGTCGGGAACGTCACCGTGCACCAGATGCGACATCAGGCCGCGCAACGTCAACGCGTCTTCGGCGAGCATGCGCTTGAGTGCCGGAAGCATCGCCGAGTACTCATCAGGGCCGGCACCGTTGCGGTTCAGTCCGGTGTCGACCTTGACGGTGACCTTCGCGCTACGGCCCGTCCGCTCGGCTGCCTCACGCAGCTCGCCGAGCTGGCGCAGCGACGACACGGCGATCTGCACGTCGGCTTCGAGCGCGGGACCGAAGTCGGTTCCCGGCGGGTGCAGCCACGCCAGCACCGGAGCGGTGATGCCGTCGCGGCGGAGTCTGATCGCCTCCTCGACGGTGGCGACACCCAGTTCCGAAGCACCTGCGGCCAGGGCCGCCCGGCCGGTCTGTGTCGCACCGTGGCCGTACCCGTCGGCCTTGACGACGGCCATCACCTGCGCCAGACCCGCACGGTCGCGCAGCACACCCACGTTGTGTGCCACGGCGTCGAGGTCGATGACCGCCTCGGGAGCCACGTGCGTCGTTCTGGTCGTTTGCATGGTCATGTCACCCTGACCGATTCTCCCAGACAGCGACCGCCGATTGCCGCACGCAGCTGGGTCTCACGCGTACGACAGCCAGGCGAGGCGGGCTGACCTAGGGTTTCGTCCGCGACCCCACCCGGGTGTTTTGGCACACACTAGTGGGCGAACGGTTCCAGACTGTCGAAGTGACCTTGCGGCTTCAACGCATCGAGGTGCGACAACACCGTCTTGGTGTCGTCATACAACGCCCTGGCCAGATCGGCGGAGAACCCCTCGCGAACCACGATCCGCAACATGGTGATGTCCTCGGCGCCCTCCGGCATCGTGTACGCCGGTACCTGCCAGCCGTAGGAACGCAGAGCATGCGACACGTCGAACTCGGTGTAGCCGAAATCGCCCTTCAGCCGGAAGCTGACCACCGGGATCGCCGAGCCGTCGGCGACGACGTCGAAATGCTCGCTCTCCTTGAGCTGGTCGCCGAGCCAACGCGCGGTCGACGACAGGCAATGCATCACTTTGGCGTATCCGCCGCGGCCGAGCCGTAGGAAGTTGTAGTACTGGCCGACGACCTGGTTGCCCGGCCGAGAGAAGTTGAGCGTGAACGTCGGCATGTCGCCGCCGAGGTAGTTCACCCGGAACACCAGGTCCTCGGGCAGGTACTCCGCGCTGCGCCAGACCACGAACCCGATGCCGGGGTAGGTCAGCCCGTACTTGTGGCCGCTGACGTTGATGGAGACGACCCGAGGGAGCCGGAAGTCCCATTCCAGGTGGGGATGCACGAACGGCACGACGAAGCCGCCGCTGGCCGCGTCGACATGCACAGGAACGTCGACTCCGCCGTCGGCGGCCACCTTGTCCAGTGCGGCGCAGATCTCGCCGATCGGCTCGAGTTCTCCGGTGTATGTGGTGCCGAGAATGGCCACCACGCCGATGGTGTCCTCGTCGATGTTCTCCAACACCTGCTCGGGAGTGATCACGTAGCGGTCCTCGGACATCGGGAGATACCGCGGTTCGACATCGAAGTAGCGGCAGAACTTCTCCCACACCACCTGAACGTTGGCGCCCATCACCAGATTCGGGGTCCGGCCCTTCCAGTCCTTCCCCACCTTCTCGCGCCACCGCCACTTCATCGCCAGCCCCGCGAGCATCACGGCCTCGCTGGAGCCGATCGTGGAAACACCGACGGCACTGTTCGGGTCGTCGTCGCGCAGGTTCTCGGCATGGAAAAGGTCGGCCACCATGCACACGCACCGCTGCTCGATGGCGGCCGTCGCGGGGTACTCGTCCTTGTCGATCATGTTCTTGTCGAACGTCTCGGCCATCAGGCGTTCGGCCTGCGGATCCATCCAGGTCGTGACGAACGTCGCGAGGTTCAGCCGCGAGCTGCCGTCGAGCATGAGCTCGTCGTGGATGAATCGGTATGCGGCGTCAGGCTCCATCGCTTCGTCCGGTAAGCGCAACGACGGGATGGGCGCCATCTCCATCCGGCAGGTGTAGGCCGGGGTGATCTGTTGCGAGTGAGTGCCCTTGCGCTTCATGGCAAGACCTTTCGTTAGAGAGATGCGATGGAAGCCCGTACGTGGGCCAGGATGCGGGATGCTGAAGTCGGGGCCGGGTGCGGGCCGGGGTCGGCGGCGGACAGGTTGGCGGCTCGAGCGTGGACGTAGGCGGCTGCGGCGGCGGCCTGGGCCGGCGGCAGGCCCGCGGCAAGCAGCGCACCAACGATGCCGGACAGCACATCGCCGGAACCCGCTGTCGCCGCCCATGATTGGCCCGCCGGGTTCAGATAGACCGGTCCACCGGGTTCCGCGATGACCGTCACGTTGCCCTTCAGCAGCACGGTGACACCGAGGCGGTCGGCGAGCCTGCGGGTTGCGCCGACCCGGTCGTCCCCCGGCGGCGAGCCGGCCAGCCTTTCGAACTCGCCCGCATGTGGGGTCAAGACCGTCGGTGCGGCGCGATCGGCGACCAGGTCCGGGTGTGCAGCGAGGATGGTCAGCCCGTCGGCGTCGACGATCACCGGCAGGTCGGTCTCCAGCGCGAACCACAGCGCGGTCGCACCAGCCTCGTCGGTCCCCAACCCGGGTCCGACGGCCCATGCCTGAACTCGTCCTGCGGAGGAGACGTTGGGCGTGGCAATGACTTCCGGCCAATGCGAAAGCACCTGCTGTGCGCCACTTCCCGCATAGCGCACCATGCCGGACGTTGCGGCGACGGCAGCGCCGGTACACAGCACGGCGGCCCCCGGGTAGGTGGCCGAGCCGGCCAGGATCCCGGTGACACCCTGGGTGTACTTGTCATCTCTCGGGCCGGGACAGGGCCACAGCGCGGCGACATCAGCGGCCTCGAGCTGGAGTAGGTCGGACTGCGGCAGGTCCAGGCCGATGTCCACCAGTTCGACGCGTCCGCAATCACCAAGGGCATGAACCGGTTTGAGCCCGCCGAAGGTCACCGTCGATGTGGCGTGCACATGCGGGCCGTCGGCGGTCCCCGTGTGCACGTCGATACCGCTCGGGATGTCGACGGCGACCACGGGCGCGGTCACGCTTGCGAACACGTCGGCCGCGTTCGGCCGCAAAGGTCCGGAGCCGGAAATTCCGACGACGCCGTCGATCACCAGATCGGTTGTCGGCGGAATGCTTTCGACGATACGACCGCCGGCCCTCCGGAACGCGGCCAGCGCAGCGGCGTGCGTGCGTTCCGGATTGAGCAGGACCGCGGCGGCCGATGCGCCGCGACGACGCAGGAAGGTCGCCGCCCAGAGCGCATCACCACCGTTATCACCGGAGCCGACGACCGCGCAGACCCGGCGCCCGGCGACGCCGCCCATGTGACGTGCGATCGAGTTGGCCAGTCCGTAGGCGGCACGGCGCATCAAGGCACCGTCGGGGAGGCTCGCCAACAGCGGCGCTTCTGCCTCGCGAATTTGGTCGGCGGTGTAATAGTGCCGCATCGACGCCCACGTTACGTGCCATGCGTGCGCATGGTCGGGGTTTCAGGTCGCGCCCGTCCCAAGCCGTCCGCGAGCGCTTCAAGATCATTTCGTTGCCAAAATTGACGTTCGCTACAAAATTTTTCCCGCGACGACGAGATCCGAACGCCGAGGCGGTCGATGATCCCTGCAGTACCAGCGCATGGAACGGCAGGTGAGAATCCGGCACCGACCGGCTATTGTGCAGGGGTGAGCACGCCGGTCGCGTATTTGCTGCAGTCGTGGTTGAACAACCGCGGCGCGTGTCAGTCGATGTGATCGAGCATTGCCAGACGACCAGTCATGTACCGGTGGGCCTGCCGCCCGTCAGCGCGGTCCGCTCCATCGCTGCCTAAAGGCGGTCATGCCCGCCGAAATCGGGCGTATGGTCACGCCATGACCGCGCCGAGCGACATGGGCGGCCGAGCCGAATTCTTCGCCCCGGTCATTCGGGAATCCGACGAGCCCGTGTTCCACGAACGGTGGGAGGGCCGAGTCTTCGGATTCGCCAACTTTCTGCTGCCGCTGCTCGGTCGCAATGTGGACATCCTCCGCTTCGGCATGGAGCAACTCCCTCGCGAGGTCTATCTGTCCAGTTATTACCGACGCTGGCTCGGGGGTTTCGAAACGCTGCTCGAGCAGGCCGGCTATCTCACACCGGGCGAGGTCGAGGCCCGAACCGCCGGCCGATCCGCGCCGGCCCGGCGGCGGATCTCGCGATTGCGACTCAATGTCACGTCACGGGCGGTGGGCTCGCTCCTGCACCCCACACTGCCCCGCTGGTATGCCGGTCGGGTGGTTCCCCGACTGCTGGGCACGTCGCGGCCGGCGCTGCGTCGCGGCCGCTTCGCACCGGGCGACCATGTTCGAGTGCGCTCTACCCGAGCGGTGCCGTACACCCGACAGCCGGGATACGTGACCGGAAAGCCCGGCGTGATCGTCGCCAAGCTCGGCGCGACGGTGTTTCCCGACGCAAAGGCGACGGGCAGGCACGCACTGCCCCAGCACCTTTACACCGTCGCCTTCCAAGCTGCCGACCTGTGGGGCGCTGCCGCCGAGTCCGGCACCGAAGTGCGTGTCGACCTCTACGAGTCGTATCTGGAGGCGGTGTGAGCGACGCAATGGAAGCGCGGGTCGAGGCGCTCGAAGCCCTGCTCGTGGAAAAAGGGATCGTCGATTCCAGAGTGGTCGACCAGGTGATCGAACACTACGAGACGAACGTGGGACCACTCAACGGCGCCAAGGTGATCTCCCGCGCCTGGACCGATCCCGGGTATCGACAGCGACTGCTCGCCGACGGCACGCGTGCCATCGCGGAGCTCGGCTTCGGGGGCCCCGAGGGCCACCGGATCGTCGCGGTAGCGAACACGCCCACTGTTCACAACGTCGTGGTGTGCACTCTGTGTTCTTGCTATCCCTGGCCTGTACTGGGCTTACCGCCAGGCTGGTACAAGTCGCCGGCATACCGCTCGCGGATGGTCGCCCAGCCGCGAACCCTCCTCTCGGAGATGGGGCTCGAGCTGCCTCCCGACGTGCTCGTCAGGGTCTGGGACAGCTCGGCGGAAGCGCGCTATCTGGTGGTTCCCGAGCGGCCGGCCGAAACCGAGGGACTGAACGAGGCAGAACTGGCTCGACTCGTCACGCGAGACTCGATGATCGGGGTGGGGCGACCCCTGTCCCCCGCCGGGGCAGATGACCGCTGACCCGCCGAGTCTGGACACCGATCTGCTGGGCCCGCTGTCCCCGCCCCGCGACAACGGTGAGCTCGTTTTCGCGGCACCGTGGGAACGCAGGGTTTTCGGGCTGACGGTCGCCGCGTGCCGATCGGGCGTCTGCGATTGGGACACGTTTCGGCAGCGGTTGATCCGTCGCATCGCTGCCGACGACACGCGGCCCTACTGGCGCAGTTGGGCCGCGGCCCTCGAGGACATTCTTGACGAGACCGCCGTGCTGGCGCGCGGCGAACTCGATGAACAACATCGGGAGCAATTGAGCCGCCCCGCGGGTTCCGACCACCACACGGGCTAGGCGTCGGCTTCAGCCCAGAAGGCCGCCGCCGTCTCGGCAATCCTTTCGGGATATTCGCCGTTGATCGCATGTGATGCCTCAGGCCATAGCTCGATCTGACCGCGCGGCAACAGCTTCCGCGCGGTGGCGGCGGCACGCTCACCATGGTGAATCACGCTGCGGCCCGCGATCAACGCGAGGACCGGGACGTCGAGCGTACGCAACTGGTCAGCGGTGAACAACGTCGGTGCGGGCTGGCGTAGCACAAAATCCCTTGTTCCCGAGGCGATCAGCGCTGCGGCCGGAACGGAATCGTCGACCTCAGCCCCGCCGGCGATCCACCTCAACACCCAGCGGCGCAATCCCTCCGGCACGTTGGGTAGACCCATGGGAATCATCATCACCATGGTCCGAACCGGGATCGGCGCGAAGGTCATCACGGGGTCGAGCAGGGTCAGCGACGACACCCGGCCCGGCTTCAGGACCGCATAGTTGGTAGCCGACCATCCGCCGAAGGACACTCCCATGAGATGCGGAGACGTCAACGCCAGCCCGGCGAGCATCTCGTCGAACCACTGCGCCTGGTCCTCGGCACTCCCCAATTCGTGCTCCTGCACCGACAACCCCGGCTCGCCAAGCAGGTCGACCGCGAACACGGTGCGATGGGCCAGCAGACCTGGGAGGTTGTCTGCCCACATCGGGGTGGACGCGTTGCGGCCCGGCAGCAGGACAACCGGACGCCCGTCGGGGCCCGGGAAGCGGTATACCCGAACAGTTCCGAAACTGGTTGGGATGTCGAAGGTCTGGTCGTACGGCGGGAGGTCGGCCAGGCAGTACTGATAGACCGCGAGGAAGTGGGCACGGGCCGCATCGCTGCGGAAGCGCCCAATCCTGGGGTTCGGCACTACTCGACGGTGACGGACTTGGCCAGGTTGCGTGGCTTGTCGACGTCGTAGCCGCGGGCCTGCGCGACGCCGGCGGCAAATATCTGAAGCGGGATGGTCGACAGGAGCGGCTGGAAAAGCGTTGACACCGGAGGGATCTCGAACAGGTGGTCGGCGTAGGGCCGGACGGTTTCGTCGCCCTCCTCCGCGATGACGATCGTGATCGCGCCGCGCGCCTGAATCTCCCTGATGTTCGACAGCAGCTTGGCGTGCAGGGTCGGTGAGTTCTTCGGCGACGGCATGATCACGATGACCGGCAGGTCGTCCTCGATCAATGCGATGGGGCCGTGCTTGAGCTCACCGGCGGCGAAGCCCTCGGCATGCATGTACGCCAGTTCCTTGAGCTTGAGGGCGCCCTCGAGCGCAACCGGGTAGCCGACGTGACGACCGAGGAACAGCACCGTCTGCGATTGGGCGAAGCGCCGTGCCAGCTCGAAGACCGGCTCGACGTTGTCGAGTACGCGGGCGACGAGGTCGGGCATGGCCTCCAGGTCACGGAATTCCCGCTCGACTTCTTCCGGGTACTTCGTACCGCGGGCCTGCGCAAGTGCCAGTCCGACAAGGTAATTGGCGGTGATCTGGGCGAGGAACGTCTTCGTCGACGCCACACCGATCTCCGGACCGGCGCGGGTATAGAGCACCGCATCGCACTCACGGGGGATCTGCGAGCCGTTGGTGTTGCAGATGGCCAGCACCTTGGCCTTCTGCTCCTTCGCGTGCCGCACCGCCTCCAGCGTGTCGGCTGTCTCACCGGATTGCGAGATCGCCACGACCAGCGTGTGACGGTCGAGAACTGAATCGCGGTACCGGAACTCGCTCGCCAGCTCCACCTCGACAGGCAGCCGGGTCCAATGCTCGATCGCATACTTGGCCAACAGCCCGGAGTGGTATGCGGTACCGCAGGCGACGATGAAGACCTTGTCGATCTCGCGCAGCTCCTGATCCGACAGGCGCTGCTCGTCGAGCACCACGCGGCTGTCGGCGAAATGGCCGAGCAATGTGTCGGAGACCGCGGTCGGCTGCTCGGCGATCTCCTTGAGCATGAAGTATTCGTAGCCGCCCTTTTCGGCAGCCGAGACGTCCCAGTCGATATGGAATTCGCGCGCATTGGCGGAGTCGTCGTCGCCGTTGAAGTCCGTGATGCGGTACCCGTCGGCCGTCACCACGACTGCCTGATCCTGTCCCAATTCGACAGCATCGCGCGTGTATTCGATGAACGCGGCCACATCCGACCCGACGAACATCTCACCGTCACCGACACCTAGCACCAGCGGCGTGGAACGTCGGGCCGCGACGATCGTGCCCGGTTCGTCGGCGTTCGCGAAGACGAGGGTGAAATGGCCTTCGAGTCGGCGCAGCACGGCAAGCACAGAAGCCGGAAAGTCGCCCGCGGTGGGTCCGTGGCGGTACTGCCAGGACACCAGATGCACGGCCACCTCGGTGTCGGTGTCGCTGGTGAACTCCACGCCCGTGGCTTCCAGTTCAGCGCGCATGACGGCGTAATTCTCGATGATGCCGTTGTGGACGACCACGATCTTCCCGGCGGCGTCACGGTGCGGGTGGGCGTTGCGATCGGTCGGCCTGCCATGGGTCGCCCAGCGGGTGTGCCCCAAGCCGGTGCTGCCGGCAAGGGTGCCCGCCTCGGATTCGGCAAGCGCAGTCTCGAGGTTGGCGAGCCGCCCGGCCCGGCGCCGTACCGTCAGGCCGCCATTGCCGTCGAGCAGGGCGACACCCGACGAGTCGTATCCGCGGTACTCCATCCTGCGCAGCGCGTCGACGACCACGTCGCAGGCAGGACGCTGCCCGACATAACCGACGATTCCGCACATAGCCTTTCAGGGTAGTGCAAGAGCGCCGGCGGACCTGCCTGCGCTACGGTCGTCTGGTGGCGCGGACAGCGAAGCTCTTCAACGGGTTGAAGCGCCGCGGTCCGCACCGCGTTTTGCGGGGTGACCTGGCGTTTGCCGGACTGCCCGGCGTGCTCTTCACCCCGGAGTCGGGGATGAATCTCGCTGGTGTCGTATTCGGTCACGACTGGCTTACAAGTGACGACCGTTACCGCGGAACGCTCGAACATCTGGCGTCGTGGGGCATCGTCGCCGCCGCGCCCGCCACCGAGACCAGCATGGCGCCGTCGGTGCTCAATCTGTCTTACGACCTGGGCACCGCCCTCGACATCATCGCCGGGGTGCGGTTGGGACCGGGCAAGATCAGCGTCCATCCCACGAAGCTCGGGGTGGCCGGACACGGTTTCGGCGCCTCCGCGGCGGTCTTCGCGGCGGCCGGGATGCCCGGCAGGTTGAAGGCTGTCGTGGCGGCGTTTCCGACCGTCACCAAGCCACGCGCCGAAGAGCCCGCATCGACACTGAAGGTGCCCGGCCTCATTCTCGCCGACCCTGGCGACCCGATGTCGTTGCGCTCCAACGCTGTCGAACTCGCACGCGTCTGGAAGAGCGGCACGTTGCGCGACGTAAGCAGCGTGAAGGCCGGTGGGCTCGTCGAGGGGCGCCGGCTGGCCAAAGCGGTCGGACTGCCCGGCGCCGATCGCGGCACGCAGAAGATCGTGCGTGCACTGATGACCGGGTACTTCCTACACATGCTCACCGGCGACAAGGCCTACCGCGACTTCGCCGACCCCGAGATCGCACTGCCCAAGGCGACGACGATGGACCCGTTCGCCGACGATCCGGTGGCTCTCGAGAACAAAGTCGTCGCGCTCCTGAAGCCCTGAGTGCGACCAACCAACCGGTTGGGTGTATAAAGCTCACATGTCGATGCGCACCGGAATCTTCCTCAACTACGCGGGTGGCTTCCTAGAGGCCGTCGACCAGATCGTCGAACTCGAGCAGGTCGGCGTCGACGTCGCGTTCGTGGCCGAGGCCTACTCCTACGACGCGATCAGCCAGCTGGGCTTTCTGGCGGCGAAGACGACGCGCATGGAGTTGGCCACTGGCGTCGTCCCGATCTACATCCGCACGCCGACGCTGCTCGCGATGACGGCCGCCGGGCTCGACTACGTGTCCGACGGCAGGTTCCGGCTGGGCATCGGCACCTCCGGCCCACAGGTCATGGAGGGCTTTCACGGAGTCCCCTTCGACGCTCCGCTGGGGCGCACCCGCGAGGTCATCGACATCTGCAGACAGGTCTGGCGCCGCGAGCGGGTGACATACGACGGCAAGCACTATCAGATTCCGCTGCCCGCCGATCAGGGAACCGGCCTCGGCAAACCGCTGCAATTGATCAATCACCCTGTGCGCGAACGCATCCCGATCAATATCGCCGCACTCGGCCCGAAGAACGTCGAACTCACCGCTGAGATCGCCGAGGGGTGGCAGCCGGTGTTCTTCCTCCCGGAGAAGGCCGACGACGTGTGGGGTGACGCCCTGCGCGCCGGGTTCGCCAAGCGGGATCCCGCTCTGGGCCCACTGGACGTGACGGTCAGCGCGCCGTTGGCGATCGGCGACGACGTCGATGACCGACTGGCGTGGACGAAACCGCAACTGGCGCTGTACATCGGCGGCATGGGCGCACGCGGCAAGAACTTCTACCACAACCTGGCCACGCGCTACGGCTACGGCGAGGTCGCCAACGACATCCAGGACTTGTACCTGGCGGGCAAGAAGACCGAAGCCATCGCCGCGGTTCCCGACGAATTGGTGCGCGCCGTTTCGCTGGTGGGTCCGCGCGGTTACGTCAAGGAGCGTCTCGCCGCCTTCGCGGAGGCCGGTACCACCACACTTCTGCTACAGCCGCTGTCGGGTGAGCGCGCCGAAACGCGGCGATTCGTCGAGGAATTGCGTGAGCTACTCCCGTAACGATTAAGCCGAATGCAGCCGAGGCTGTAGACTGATCTTCAGCGGCATCGTCTGTTCTGCCTTTTGCCGTTTCTCGATCGTCAACCGAGCGCCGCGGATTGATCCGCGCCGGGCAGGACGACCACACTCTACTTTCGGAGCTTCAACCTTGTCTGTTCAAATCACTGACGGCACAACCGTGCCCACTTTCGCCGACCTCGGCCTGCCCAAGGCTGTCGTCGATGTCCTTGCCGGTAACGGCATCGACTCCCCGTTCCCCATCCAGGCCGCGACGCTGCCCGATTCGTTGGCCGGCCGCGACGTATTGGGCCGCGGCCGCACCGGTTCCGGCAAGACGTATGCGTTCTTGTTGCCCATGGTGACGAGACTCACAGCGAGTCAGTCGAAGCGAGCACCGGGCCGTCCGCGTGCGCTCATCCTTGCCCCGACCCGCGAGTTGGTCGCTCAGATCGACGCCGCGCTCGCGCCGTTGGCCGCCGCAACGAACTTGCGGTCCGTCGTCGTATTCGGTGGCGTCGGACACCAGCCACAGATCGACAAGCTGCGTGCCGGCGTCGACATCGTGATCGCGTGCCCCGGGCGTCTGGAAGACCACGTGAAATCGCGCCACGCGGATCTGTCCGCCGTCGAAATCACCGTGCTCGACGAGGCTGACCATATGGCGGACCTCGGCTTCCTTCCTCCGGTGAAGCGACTGATGGACAAGACGCCCCGCAATGGCCAGCGAATGCTGTTCTCCGCCACCTTGGATGGTGGCGTGGATGTCCTGGTCAAGCGGTACCTGACCGATCCCGTCGTGCACAGCGTCGACTCGGAGCAGTCGCCGGTCGCGGCAATGGAGCATCACGTGCTGCATGTCGAGAAGGCGGCCCGCATCAACGTGCTCGCCGACCTGGCGGCCTCGCCGGGACGCAAGATCGTCTTCGCCCGCACCAAGCATGGCGCCAAGAACCTTGCCCGCCAGCTGAATTCGCGCGGAGTTCCTGCAGTCGAGTTGCACGGCAACCTGTCTCAGAATGCCCGCACGCGCAACCTGGCGGCATTCTCCGATGGATCGGCTTGGGTGCTGGTCGCGACGGATATCGCTGCGCGCGGTATCCACGTCGACGACGTCACCCTCGTGGTACACGCCGACCCGCCGGTCGAGCACAAGGCGTATCTGCACCGGTCGGGCAGGACGGCGCGCGCAGGAAACGACGGCACCGTCGTGACGCTGATGCTCGACGAGCAGGTGTCCGATGTGCGGCAACTGACGCGCAAGGCCGGCGTGAAGCCGACGATCACCCGCTTCCGCGGCCCGTCACATCCGGTGCTGCACGAGATCGCCCCTGGCGAGCGCTCCTTCGGTAGCCCGATCGTGCCCGCGGCCCCCAACCGGCCCGCACCTGTCAAACCCGAGCAGTCTCGTCGGCGCCGCTCGAACAACCGCCGCAGGCGCCCCGCCAACGCCTGAATCAGCACCGCCGAGAACCGTGGATAACCTCCGCGGGTGTCGGCCTGTTGCCTCACGTCAAGATGCGCGCGTGGGGGCATTCGTTGCCTCA
>NZ_JAMQTI010000007.1:0-270558 GCF_032883055.1 Mycobacterium sp. 29Ha
GTCGGAGGCGGCGATCGAAGACATGACCCCATCAAAACAGAGGGGTCCGACAAGTCCTGGGCCGCAACAAATTAACGACAACGTCGCTTAGTGGACCTAGCGGCGTAGGCCAGCGAGCACACGCTCCCGCATCGACCGCGCGGGTGCGTCGGCCGCCGCGGCGAGCATGTCGGCAACCGTCGTGAACTTGTCGCGGGGCCGATGCTCGCCGCCGCGCGCGATCTCCGCGTCGTCGATGGCCTTCCATCCCGCAGCGCCGATCACGTCGGGCCGCCTGCTACGCACGAGCTTGTCCAGTGCGGCCGGCTTGCCCGCCGGATCCGCGAGTAAGCCCGCGTTGTAGTCGGCGACCAGGTTGTGCACCGTCTCGCCGGCACACGATTTGTTGGTGCCGATGAAGCCGGTGGGGCCACGCTTGATCCAGCCCGCCACGTAGCTGCCGCGCACGGTCTCACCCGACGCCGGATCGATGACCCGGCCGCCGTCATTGGGCACCACCGCAGCGTCGTCATCGAACGGAAGGCCGCGAATCGCCTTGCCGCGGTAGCCGATCGAGGTCAGCACAAGACCGGCGTCGATGTGGCGAACCTCGTCGGTACCAGTCACCGCGAACTCGACTCCCGTCGCGCGTTGCTCACCGAGGATGCGTACCGGCGTCAACTCAAAAGCCAACCGGATGCGGGGTCTGTGCGCGGGCGGCCGCCCGCACGATCCAGAATCCCCGAGCTTCGACAGGATCTCGAGCTTGTTGCGCGTCAACGGATCTGTGACCGTCGCGAGGTCGCTGATGACCCGATCATGATCTGCGCTGTCCAGCACCACATCACACACCGAGGTCAGCCCGATCAGTTCCGGAAGTGTGAAAGCCGAGTACACCGGACCTCGCCGGGCGGCGACGACGACCTCGTTGACCTTCGAGCCGCGCAACGCGGCCAGCGCGTGGTCGGAGATGTCCGTGCGCGCCAGCACATCGGGGTCGGTGGTCAGGATGCGAGCGACGTCTAACGCCACGTTGCCGTTGCCGATGACAACCACCCGCTCGTGGTTCAAATCGACTGGCAGTTCAGTGAATTCAGGGTGGCCGTTGATCCACGCAACCATCTCGGTGGCGGTTCCCGTGCCGGGCAGGCCCATGCCGTCGATCTCGAGGCGGCGATCGTTGGGCGCGCCGACGGCGTAGAGCACGGCGTGATGGTGAGCCAGCAGATCGGCATGCGTGACATCCGATCCCACGTCGACGTTCAGATAGAACGTGAAGCCCGGCAGCTTCGTCACCTTGTCGAAGAGCGCTGTCACCCGTTTGGTGCTCTGATGGTCGGGGGCCACCCCGGCACGCACGAGCCCGTACGGGGTCGGCAGCCGCTCGAAGACGTTGACCCGCACACCGCGCTGCGTCAGCAGTTCGTCAGCGGCGTACATGGCCGCCGGCCCCGAGCCGACGATCGCGACCGTCAACGGTCCACCGGAGCGTGGCCGGACCAACGGCGCCTCGAGCACCGGCGCCAGCTTGGACGTCGGCGGCAGCTTCCCCTCGGGTTTGGGATAGAACGACGCGTTCAGCTCGATGAACGGCAGCTGCTCGGGTTCGAGCTTGGTGTCGGGTGCGATCGCGCCGACCGGGCACGCCGACACACACGCGCCGCAATCGACGCACGCGATCGGGTCGATGTAGAGCATCTCGGCGGTGGCGAAGCCCGGCTCGTCCGGTGACGGGTGGATGCAGTTCACCGGACAGGCGTAGACACAGGACCCGTCGCTGCAACACGACTGGGTTATCACGTGAGGCATGGGTGCCCTACGCGGCCGACACCAGATGCTGGCGGGCAGGCTCACTGCGATACCGGCTGGGCCGGCCGCTGATCCGACACATCCGCCAGATCAGTTTCGCGAGCGGGTTCATCAGCCCGGTGTCGTGGGCAAGCATCCGGACGTCGCCGAACATGTCGCGCAGCATCTGCCGCGATTCGGGTGACTTGAAGAAGATCTCCTTGCGGACCGACCGCGGGATATCGAATTCCTTCCAGAACGCCCGCGGCGGCACGATGATCGCCGAGCACAGCACGCGCATCACGACCGGAACGTAGAGCGACAACCAGAACCGCTTCCGCCGCGGCAGTTCAGGAACTCGCTTGCGCAGGTATTCGTGCGCGAACGAGATGTGCCGCGCCTCTTCGGCCACGTGGATGGCCATCACGCGCTCCATGATCGGATGCAGCGTCTTGCCCTCGCGCAGCACGTTTTTCTGGGTGTGGTCGATGGGCTCCTCGCCGGCCAGAATGCCGAACCAGAACGGGATCGGCAGCGGCCCCGCGACGAGCGGGATGGTTGGCTGAATCCATTTCAGCAAGCGCGGCATACCGGGCACATCGGCACCGATGCGGTTGACCATCTCCTGGAACATCATCGTGTGGTTGCACTCTTCGACCGCCTCGTGCAGGCAGTACCGGTACTCCGGCGAGCCGTTGGGCGTCCAGAAGGCGTACTCCATGAGCCCGCGGATCAGAATGGACTCGAAGTGCAGACCGACCTTCGCGACGTTGGCCTGCCGCCACATGCCGATCTCGATCTGCCGCTCTTTCGGCTGCGACTGATACCAGGGGTGCTTCCCGATCGGGTCGGTCGCCGGCAGGATCCAGCGTTCGTCGTTCTCGACCACCTTGAACTCCGGCGAGTCCCAGTCGATGTCGGTGTACGGATTGAAGTTGCGTCGCACCGACCCCTCGGACAATGTGGTGAGCATGTCGACGTATGCGGTGTCATCGGTGACATCCATATTGCGCCGCCAGCGCCGGACCATGCGTGTCCGGGCTTCCTTGACTGCCATTCGACACCTCCTCGGTGAGGTCTACGAGCCTTGATTGTCAAACACGGTACCGCAGGTATCGCATACCGTGAATACCCCTTTCCGGCATGTGGCACACCGGGCCCGGAACCTACTTTTGTGACGGAGGCCACACATGGTTGAGCTGAAGACGCGAGACGAAATCGACTTGATGGCCGACGCAGGCGCCGTCGTGGCCGAGGCGCTAAGCGCGGTCATCGAGCAGGCGAAGCCGGGGATGACCGCCTTGGACCTGGACCGCATCGCCGCTGAGGTCTTGTCGCGGCACGGCGCGTCGTCACCGTTCCTGAACTACCACCCGCGGTGGGCGCCGACCCCGTTTCCCGGCGTGCTGTGCGTCAGCGTCAACGACGCCGTTGTGCACGGCATCCCCAATGAGTACGTACTCGCCGACGGCGATCTGGTGTCGGTCGACTTCGGCGCCACCCTGCGCGGCTGGACCGGTGATGCGGCGCGCAGCTTCATCGTCGGCACCCCGCGCGACGGGGACGCCGCGCTGATCGAGGCCGCCGACGCCGCGCTCGCGGCGGGCATCGCGGCGGTGCGGCCGGGCAACAGGCTCGGAGACGTCGGCTATGCGATCTCGACAACGGTGCACGAGAGGGGCTTCGGTCTGCTCGCCGACCATGGCGGGCACGGAATCGGCCGCACCATGCACGAGGACCCGGACGTACCCAACGAAGGCCGTCCCGGCAAGGGAATGAAGTTACGTCCCGGTTTGGTCATCGCGATCGAGCCCATGTTGATCGGCGACGGCACCGACGAATACCGCCACGACCCCGACGGGTGGACGCTCCGAAGCTTGTCCGGCGCGCGTGCCGCGCACAGCGAGCACACCGTTGCCGTCACCCCCGACGGGGCTCGCATCCTGACCAACTAGCGACAGCTACCTCTTCGCGAAGTCGCCAGCCACGGTCAACATGCTGCCGCTTCTGACGGCCGAGAATCCCGCATCGGTCATGCCACAGTCGGTGATGACCGCGCGGTGCCCCGGACTGTTCATCCACCAATTCACCGCGGCAGCAGGCGAACCGCCGGGGCCATTGGCCCAGAACACGATTTCGCCGAGATCCTCGAACGACGTATAGCCGGCGTCCGTGACGCGCTGGACGACAGAGGAGCCGTCCGAACCCGTGTGCGCCTGCACCCCGGTCCTGAGCATGTCGTTGGCGTGCCGTGCCGCCGACGCCGTCAACTGCGGATTGGGCGCCACCGGACCGCACCCGTTCGCCGCGCGCGTGGCGTTGATCTGGTTCAGCACCGCGCCGCCCTCGTCTCCGGAAGCCTGCGCCGGCGCCGCAGCGGCTATCGAACCGAAAGCCGCCATCGCCGCAGCACACATCGGCATGAGGGTCGAAAATTTCCCATGACTGATCACGTGCCCCCCAATGGGCTCAGTCCCCGACAGATCACATTATGGATACAAATTGGTTCCACTGTGTGTTCTTTACCCACTTTTTCAGCATTTTCTGCATCCCCTCCCCGCTGAAAGCGCACAGCGTGGGTCACTACTCTTGTCCCCATGGCCGACCTCACGATTCCCGCCGACCTCAAACCTCGCGACGGCCGCTTCGGCTGCGGACCGTCCAAGGTGCGCCCCGAACAGCTGCAGGCCCTCGCCGCAGCGGGCGACGTATTCGGGACGTCACACCGGCAGGCGCCGGTCAAGAACCTCGTCGGTCGAGTGCGTGACGGGCTGCGTCAACTCTTTTCGGTGCCCGACGGCTACGAGGTCATCCTCGGCAACGGCGGCACCACCGCGTTCTGGGACGCGGCCGCGTTCGGATTGATCGACAAGCGCTCGCTGCACCTGACCTACGGCGAATTCAGCAGCAAGTTCGCCTCGGCGGTGGCCAAGAATCCGTTCGTCGGGGACCCGGTCGTCGTCAAGGCCGAAGCAGGCAGCGCACCCAAACCACAGTCGGATCCGTCGGTGGACCTCATCGGGTGGGCGCACAACGAAACATCAACGGGCGTAGCGGTTCCCGTGCAGCGACCCAAAGGCTCAGACGGCGCGTTGATTGCCATCGACGCCACCTCGGCAGCCGGCGGCCTGCCCGTCGACATCGCCGACGCCGACGCCTACTACTTCGCACCGCAGAAGAACTTCGCCAGCGACGGCGGCCTGTGGATCGCGATCCTCTCCCCCGCTGCGCTCGCCCGCGTGGAGGCCGTCGCGGCGTCGGGCCGCTGGGTGCCCGAGTTCCTGTCGCTCCCGATCGCGATCGAGAACAGCCTCAAGAACCAGACCTACAACACCCCGGCGATCGGCACGCTGATCATGTTTGCCGATCAGCTCGAATGGATGCTGGGCAACGGCGGCCTGGACTGGGCGGTCAAGCGCACCGCCGACTCGTCGCAGCGGCTGTACAGCTGGGCCGAGGCGTCGAAGGTGGCCACGCCCTTCGTCGCCGACCCCGAGCTACGGTCGCAGGTCGTCGGCACCGTCGATTTCACAGACGAGATCGATGCCGCAGCGATCGCGAAGGCACTTCGAGCCAACGGCATCGTCGACACCGAGCCCTACCGCAAACTCGGTCGCAACCAGCTGCGCGTCGGCATGTTCCCGGCCGTCGAGCCGGACGACGTGAGCGCGTTGACCGCGTGCATCGATTGGGTCGTCGAACGCCTCTGACCTGCCCGCGTGTCTACCTGGTAACAGGCGGATAACGCAGTAGGGTCGCTTGATCGGGCATCGTATCCGCCCGGAGGAGGTCGACATGCGCAAACTCAAAGTCGTTGGACTCGACGTCGACGGCAGACAAATCATCTGCGAGGCCGACGACTCCGGCGAGAAGTTCCTCCTGGTCCCCGATGACCGGTTGCGGGCCGCCGCGCGCGGCGACAAGACCGGATCCACGCCATCCCGGGAAACTTCTCAAACCAACGATGAGGGTCCAAGCGTGCTGCGTCCCAAAGAGATTCAAGCCAAGATCCGCGCAGGTGCTTCCGTCGAGCAGGTCGCCGCGGCCTCCGGCGTCGACTTGAGCCGCGTCGAGCGCTTTGCTCATCCGGTCCTGCTGGAGCGGTCGAGAGCGGCCGAGCTGGCGACGGCCGCGCACCCGGTGCTGGCCGACGGCCCCTCGGTGCTGACGCTGTTGGAGACGGTGACGACGTCCCTGATCGCCCGCGGTCTGGGCGCCGAGGCCACCAACTGGGACGCCTGGCGCAACGAAGACGGACGCTGGACCGTCCAGATGGCGTGGAAAGCGGGCCTGTCCGACAACGTTGCGCATTTCCGGTTCACCCCGGGCGCACACGGCGGCACGGTGACTGCGGCCGACGACTCGGCATCCGAACTCATCGACCCGAACTTCGCGCGTCCGCTGCGACCGGTCGCCGCGGTGCCACACTTCGAGCAGGAGGACGAGCCGGAGCCGGTCGCCGAACCTGAGCTCGACCTCAGGCCGGAGTCCGAGCCAGAGCCCGAGCCGACACCGCCTGCCGCGCCGAAGCCACGCGCACGCAAGGGCAAGCCGGCAGTGCCCGCGTGGGAGGACGTGCTGCTCGGCGTGCGGTCCAGCGGCCAGCGCTGACGCTTGACCTGAACTTACGTGGTGAATCCCGTTATCCCGCAAGGCCGATAGCGATGGCGGCGATCCATGCGCAGGCCACCCCGACGGCGGCACCAAGAACGAACCAGCGCCAGACGGGTCGCTTGCGCCATTCCCACACGGTCGGCGTCAGCCCGCCGACGGCGACCAGATTGAGGCCGACGGCCAACATCGGGTGCACCCTCATCAGTCCCACGCTCAGCACGACGATGGCGGCACCGACAACCGCGGCGACGAACGCGGACACCGTCAGGCCCATCGCCCACGGAGTCGAATCGTCGGTCACCGGTTCAATCTAACCCGCTCATAGAAGGCCAGCGCCGCGGCGGTGGCCACGTTGAGCGAGTCGGTGCCGCGCGACATCGCGATGCGCACGCGCACGTCACTGGCCCGCATCGCACGTTCTGACAACCCCGGTCCCTCCGCGCCGACGAGCACCGCTACGCGATGATCGGCCATATCGGTCATCGCGTTGGACAGTGTGCGAGCCGACGGATCGGGTGTCATCGCCAGCAGCCGAAAGCCGCTGTCCCGCAGCATCTCCAGATCCCCGGGCCAATCAGCCGCCCACGCGTAGGGCACCAGCAGGGCGTGTCCCATCGACACGCGGACGGCACGTCGGTACAGAGGATCCGCGCACCCCATGCCGAACACGATCGCGTCGACGTCGAGGCCGGCGGCATTGCGGAAAATCGATCCGAGGTTCTCGTGATCGTTGACGCCCTCGAGCACTGCGATCGTCCTGGCGGTCTCGATCACCTGCGACACCGTCAGCTCGGGTGGGCGCGACGCCGATGCCAACACTCCGCGGTTGAGATGGAAACCCACCACGTCGGCCATCACGTCGGCGCTCACGCGGTAGTACGGTGCCGCGACGCCGTCCAGGTCGGCGGCCAGTTCTGCCAGGCGCCGGTCCGTGCCCAGCAGGGCCCGCGGCGTGAACCGCGAAACGAGCATGCGCTGCGCGACCAGCACACCCTCGGCGATCACCAAGCCCTTCCCGGTCGGCAGGTCGGGTCTGCGGTCCACGCTGTTGAGATCGCGAAAGTCGTCCAGCCGCGGATCGGCGGGGTCGGAGACGTCGATTACTTCTGACAATCCCCGCTCGCTACGCTCGTGCCCGCCGGATACCGCTCACGCGCTTTCGTCGACTATCGCCGACATCAGGTCGGCGGCGGTCAGCAGTGCCTCCCGTTGTTCCGGAGCGAGTTTAGCCAGCCGTTTCGACAGCCACTCCTGGCTCGCGCGGCGCTCGGCCTCGATCAACTCGACCCCCGCCGGCGACACCGACACCAGGACCTGGCGCCGGTCGTCGGGATGCGCCATCCGCGCGACGAGGCCTAGTTCGCAAAGCGTTCCGATCACCCGAGTCATCGAAGGTGGACGCACGCGTTCCTTCTCGGCTAACACGCCCGGCGTCATCGGACCCTCCTTGGCAAGGGTCGACAGCGCCGACAGCTGAGAGAGCGATACATGCGAATCCGGTCGTCGGAAGCGCAATTGGCGGGCCAGGCGGATGACCGCGAGCGACAGATCGCTCGCCAAGCGACCGTCGGGTTCTTTCACGAGGCAAAGAGTACATAGCAGTGCTGAAGAAAAGGAAGGTTATGGGTTAGGTTTCAATCGATGACCCCGCAACCACCCGCCCTGCCGCCTGCCCTGCTGAAGCCGTGGCCGGTGATCGCTGTGATCACGACGGGCTGGCTGATCGCGACATTGTTGGCCTTCACGGTGCCCGCACTGCACGGCTGTCGGCCATTCGCGATCGCCGGGCTCGGCGTCGGCGTGCTTGGCACATCGATCTTTCTGTGGCAGCGTCGGGCGGTGCGCCGCGGGTCGCGCGGCGCGCAGAGCGGACTCGACTGAATTCGTCTGACACCCAAGGAGGTAGCGATGGCAGAGCCGCTATTGCAAGCTCAAGTTGAAATCAACGCTCCGGTCACGAAGGTCTGGTCGCTGGTTTCCGATCTGAGCAAGATGCCGCAGTGGAGCCCGCAGTGCCGGCTGATGAAGACTCTGGGCGGTCCACTGCGCCAGGGCAGCCGGACGATCAACCTCAACCGGCGCAAGTACCTCATGTGGCCGACCACCAGCCGCATCACCGAATTCATTCCCGACAAGAAGCTGGCCTTCCGGGTGAACGAGAACGGGACCATCTGGAGCTACGAGCTCGAACCCACCGAAACCGGAACCCGGCTGATCGAAACGCGGCATGCGGAGAACGGCGTGAAGCCGTTGTCCAACGCAACGGTGAACGCGTTGATGGGTGGCGTGCCCAACTTCGAGCGCGAACTCGTCGAAGGAATGAACGAGTCGCTGTCGCGGATCAAGGCCGCGGCCGAACGCTAGTCGGCCGGTTCGGCGAGGTCCAGGACGCCGTCGTCGTAGGGATCGAAGAGCGGCGAACCGCTGCCCGGCGGCTGGGGCGTATCCGAATGAGCACCGCAGCCGTACTCGGCGTCGACCACGTGGCCGTCGGCGGACATCTCGTTGGCGCACACTCCGAACATCAACCCGAGCGATCCTGACACCGGGAGATAGAACCCGCAGTCGCGGCACACGCGGCGCGTCGACCGTGCCATCGCGGAACCGGGCCCGTACTCGCCGTCGTGCCAGCGCTGCGCGGCGTCGGCGCGACCCCACGGACCGAGCACCTGCCTGCGGCCGAAGCCCACTTCCGCGGCTACCTCGTCGACCTCGGGGTCCCCACTGGACATGAAGCCGGGTACGAGCCGGGGGTCGTCGGCGGGGGGAGCGAGCAGATCGCCGGGGCTGAGGTCGCCAGGCTTGACGCGCTCGTTCCAGGGCACCCACTTCGGTGCGAGCAGCGCCGTCGGACCGGGCACCAACACGACCTCACTGATGGTGGCGTGATCGGCGCCCGGGCACGCGGCCACGACGACGGCCCACTGCCAGCCGCGGTAACCGGGCATGTCGGCGAGGAACCTGTGGGTGGCCGCGGTCGGATCGTCGAAGCCGGCGCCGAGATACTCCCCGACGGTGTCCTCACCACTGAACTCGACGATCGCGGCACGCGCGTCGTCGACGGAGCCCAGGAGCACCGTCTCCAGGTCAGGCCGGGGCACGGCATCCCCGTCAGGGGAGGCCACGCCGTTCTCGGCGGATTCCGTCACGCTGTCCATTGGCATTGATTTTGCCGTAGCCGCCGACAAGTAGCCACACCGGTCGGCTGCACGTGCGCTGTGGCCTCGATGGGGGAGAATCTTTTCTGTGACCGGACCGCGTCGTGACGACAGGGATCGAGCGGGTTCGCGTGAGTTCGGCGGTCGCCCGCCCAGCTATTACCCGCCGCGCCCGCCCGCCGGCGGCCAGGAACACCCGGGGACGGCCAACTACCCCAGTGATCCCGGCGACGGCGGCCACCGCCGGGCGCGGCCGAATCCCACTCCGAGTGCCAACCGGTGGCTGCCACCGCTCGACGATTCGGCACGGTCACGCGCATCCGTACCCCCGCGCGGCTCCGTCGGCGCCGGGGCGGGCGAACGGATCACGGTGACCAGAGCGGCCGCACAACGCAGCCGCGAGATGGGCTCCAAGATGTACGGCCTGGTGCACCGCGCCGCTACGGCCGACGGCGCCGACAAGTCCGGGCTGACCGCGCTCACGTGGCCGGTGGTCGCCAACTTCGCGGTCGACGCGGCGATGGCCGTCGCACTGGCCGACACGCTGTTCTTCGCAGCGGCCTCCGGCGAGAGCAAGGGCAAGGTCGCGCTGTACCTGCTCATCACCATCGCGCCGTTCGCCGTCATCGCTCCCCTGATCGGACCCGCACTGGATCGGCTGCAGCACGGGCGCAGGGTCGCACTCGCCACGTCGTTCATCCTGCGCACCGCGCTTGTGGTGGTGTTGATCGCCAACTTCGACGGTGCCACCGGCAGCTTCCCGCCGTGGGTGCTCTACCCGTGTGCATTGGGAATGATGGTGCTGTCCAAGTCATTCAGCGTGTTGCGCAGCGCGGTGACCCCGCGGGTGCTGCCGCCGAGCATTGACCTGGTCCGGGTGAATTCTCGGCTGACGATGTTCGGTCTGCTTGGCGGAACGATGGTCGGCGGCGCGGTTGCCGCTGCGGCCCAGTATCTCTTCCGCGTACTGGAACTGCCCGGCGCGCTGTACGTCGTCGTCGCCGTCTCGGTGGCGGGCGCAGCGCTGGCGATGCGGATCCCCAAGTGGGTCGAGGTGACCGAGGGTGAGGTGCCCGCGACGCTGAGCTACCACGGTCGCACCGGTGAGCTGCGCCGCGAGCCAGCACCCCAGAAGTGGACCCCGGCACGACAACCGTTGGGCCGCAACACGATCACCGCGCTGTGGGGTAACTGCACCATCAAGGTGATGGTGGGCTTCCTCTTCCTCTACCCGGCCTTTTACGCGAAATCGCACGACGCCAGCGGTTGGGAACAGCTGCGTATTCTCGGCATGATCGGCGCGGCCGCCGCCATCGGAAACTTCATCGGCAACTTGGCCAGCGCGCGGATGCAGCTCGGCCACCCGGCCCAGATGGTCGTGCGCTGCACCATCGCGGTCACCGCGAGCGCGCTGGCGACCGCCATCGCAGGCAATCTCTTGGTGGCTGCGATCGGCACGCTGATCACGTCGGGCGCGAGCGCGATCGCGAAGGCGTCGCTCGACGCGTCGTTGCAGGACGACCTCCCCGAACGGTCCCGAGCGTCCGCCTTCGGTCGTTCAGAGTCGTTGTTGCAGTTGGCCTGGGTCGCTGGCGGCGCGATCGGCGTGCTGATCTACACCCAATTGTGGGTCGGCTTCACCGGTGTCAGTGCGGTACTGATCCTGGGCCTCGCGCAGACGGTGGTGAGCTATCGCGGCGACTCGCTGATCCCCGGCCTCGGCGGTAACCGTCCGGTCCTGGCCGAGCAGGAGGGCGGACGCCGCCCGGACAATGCGGCGGTGGCGCCGGAGTGAAACGCGTTCTCGCCGTCCTGGCGGTCGTGGTCGTCATCGCGTCCGCGGCCACGGGTGTGTTGATCTGGCGGCTGGCCCAGCACCCTCCGCCCAAGCACCCGGAGATCAGTGCTTACACCGACGGACAGCTCGTACGGATCGGGCCGTACAGCTATTGCGACGTGGTGAACCTCAACGACTGCGAAACCCCGCAAACGATAGGCGAACTCGCCGTCGACGGGCGGCACCCGGTGCAACTGTCGGTGCCGTCGGCGATCTCCGACGCACCCTGGTTACTCGGCCGCACGTACGAGGGCTCCGACGTGCTCGAGGAGTTCACCCCGGGCAGCACGCTCGCGGTCACCATTCCCACCGTCGACCCGCATCGCGGAAAGCTCACCGGCTTCGTCGTGCAACTGCCCACGATCGTCGTCGACCAGGACGGCAACGAGTTGCCGGCATGGCATGCGGAGTGGTCGGTGCGAACGGTCTGGCCTCAGCCCGCTGAATGACCGGCGGGCACCCGTTCGCCGTCGCGCGTCGAACCCGGCGGCGTGCCATCGCCAAACGGCCTGCCGCCCAACGCTTCCCGCCCATGCGGGGCTAACCAGTTGGACAGATCCGGGCCTTTCGGCACGATCTGCGTCGGGTTGATGTCTTTGTGCACGATGTAATAGTGCTGCTTGATCTGCACGAAATCGGTGGTGTCGCCGAAGCCGGGGGTCTGGAAAAGGTCGCGGGCGTAGGCCCACAACACCGGCAACTCGGAGAGCTTGTTGCGGTTGCACTTGAAGTGGCCGTGGTAGACGGGGTCGAAACGGGCCAGCGTCGTGAAGAGACGCACATCGGCCTCAGTGATGGTGTCGCCGACCAGATATCGCTGATTCTCGAGCCGTTCGGAGAGCCAGTCCAGCGCGGTGAACAACCGGTCGTAGGCCTTGTCGTAGGCGTCCTGGGAGCCGGCGAATCCGCACCGGTACACGCCGTTGTTCACCTCGGTGTAGATGCGCTTGGCGACCTCGTCGATCTCGTCGCGCAGATGGTCCGGGTACAACTGCGGCGCGCCCTCGCGGTGGAACTTCGTCCACTCGGTGGAGAAGTCCAGCGTCATCTGCGCGAAGTCATTGGTCACCACCTCGCCCGTCGGCACGTCGACGATCGAGGGCACGGTGATGCCCTTCTCGTAGTCGGGGAACCGCTTGAGGAAGGCGTCCTTGAGGCGCGGAATCTTCAACACCGGGTCGACGCCGCCGGGGTCCAGGTCGAACGTCCAGCTGTCCTGGTCGTGGGTGGGACCGCAAAAGCCAATGGAGAGAATGTCTTCGAGCCCCAACAGCCGTCGCACGATGATGGTGCGGTTGGCCCACGGGCAGGCCCGCGCGACGACCAATCGATACCGGCCGGCCTCGACGGGATACCCGTCGCGACCGTCGGCGGTGATTCGCGTGGTGATGTAGTTCGTGTCGCGGTTAAAATCGCCACCGCTGGCGACATAGCTCATGTCTCCAGCATGCCCGAAGGAAAATTCAGGCGTCGAGCTCGCTTGCGACGGCACGCACCACTTCGGACACTCGTCGTGCGACCTTGCGATCGGGGTACCGGCCCTTACGTAGCTCGGGCTGAACCGCGCCTTCCAGCAGCGTGATCATGTCCTCGACCATGCCGTGCAGCTCGTCCGGTGTGTGCTTGTGCTCGGCGGCAGCCGCCTCACGACGGGTGCGCGTCAGGCTCGGCGGCGAGTCGATGATCTTCACGCTCAGCGCCTGCGGGCCGCGACGACCGGCGGCCATGCCGAACTCGACTTTCTGTCCGGCCTTGAGCCCCTCGACGCCCGACGGCAGCGCGGACGAGCGGACGTAGACGTCCTCACCGTCCTCCTGCGACAGAAAGCCGAATCCCTTTTCGGCGTCGTACCACTTAACCCGGCCGGTCGGCACTGGTCTCACCTGCTTGTCTTCTGAAGCGCCCAACAAAAGGAAAGCGTCCCGTGCGCAGGGACGCGTCTCGGGTGATCCTACTCGGACCTCGAACCGCCCTCACCCCCTTTACTCGGTAGGCTGGAACGACCGCTGGAGGGAAAGATGCGCCTGATCCTGAACGTCATATGGTTGGTCTTCGGCGGTCTCTGGCTGGCGTTGGGCTATCTGCTGGCAGCGTTGATCTGCTTCATCCTCATCATCACGATCCCGTTCGGCTTCGCATCGTTGCGCATTGCGTCCTACGCGCTGTGGCCGTTCGGCCGAACCGTCGTCGACATGCCGGGTACGCGTCCGGGTGCGCTGATCGGGAACATCATCTGGGTCATCCTGTGCGGCATCTGGCTGGCCATCGGCCATCTCGTCAGTGCAGCCGCCATGGCGATCACCATCATCGGCATTCCGCTGGCGCTGGCCAACCTCAAGATGATTCCGATCTCGTTGCTGCCGCTGGGCAAGGAGATCGTTCCGGTTGACAGCCTCAACGGCGGGGCGAACCGGTCGATCGGAGCCGCCGCATGACGGTCGTCGACCTGGGTGTGCCGTCGCTGGGCCCGGCCGATCCCGCGCCCACAGACGGTCCACTCGTCGACACCTTCGGGCGGATCGCCACCGACCTGCGCGTGTCGTTGACCGACCGGTGCAACCTACGCTGCACCTACTGCATGCCCGCCGACGGGCTGGACTGGCTGCCGGGCGATCAGCTGTTGGCACCGGCGGAGCTGATCCGGCTGCTACACATCGCCGTGACGCGGCTGGGCATCACCAGCGTGCGCTTCACCGGCGGCGAGCCGTTGGTAGCCAAGAATCTCGATGAGATCGTCGCCGCCACCGCCGCACTGCGGCCGCGGCCCGAGATCACGTTGACCACCAACGGCATTGGGCTTGCCCGGCGCGCGGCGAAGCTGAAGGACGCCGGGCTGGACCGGATCAATGTGTCATTAGACACCGTGGATGCCGCACGGTTCAGCCGGATCACCCGCCGCGACCGGCTCAGCGACGTGCTCGACGGCCTCGCGGCCGCAAAGGCCGCAGGGCTCAACCCGGTCAAGGTGAACGCGGTGCTCGACCCGGACACCGGTCTGGACGATGCAGTGCAACTGCTGCGGTTCTGTATCGACCACGGATACCAGCTGCGCATCATCGAGCAGATGCCGCTCGACGCGGACCATCAGTGGCAGCGCGGCAGGGCCGTGAGTGCGGATGACATCCTCGCCGTGTTGCGCCGCCACTTCGATCTCACGCCGAACACGGAGCCGCGGGGTTCGGCGCCCGCAGAACTGTGGCGGGTCGACGGTGACTGCGGCTTGGTGGGCGTCATCGCCTCGGTCTCGCACGCGTTCTGCTCGGCGTGCGACCGTACCCGCCTGACCGCGGACGGCCAGGTTCGCAACTGCCTGTTCGCACGACAGGAGACGGATCTGCGTCACCTGATGCGGACGGGCGCCGACGACGACGGCCTGGCAGCCGCCTGGCGCGCCGCGATGTGGGCCAAAGCCGCCGGGCACGGCATCAATGACCCTGGCTTCGTCCAGCCGGATCGTCCGATGAGCGCAATCGGCGGGTAGGCGTGACCTCTACCTCCAGGACCACCAGGCCCACCGATATCGAGGTGACCGTTCGGTTCTTCGCCGCCGCGAGGGCCGCCGCAGGTAACGAAGTGGAGACGATCCGGCTTCGTCCGCACACGACGCTCGCCGCGTTGGTCGCGCAACTCAGCGCGCGCGACCAGAATCTCGCGAAAGTATTGATGCGCTGCTCGTTTCTGCGCGACGGCGTGGCCGTGCGCGACGCCGACGTGGCGTTGACAAACGCCGCGACCATCGACGTTCTTCCGCCCTTCGCCGGCGGGTGATGGTGATTTGCATCACATAACGAAATGATCACAGACTGGCTACGGACAGGTGGAGCGTCCAAAGCACCTGCAAGAACGTCAGAATCTCCTGCGGGTTTAGAGCTCCTTTAGGATTTGCCCAAGGGGAAAACGCCGTTATCTGCAAAAGATGACGCTCACGGGCATACCCATTACCGTCGACTCCCAAGTCCCTCGACCTCAATCGGGTGACCCGCTGTGCCCCGATCGCGCCGAGCTCCGTCCAGTCGGGACCCAGTCAACAACGAACAACTTTGGACGGAGGCGGGGGACCCACCGGTCCACCGAAACGGAAGGACCTGGAGCAGATTTCGGCTCCTTGGGGTGAAGCCGGCGTCGTCTCGACGCCGCCGGCCGGGCAACCTCTCCAGCCCGAACCCGACAGCTGACCTCGCGGGCGCTTGAAGAGAGGACACCAACGCACCTATGAGTGGACGGCATCGTAAGCCCACTGCATCGGCCGTAAACGTCGCGAAGATCGCCTTCACAGGCGCTGTCATCGGCACTGGGGGCATTGCCCTCGCCGGACAGGCCAACGCCGCCACCGACGGCGAATGGGATCAGGTCGCCAGGTGCGAATCTGGTGGCAACTGGGCGATCAATACCGGCAACGGATACCACGGTGGACTCCAGTTCTCCCCGAGCACCTGGTCGGGCCACGGCGGCGGCGAGTTCGCGCCTGCCGCGTACCTGGCCAGCAAGGAAGAGCAGATTGCCGTCGCCGAGCGTGTGCTCGCCGGTCAGGGCAAGGGCGCATGGCCGTCGTGCGGTGGCCCGCTGTCCGGCCCCACGCCGCGCAATGTGGTCGACGACGCGATCGCCGACCTGAACAACCTGCTGCCGCCTCCGCCGCCGAACCCGTTCGCTCCCCCGCCGCCTCCTCCGCCACCCGCGCCGTTCGACGCGCTGGCCGCACCGGCTCCGCCGCCGCCACCTCCGGGTGCACCACTGCCTCCGCCGCCACCCCCGGCCGACGCGCTCGCCGCCCCGATTCCGCCGCCGCCACCCCCGGCCGCACCACTGCCTCCGCCGCCACCCCCGGCCGACGCGCTCGCCGCCCCGATTCCGCCGCCGCCACCCCCGGCCGCACCACTGCCTCCGCCGCCACCCCCGGCCGACGCGCTAGCCGCCCCGGTTCCGCCGCCGCCGGCCGACCCGATGGCCCCGCCGCCGCCACCACCACCGATCGACGCGCTGGCCGCACCGGTGCCTCCGCCGCCGGTCGACTCGATGGCCCCGCCGCCCCCGGCACCGATCGACGCGCTGGCCGCACCGGTTCCTCCGCCGCCGCCGGTCGACCCGATGGCCCCGTCTGCAGACGTCGCGCAGCAGCTGGCGGACTGGGATGTCGCCGAGGGCACCGTGCCTGCCGATCAGCCTCAGATGTGGGCGTTGCACGCCGACGCACCGCTTCAGCCCGCACCGGCAGTTCCTCCGCCGCCGGCCCCCGCGCCTGATCCGCTGGCCCAGGTCAACCTTCCGCAGCCCGCCATGGACGCGGCCAACCAGGCCGTGTCCGGTGAGCTCCCCGTGCCCGCCGAGGTTCCGCATCTGCCGAGCCCGGAGAACCTGAATCCGGGGACGACGATCGACCGCGGCGCCGTCACGACCGACAGCCCCAACGTCTCGTACCTCAAGGAGATCTGGCACGCGATCCAGACCCAGGACGTCACCGGCAAGGATGCGCTGCTGGCGCTGACTCAGCGTCCGTTGACAACCCCGGACCGCACCACCGGTCAGGTGCCCAACCTGCCGGGCCAGCTCCCGCCGGATCCGGCGCTTGCGCCTCCGCCGCCCCCTGCTCCGGCACCGGGACTGCCCGCGCCGGCGGCACCTCCGGCGCCCGGTGCGCCGCCGCCGCTACCGCCTGCCTGAGTCCACGCTCAGGCCGATCCGACCCACTCTTCGGAGCCGTCCGAGAAGAACTGGTGTTTCCACACCGGGAGCCGTTCTTTGACGGCGTCGACCAAACGCTGGCAGGTTTCGAACGCCGCACCGCGATGGTCTGCGGCCACGGCCGCGACGAGTGCGGCGTCGCCGATGTCGAGTACGCCGATGCGGTGGCTGACCGCGATGGCCCGCACCCCGTGACTGGTTGCGGCGATCTCGGCGGCCACGTCGGCCAAGGTCTGCTGCGCCGTGGGGTGCGCCGAATACTCCAGCCGGATCACCCCGCGGCCGCCGTCGTGGTCGCGAACAACGCCGGCGAAACCCACCACCGCGCCCGCGGCTTCATGAGCGACAAGCGCTTCGTACTCGGCCAGCTCGATCGGGTGGTCGCTGACTTCGGCGCGCAGGACGACGGTCATCGTGAATGGTCCCCTCCCGCAAGCTGATCCAGTGCGTGCTCGAGCACTCTGTCCAGCACCGCCAGACCGTCTTTGACGCCACCGGTCGAACCCGGAAGGTTGACGATCAGGGTGCGTCCCTTTACGCCGCAGACGCCGCGGGAGAGCACAGACGTAGGCACTTTGTCTTCGCCTGCTCGACGTATCGCGTCGGCGAGACCGGGGATCTGGTAGTCGACAATGGCGGCGGTCGCCTCCGCGGTGCCGTCGGTCGGCGATATCCCGGTTCCGCCGGACGTGATGACGACGTCGACCTTTTCGCCGACCGCGGCGGACAGGGCCTGGTTCACTCCACCACCGTCGGCGACGACGGTCGGTGCGGGGGCGCCGATGCCCCGTTGTTTGAGCCAGCCGACGATGACCGGTCCGGTCTTGTCCTCGTACACCCCCGCCGCGGCGCGGGTGGAGGCGATGATGACCCGCCCCGACCGGGTATCCGCAGCCGTCACCGCACCCACGTGCCGGTCTTGCCGCCTTCTTTGCGCAGCACTCTGATGTCGTCGATGCGGGCTGCGGGGTCGACCGCCTTGATCATGTCGTAGAGCGTCAGCGCGGCGACGCTCACCGCCGTCAGCGCCTCCATCTCGACGCCGGTGCGGTCGGTGCTGCGCACGGTCGCGGCAATCGCCACCTGAGCGCCGTCGATCACGAAGTCGATGTCGACCCCCGTCAGGGCCAGCTGGTGGCACAGCGGAATCAAGTCGCTGGTGCGCTTGGCCGCGAGAATGCCGGCGACCCGCGCGGTAGCCAACGCGTCGCCTTTGGGCAGCCCGCCCGACGCGATCAGCGCGACGACCTCGGGGGTGGTGTGCAGAGCACCGGCCGCGACGGCGGTGCGCTTGGTGGCGTCCTTGGCGGTGACGTCGACCATGTGCGCCGCGCCTGCTTCGTCGATGTGCGAGAGCGCGGGGCGGGCGGAGGGCGCCGAAGCGGCCCCTGCCGGTTCGGTCACTACTTGTTGACGACCGTGACTGGGTGCACGTATGGAACGTCGTCGGTCGGCAGCGGGAACGTCAGGTCTCCGAACGGCGACAACGCCCCGGTGCGGTCGGCAGCCAGCTCGCTGACTGCGTGATCGTCGTCGCCGTCGGTTGCGGGCCAGCCCGGGTCGACATACTGCTTCTTCTGCCGTTTGTTGTCAGCCACGCCTGACATTGTGGCAGGCAACGCGCGCAGTGGCGACACCGGCGGGCTGCTTTACGCTGGTCAGCAATGACCGAAAACGCGCCGGGCATTCCTCTGGGCTCCTGGCTGGCCGAACTCGGCGATGAGCGGCTGATCCGGCTGCTGGAGTTGCGGCCCGATCTGACACAGCCCCCGCCGGGGACCATCGCGGCGCTGGCGGCGCGGGCGCAGGCACGCCAGTCGGTCAAGGCCGCGACGGATGACCTGGACTTTCTTCATCTCGCGGTGATCGACGCGCTGCTGGTCCTGCGTGCCGATACGACGGCGGTGCCGCTGTCGAAGCTGCTGGAGCTGATCGGTGACGGGGGTGCCGAGTCGGTCGTGATGGGGGCCGTCGAGGACCTTCGCGAGCGCGCGCTGGTGTGGGGCCACGATTCGGTGCGGGTCGCCTCCGAGGCAGCGACGGGCCTGCCCTGGTATCCCGGTCAGGCCACGGTCGAAGACACCGAGCCGAGAGGGCTCGCCGAGCGCCTCGCCGGCCTCGACGAGGCGCAGTCCGACCTGTTGCAGCGGCTGTTGGAGGGCTCGCCGGTGGGACGCACCCGCGACGCGGCCGCCGGCACCCCGCCGGATCGCCCGGTGCAGCGACTGCTGGCGAATGGACTGCTACGTCAGGTGGACGACGAGACGGTGATCCTGCCCAGGCTCGTCGGCCAGGCGCTGCGCGGTGAACTTCCCGGGCCTGTCGGGCTGACCGCACCCGATCCCGTGGTGTCGACTACGACGATCGCCGACGTCGACGCGGTGGCCGCGGGTGCCGTGATCGACTTGCTTCGCGAGGTCGAGGTTGTGCTCGAAACCCTCAGCGCTGCACCTATTCCCGAGCTGCGCAGTGGCGGGCTCGGTGTGCGCGACGTCAAACGGATGACGAAGGTCACCGGCATCGACGAAAGCCGGCTCGGCGTGATTCTCGAGGTGACCGCCGCGGCCGGGCTGATCGCGACGGGCATGCCGGAACCAGAACCGCAGGACGGCACCGGCCCCTACTGGGCGCCGACTGTGGCCACTGACCGCTTCCTCGAATCTCCGACCGCGCAGAAATGGCATCTGCTGGCGTCGACATGGCTGGAACTGCAGGGCAGGCCAAGCCTGGTCGGGAGCCGGGGCCCTGACGGTAAACCCTATGCGGCGCTTTCGGATTCGCTGTTCTCGACAGCCGCGCCGCTGGACCGGCGGCTACTCCTGGAGACGCTCGCCGGTCTCGCGCCCGGCGCCGGCGTCGACGCCACCGAGGCGGCACGCGCGATGATCTGGCGCCGGCCCCGCTGGGGCAATCGACTGCAACCGGGCCCGGTGGGTGCGTTGTTGGTGGAGGCGCACATGGTCGGCGTCGTCGGCCGCGGTGCGATCAGCACCCCGGCGCGCGCCCTCCTATCGGACGCCGCACCGGAGAATGTCGTCAAGGCGATGGACAAGGTGCTGCCCCAGCCCATCGACCACTTCCTGCTGCAGGCCGACCTGACGGTCGTGGTGCCGGGCCCACTGGAACGGGACCTCGCCGAGCAGTTGGGTGCTGTCGCGAGGGTTGAGTCGGCGGGTGCAGCGATGGTGTACCGAGTCAGCGAGTCGTCGATCCGACGCGCGCTCGACACCGGACGCACCGCGGCAGACCTGCACGCCTTCTTCGACCGATACTCTAAAACCCCTGTCCCACAAGGACTCACGTACCTGATCGATGATGTCGCCCGCCGGCACGGACAGCTGCGGGTCGGCATGGCCGCTTCGTTCGTGCGATGCGAGGACCCAGCGTTGCTGGCCCAGGCGATCACCGCACCGGCGGCCGAACAGTTGGAGATGCGGCTGCTGGCGCCCACCGTAGCGGTGTCCCAAGCGCAGATCTCCGAGGTGCTGGCCGCCCTTCGAGAGGCCGGCTTCGCCCCTGCGGCCGAGGACTCGACGGGCACGATCGTCGACCTCCGCGAGCGGGGAGCCAGGGTGCCCGCACCATCGCGCCGTCGGTCCCATCGGACGCCGGCCCCGACCAGTCAGACGCTGGCCGCGATCGTCGCGGTCCTGCGCAGGGTGGCGGCCGGACCGTCGACCGGCATGCGGCTGGACCCGACTGTGGCGATCACCCAGCTCCAGGAGGCCGCCCACCTCCAGATGTCGGTGGTGATCGGCTACGTCGACCCGGCCGGGGTCGCCACGCAACGGGTGGTGGCACCCATCAATGTTCGCGGCGGGCAGCTGACCGCCTACGACCCGGCGTCCGGCCGCGTACGGGAGTTCGCCATCCACCGCGTCACCTCTGTCGTGTCCGCCGAGCAGTAGCGAAACGGGGGCATGTCCGCGCCTTCTGGATAATGGATGGGATGACCAGCGAGCGAGAAGTGCTGGGGGCACCCCCGCCCTCGGCAGGGGGACGGGATCGCGCATGACTGACGGCCCCCTGATCGTGCAGTCCGATAAAACGGTGCTGCTCGAAGTCGACCACGAACAGGCCGGTGCGGCCCGAGCCGCCATCGCCCCGTTCGCCGAGCTCGAGCGTGCGCCCGAGCACATCCACACCTACCGCATCACTCCGCTGGCGCTATGGAACGCCCGTGCCGCGGGCCACGACGCCGAACAGGTCGTCGACGCGCTCGTGACGTTCTCCCGCTACGCGGTGCCGCAGCCGCTGCTGGTCGACATCGTCGACACGATGGCGCGCTACGGGCGCCTGCAGCTGGTCAAGTCTCCGGTGCACGGTCTGACGTTGGTGAGCCTCGACCGCGCGGTGCTCGAAGAAGTGCTGCGCAATAAGAAAATCGCACCGATGCTCGGCGCGCGCATCGACGACGACACCGTCCAGGTCCACAACAGCGAGCGCGGCCGCGTCAAGCAGATGCTGCTCAAGATCGGTTGGCCCGCAGAGGATCTCGCCGGATATGTGGACGGCGAGAAGCATCCGATCAGCCTCGCGCAGGACGGCTGGCACCTGCGTGACTATCAGGAGATGGCGACCGACTCGTTCTGGGAGGGTGGGTCCGGCGTCGTGGTGCTGCCGTGCGGCGCGGGTAAGACCCTCGTCGGCGCCGCGGCGATGGCGAAGGCTGGCGCGACGACGCTGATCCTGGTGACCAACACGGTGGCCGGCAGGCAATGGAAGCGCGAGCTGATCAACCGGACGTCGTTGACGGAGGACGAGATCGGGGAGTACTCGGGCGAGAAGAAAGAGATCCGCCCGGTCACGATCGCCACCTATCAGGTGATCACGCGCCGCACCAAGGGTGAGTACAAGCACCTCGAACTGTTCGACAGCCGCGACTGGGGCCTGATCATCTACGACGAGGTGCACCTGCTGCCCGCGCCCGTGTTCCGGATGACCGCGGACTTGCAGTCGCGGCGACGGCTGGGCCTGACGGCCACGCTCATCCGCGAGGACGGACGCGAGGGCGACGTGTTCTCGCTGATCGGGCCGAAGCGGTATGACGCACCGTGGAAGGACATCGAGGCGCAGGGTTGGATCGCGCCCGCCGAGTGCATCGAGGTGCGGGTGACGATGACGGACAACGAGCGAATGCTCTACGCCGTCGCCGAACCCGACGAGCGCTACAAGCTGTGCTCGACGGTGCATTCCAAGATCGCGGTGGTGAAGTCGATCCTGGAGAAGCACAAGGGCGACCAGACCCTGGTGATCGGCGCATACCTCGACCAGCTCGACGAGCTCGGACAGGAGCTGAACGCCCCCGTGATCCAGGGGTCGACCAAGACCGCAGAGCGCGAAGCGCTGTTCGATGAGTTCCGTCGCGGCGAGATCCCGACGCTGGTCGTGTCCAAGGTCGCCAACTTCTCCATCGACCTGCCGGAAGCCAATGTCGCCGTACAGGTTTCGGGCACCTTCGGGTCGAGACAGGAAGAGGCGCAGCGACTGGGCCGGCTGCTGCGGCCCAAGGCCGACGGCGGCGGCGCGATCTTCTACTCGGTGGTGTCCCGCGACAGCCTGGACGCCGAGTACGCCGCACACCGTCAGCGGTTCCTCGCCGAACAGGGTTACGGCTACATCATCAAGGACGCCGACGATCTACTCGGTCCCGCAATCTAAGTATGCGGCCCGATGGGTTTCGAGACGGTCAGTAGGACGACCGAATCCTCGATCGCGTTCAGGCCGTGTCGTTCCCTTGGCAGGATGATGTGGTCACCGGCTGAACCGTCCCATCCCGACGACGAGTTGGTCACCCGCACACGGCCGTGCAGCACCTGAAGCGTGGCCTCGCCGGGGCTCTCGTGATCGTCCAGCTTGCTGCCCGCCTTCAGTGCCATCAGGGTCTGGCGCAGCGAGTGTTCATGGCCGCCGTAGACCGTGTGTGCACTGCGGCCACTGGTCGCCGCGCGGGCGGTTTCCAGATGCTCACGTGCGAGTGCGGTGAGCGAGATCTTCTCCATCGTCAATGCGCCCTTTCAGACGATCGGATATGTCATGGACCGCATTGGCCATGAATCGTCTCGACTCGGGCTGGTGATTCGAGACATGACCGCCGCAGTAACACCATTCTCGTCATTGGCGGCACCGGCAACACCGAAAGCGCAATTGCAGGCGCTTCGCGCCGTAACACCTCGGCTGAGCGGAGCGACTCCACAGACATCGGGCTGGACTACGCACGGGCCGCGCAAACGCGTTAGCCTCGTCACGAGTCGGCAGCAGCCCACGGGCTCTAGCAGGAAGCACACACGCCACATATGAGCGGACATACCTCCTCACTTCGGCAGATCGCGAAGATCGCGTTCGCCGGCGTCGTGATCGGCTTGGGCGCGCTGGCCGCTTCGACCCAGGCCAACGCGCAGCCGGCACCACCGCCGCCCCCGGGTCAACCGCTACCGCCGGGCCAGCCCGTCATGGAGGTTCCGGGAGCCGAACCGGTCGCCGCGCCCGCACCGCCACCGGTCGGTGCGCCGCCCGTGCCCCAGGTCGCCAACCAGCAATACGGGCAGGGCAACACGTCGGGGCCGTTGGGCTTCCTGCGCGACGCCTGGCACATGGCTCAGGATCCGCAGAACTACAACGGCACCATGCAGCCCGGTGATGTGAAACCGCAGGCGCCGCCACCCGGAGCCGGTCCGGCGCCGCAGCTGCCACCCGGATATCAGTCGCTGACCGACCCGGCGTCCAACGGTGCTCCCGTTCCGGAGAAGAACTACGCGGGCGGACCGCCGCTGCCCGAGGGCTACCACCCGCTCACCGGTCCGCCACCGCCGGGCTACTTCGATGCGCCGCCGCCTCCGGGAACGATCGCTCCGGTCGACCCGAACACACTCCCACCGGGCGGCCCCATTCCCGTCACGCCGTAGCGGTTACGCCAGCGCGGGGATGACCTCACGCTCGAACAGTTCGATGCCGGTGCGGTCGTACGCGGCCTCGGGAAAGTACATGATCGCGTATTCGCAGCCCAGTTCCCGCATGCGCGTGAGCTTCTCGATCGCTTGTTCCGTTGTGCCGGTGGCGGATTCAGGAGCGCTGACAGTGCCGAGCATGGCGTCGACGGCGGATTCGTCCGCCTTGGTGGCCTGCTGGGCGCGCAACCGCGCCAAGCGCTCCTTGACGTCGCTTTCCGAGGTGCCGATGACGGCGTTGAAATTGGACGACCGCACGATCGCCTCATAATCGGTGCCCACGGCCCGGCAGTGTTCGGCCAGGATCTGCGACTTGCGCACGAAGCCGTCGGGGTCCGACGTGAAGTTGGTGTACTGGGCGTACTTCGCGGCGATGCGCAGCGTCACTTTCTCGCCGCCACCGGCGATCCACATCGGAGGCCCGCCGTCCTGCAACGGCTTGGGCGCGACGATCGCGCCGTCGACCTGATAGTGCTTGCCGGCGAGGCTGACCCGCCCGTCGCGCCAGGCGTCGCGCATGATCTGGACGCCCTCGTCGAGCATGGCGAGCCGGGTACCGGCGGACGGAAACCCGTAGCCGTAGGCCTCCCACTCGTGCTGATACCAGCCGCCGCCGATCCCCATCTGCACCCGGCCGCCGGAGATGATGTCGGCGGTGGCGGCGACCTTCGCCAGATACACCGGATTGCGGTAGCCCATCGCCGTACACATCTGGCCGAGCTTGATGCGGGATGTGCTCGCGGCGTAGGCCGACATCAGCGACCACGCCTCATGGGTCGCCTCGTCCGTCGGCACGGGAACGGTGTGGAAATGGTCGTACACCCACAGCGAGTCCCACGGGGCGCCGCCGGCCGAGCCGGCAATCGAACTCTGGTCGGCGTACGCAGCCAGGTCGCGCATGATCGGCCACTGCTGCTCGGTCGGGATGTCAACGAGATCGAGTCGCCAGCCCTGCGGGATGAAGAGTCCAAAGCGCATGGCTTGCAACTCTATGCAAACAACGGCGGGGGCCGCCATCCTCCGAATACCGCTTCCAGCCGACCCGCGACCGCGAGCGCCGTCGCGTCCTGCCACGGTCTCGCCGCGATCTGCACACCGACGGGCAGACCCTCCTTCGAGGTGCCGCAGCGAACCACCGCCGCAGGCCAGCCAGTCAGGTTGTGCGCCATCAGATGGGAGAAGTCAGAAATCTCGACGAGCCCGTGATGGTGGGGCTTGGCCGCGGTCGGCATCACGGGTCCGACGATCACGTCGTAGTCGGCCATGAACTCCAGCATCTCGATGCGGTAGGTGTCGATGTCGGCCAGCCTGCTTCGCGCGTCGGACAGCGAGAACTCGACCAGCCGCGCCTGCTTGAGGAACTCAGCGAGTTCCTCGGAGGGATCGGTGGCCCCGATGGCGGCCAGATCCGCTTCGAACCCCCGGCCCCGATCGCCGCCGAGGAACACCGACTCCCACAGCAACTCCATGGTGCGTACCAGGCAGGGCGGGCTGTTGTGCTCGACGACACCGACCATTCCCGTCAGTGCCTGCACCACATCGCTGACGACGGCGGCGACGTCGTCGCCGGGCGGCGAGATGCCGTCGTCGAGATACGTGGCGACGCGAAGGGCGGAGACGTCGACGTCGTCCGGATCGCCGAGCGGCGCGGGCACCGTGTACGGATCGCGCAGATCCGGACCGTTCATGATCGACAGGCCCAACTGAAGGTCGGCCACCGTCCGGGCGAGCGGGCCGCAGCAGTTGAACGGGCCGAAGATGCCGAGCGCGTCGCCGAACACACTGCCGGTGCGCGGGATTCGGCCGTGGGTCGGCTTGAGGCCGGCGATTCCGGTGTTGTGACACGGCTGTCGGATGCTGCCGCCGCCGTCGGACCCCACGCTCAATGCGGCGCCGCCGGCGGACACCAGGGCCGCCGACCCGCCGCTGCTACCGCCAGGTGTGCGCGACAGGTCGAACGGATTGTTGGTGCGGCCGTAGACGTTGTTGTTGGATTCGCCGCCGCGGCCCATCTCGGGGACGTTCGTCGGCCGAGCACGATGGCGCCTTCGCCGCGCAGCCTGGAGACCGCGGTCGCATCCCTGTCTGCGGTCGCGCGCAGCACCGCACTGCCGCCCGAACACTGAAGCCCCGCGACGTGCATGACGTCTTTGACCACAACAGGCAGTCCGTGCGCCCGGCCGAGCGGGGCGCCGCGCGCGACCCGATCGTCGGCTTCGGCCGCGGCCGTCAGACACTGCTGGGGATCGGTGGCCTGCACGAGCGCGTTGAGCGCGGGGTTGACCGCCTCGATTCGCGCAAGATGCGCGTGTACGACGTCACGGCACGAAACCGTGCCAGCCGCCATGAGCGCGACCAGCTGGTGGGCCGGCAACTGACAGAGATCCGTCATGCTCGCTCGTCTCGTACTTCCCCGTTTTGCGCCGGGGTCATGTGGCAGTGTTCACCAGATACGCAGTGGTCGGGCCGTTATCAGGCTGCAACTGCGACATCTGATCATCGGCATCGCGGAAGCCGGATCGGTGTTATATGGTGTGGCTCACAAAGCTAAGATCGATGTGATGCATGTCACAAAGGAGGCGGTTGTGGTCCGTGACCCGCTGACGGGGTTGGAGTCGCACCCGGTTCGTGCAGACAGCCACCACCACGTTCGATGGTTCTATGTCCTGCTGCTCGTCGTGATCGCCATTGCCGCGATCGCGGGCATCGTCAGCACCATGGCCATGGGACAGCCGCAGGTGGCGTTCATCATCGGCCTCGTCGCCGTGGCGTTCTTCTCGCGGATCGGCTGCTGACGCAGGCCAGACGTACTTGACGGGGGGCGGCGCTAGCCTGGCGCCATGGCCCTCTCCAAGGAAGAACGCGAACAGTTTCTGGCTGAGCCCCACGTCGGGGCGCTCTCGGTGAGCGCCGGCGACAAGCGCGGACCGCTGACGGTGCCGATCTGGTACCAGTACAGTCCCGGCGGCGAACCCTGGATTCACACGGGTGCCGGCTCGCGCAAGCATCGCCTGATCGAAACGCAGGGCGAGTTCACTCTGATGGCCCAGCGCCTCGAGCCGACGGTGCGCTACGTCGCGGTCGACGGCCCCGTCAGCCGCATCGAACCGGCCACTGACGAACAACTCGTCGAGATGGTCAAGCGCTATCTGCCGCCGGAAAAGGTCGACGGTTACCTCGAATTCGCCCGCCGCGAGCACGGCGAGGGCGTCGCCATCTTCATGAAGCCGCAGCACTGGCTGTCATCCGACCTGGGAGCGGTCTAGCCCTTCGGGTAGAGCGCGGCCACCGCGGGGAGGCTGACCTTCAGCGCGGGGTTGCGCGGCAGCTCGTCGACGACGGTGAAGGCCACCGGCACGTTGTACGCCGGCAGCTCCTGGCGGACAAGGTCTTTCAGTTCATCGTCGGATGGCGCCGTCATCCCCTGGACCACCTCGATCGCCGCGAACGGCACCTGGCCCAGCCGTGGGTCAGGAACGCCGACCACACACGCATCGCGCACGGCGGGATGCGAGATCAACACGCGCCGAACCGTTTCCGGCATGATTTTGAACCCGCCGCGGTTGATCGCGCCGTCGGCACGACCGTGCAGGTAGACGAAGCCGTCGATATCGATTGACGCGATGTCGGTGGTACGGATCCAATCCGGACTGATCGGCGCCACCTTCGCTTCGAGCAGACCCTGCTCACCGGCGGGCAGTTCCGCGCCGGTATCGGCGTCGACGACGCGCACCTCGGTGTCAGGCAGCGCCCTGCCGACGCTGTCGCGTTTGGATTCGGCGAACTCGTCGACGAGGTCCGGCGTCCAGGCGCACAGCGATCCGGCGAATTCCGTTGCACCGTAAGCCAACCGGATGGGGATGCCGAAGCGCTCCTCGAATTCGGCGCGGGTCTGTTGGTCGAGTGGCCCCGAGGCGCTGATCAGGCACTCCAGCGACGCCAGATCCTCCTTGGCGACCTCGGAGTCCAGCAGCATGCGCACCACCGCGGGCTGCACACCAGAACGCGTGATGCGGTGCGTCTTGACCACGTCGACGAATCCCTCGACCGAGAAGCGTTCCAGCATCACGATCCGCCTGGCGTTGTACACACCCGCGACGAGCTGGCAGACGCCGATTCCGCCGAACTGCCAGTACGCCAGTTCCGGTGGTGCATCCGACGGTGCGGTCTCACCGCTGGTCACACTGAACACGGTGCGCTCGAGCACCGGCGTCATGATCGCCTGCCGCTTGGGCGGGCCGGTCGTACCGCTGGTCAGGATCTGCAATGCCACACCGGGTTCGACGTCGGCGTGCTTTCGCGACTGGTCTCGTCGCTCGAGGCCCTCGACCAGTGCCACCGTCGGGTCGGTCAGCGAGATGGCCACGCCCGCACAACCTGCCCGCATGCACGCCGCGATGACCTCGTGCGTCCAGTCCTCGCGATCCGCGATGATCGCCGACAGTTCCAGCTTCTCGATGTCGCGGCCGATCGCCTCGGGCGACTGGAACGAGTAGATCATCGAGACCGGGCGGCCGATGGCGAGGAAGCCGATGATCGCGGCGGCGTGCTGCAGCCGGTTGCGGACCACGAGACCGACGGGTGCGCCGTCGCCGACACCAGCGCTGCGCAAGACGTCGGCGATCACGGCACCGTATGCGGCGACCTCGTCACCGGTGTACCACCGACCCTCGAACTGGATGCACTGGCGGTCGCCGTAGCTCGCCAAGCCATTGGCGAACGATTCGGTGAAGCTCCCGGGCACCCCGTCAATCTAGCGAGTCAAGTCCTCGGCGCGACCGCCGAGATGTTTTGCCAGGAATCGGTCAGCCCGGTGATAGAAGTCGAGGCGGTTCTCGGGTTTGACGAGGCCGTGGCCTTCGTTCTCGTACAGGGCGTACTCGTGGTCGATGCCGTGCTCTTTCATGGCGGCGACGATCTGTTCGGACTCCGCCTGCTTCACCCGCGGATCGTTCTCACCCTGCGCGATCAGGATGGGGATTCGGATGTTGTCGACTTTGGACAGCGGCGAGCGCGACCACAGGAAGTCCTCGTCGTCGCCGACCCGTTTGTGGAACATCGACAGCAGCGGTTTCCAGTACTCGGGAATCGACGCGATGAGGGTGTTCAGATTCGACGGACCGACCATCGAGATCGCGCATCTGAAGACGTCGGGGGTGAACGTCGCGCCGATCAGAGCGGCATAGCCGCCGTAGGAACCACCGTAGATCGCGACGCGGTCGCGGTCGACGATGCCTTGTGCGACAAGGTGTTCGACAGCGTCCAGCAGGTCGTCGTGCATCTTGGCGCCCCATTCGCGGTCTCCGGCGTTGAGGAAGTTCTTGCCGTAGCCGCTGGAGCCGCGGAAGTTCACGTGCACGCACACGTAGCCCCGGTTCGCCAGCCACTGCGCCTCGGGGTCCAGCCCCCACGCGTCGCGGACCCACGGCCCGCCGTGCACGGTGAGTACCGCAGGTAGACCGGAGCGCTCGACCTCTGCCGGGACGGTCAGATAGCCGTGGATCGTCAGCCCGTCGCGCGCGGTGAAACTGAACGGTTCCATCGGCACCAGCGGGTAGTCGTTGAGCTGCGGTCGATGGTCGAACAGGAACGTCGCCGTCTTCGTGTCACGGTCCCACGTGTAGAACTTCACCGGGCCGCTGTCGTCGTCGAAGGTCACCAGCCACGTCATGTCATCGGCGCTTCGATCGGTGATCGACAGGTCGCCGGTGCTCAGCCGTTGCAGCGCTTCGATGTCACCACGGACCGCGTCGTCGAACACCTGATACTCCAGGCGATCCCGGTACACCAGCACGGCCTCGACCTCGCGGGTGTCCGGGTTCAACATCGCGCCCGCGATGTCGTGATTTGCATCCTCGGCGATCACGTCGAAAGCACCCGTCGCTGCGTCCATCTTCACCAGACGACCGGTGTTGGCGTCGACGGAGGTCTGGACGTACATGGCCTGGCCGTCCCTGGTGAAGCCCAGCGGCCCCGACGTCTCCGCATCTTCCGGCGGCACCTGCAACAGCGGGCGCCAGTCCGACGCCTCGTCGTCACGCACCAGGAACACCGCGCCACCGTCAGGCAGTGGCTGCACGGCGCCGCGGACCTTCAGGTCGGGGTCGACCACCCAACCGACAAACCCGGGGTTCTCGACGATCTTCTCGAGCTCTCCCGTCGTCAGATCCAGGCGGTAAATGTCGTGCAGCTGAGGGTTGTCCTTGTTCAGGCCGAGGAGCACGACGTCGGGAAATTCCTTGCGGTGGGCAATGATCTGGCATTGCACCTCGTCGAACGGAGTAAGGTCGCGCTCGACGCCCGTCTCCAGGTCGACGTCGAAGAGGCGGAAGTTCTCGCTGCCGTCCTTGTCCCGCACGTACATGATGCGGCGGTTGTCGTACGACCAGAAATACCCCTGGATCCCGCGTTCGGTGTCGTGGGTGACCGGTCGTTCGTTGTCCGCTCCGGCGTCGCCGACGAACACGTTCATCACGCCGTCCAACGGCGCCATGTACGACAACCGCGCGCCGTCCGGCGAGATCTGCGCTCCCGCCCGCTCTGGGTTGCCAAGCAGCACTTCGAGCGGAATGAGCTTCACGTCGGCCATCGGACTATCGTCACCGATCCGGTGAACAGACGCAAAAACCCCCGAAAGTTGCGACTTTCGGGGGTTTTCGCGTCTGCTGACGCTAGAGCAGCGACTTCGGCGGGTTGAAACGGTCGCCGTACTTGGCGGCCAGCTCCTTGGCGCGCGCGACGAACGCGTCCTTGCCTACGCCGCCCGGACCCTCATAGCCGACGATGAACTGCGCCGACCCACCGGTGTAAGGCGGGAAGCCGATGCCCATGATCGAGCCGATGTTGGCATCGGCGGTCGACGTGAGAACGCCTTCGTCGAGACACTTCTGGGTTTCCAGCGCCTCGGCGAACAGCATCCGGTCGATCATGTCCTGCAGCGGGATCTCGGTGCTGCCGGACTTGAACGTCTCACGCAATCCCGGCCACAGTCCGGTGCGCTTACCGTCGACGTACTCATAGAAGCCGGCACCCTTCAGCCGTGACGGCCGATCGAGTTCGATCATCTTCTCGACGACGGCCTCGGCCGGGTGCGGCGTGTAGGTACCGCCCTCGTCCTCGACACCCTTGCGGGAAGCGACGGCGATCTTGTGCATCAGCTCGAGATTCAGCTCGTCGGAGAGCTGCAGCGGCGGCGCCGGGTAGCCGGCCTGCGAACCCGCCTGCTCGATGCTTGCCGGCGCGACGCCCTCACCGAGCATCGCCAGCGCTTCGTTCACGAAGGTGCCGATGACGCGGCTGGTGAAGAAGCCACGGCTGTCGTTGACCACGATCGGTGTCTTGCCGATGGCCAGCGTGTAGTCGAACACGCGGGCCAGCGCCTCGTCAGAGGTCTTCTCGCCCTTGATGATCTCGACCAACGGCATCTTGTCGACCGGCGAGAAGAAGTGGATCCCGATGAAGTCCTCCTGGCGCTTCACGCCGGTCGCCAGACCGGTGATCGGCAGCGTGGAGGTGTTCGAGCCGAGCAACGCATTGGGCTCGACGATGTCCTCGATCTCCTGGAACACCTTGTGCTTGAGCTCCTGGCTTTCGAAGACCGCTTCGATGACGAAGTCGACGCCCTTGAAGTCGGCGGCGTCGGCCGTCGGGGTGATGCGGGCCAGCAACGCGTCGGACTTCTCCTGCGTGGTCTTGCCCCGTTCCAGCGCCTTGGCTTCGAGCTTCTCGGAGTAGCCCTTACCCTTCTGCGCGGCCTCGGTCGAGACGTCCTTGAGCACGACGTCGAATCCCGCCTTCGCCGAGACGTAGGCGATGCCGGCGCCCATCATGCCCGCGCCGAGCACACCGATCTTGTTGATCTTGACGGGGGCGATGCCGTCCGGCCGTGAGCCACCGCCGTTGATGTGCTGCAGGTCGAAGAAGAACGCCTGGATCATGTTCTTGGCAACCTGTCCGGTGGCCAGAGACGTGAAGTAACGGCTCTCGATGCGGCACGCGGTTTCGAAGTCGACCTGCGCGCCCTCGACGGCCGCGTCCAGGATGGCCCGCGGCGCAGGCATCGGCGCACCCTTGAGTTGCTTCTTCAGCAGCGCCGGGAACGACGGCAGGATGCCCGCCAGCGCTGGGCTGGACGGGGTGCCGCCGGGCATCTTGTAGCCCTTGGCATCCCACGGCTGGGTGTGGCTGTCGGGATTGGCTTTGATCCAGGCCTTCGCGGCAGGAACCAAGTCGTCGACGGTCGGCAGCACCTCGTCGACCAGACCCACCTCCTTGGCCTTACCCGGCTTGAAACGCGTCCCCTGGCTCAGCACCTCCATGAACGCCTTCTGGATGCCGAACATCCGCACGCTGCGGGTAACGCCTCCGGCACCGGGCAGCAGACCCAGCGTCACCTCGGGGAACCCGACGACCGCGCCGGACACGTCGGCGATGATCCGGCGGTGGCACGCGAGCGTGATCTCCAGGCCGCCACCGAGCGCCGCGCCGTTGATGGCGGCGACCACGGGCTTGCCCAGTGTTTCCAGCGCACGGAGGTCGCGCTTGATGCCCTCGACCTCGTCGAAGAACTCACCGGCATTCTCGGGTTGTGCCTGGATGATCGAGTTCAGGTCGCCGCCGGCGAAAAAGGTCTTCTTCGCGCTGGTGATGACGACGCCGGTGATCGAATCCTGCTCCGCCACCAGCTTTTCCACCGCATTGCGCATGGACTCGCGGTAGTGCTCGTTCATCACGTTGGCCGAACCGGTCGGGTCGTCCAATGTCAGGGTGACGATGCCGTCGGCATCCTTGTCCCACTGAATGGTGTTCACAGTGCTCATTTTGGTGGTCCTACACCCTCTCGATGATGGTCGCGACACCCATGCCGCCGCCGATGCACAGCGTCACGAGCGCACGGCGCGCGTTGCGGCGCTCGAGCTCGTCGACCATGGTTCCGGTGATCATGGCGCCTGTGGCGCCCAGCGGGTGACCCATCGCGATGGCGCCACCGTTGACGTTCAGCTTCTCGTCGGGGATGTTCAGGTCCTTCTGGAACTTCAGCACCACCGAGGCGAAGGCCTCGTTCAGCTCGAACAGGTCGATGTCGTCGACCGTCAGGCCCGCGCGGTCCAGCACCTTCTTGGTGGCGGGCGTCGGGCCGGTCAGCATGATGACGGGATCGGCACCGCTGGTGGCGGTGGCGACGATGCGGGCGCGCGGGGTCAGGCCCTGCGACTTGCCTGCAGCTTCTGAGCCGACGAGCACCAGGGCGGCGCCGTCGACGATGCCGGAACTGTTGCCGCCGGTGTGGACGTGGTTGATCCGCTCGACATTGTGGTACTTCTGCAGCGCCACATCGTCGAAGCCGCCCATCTGGCCGACGCCGTCGAACGCGGTCTTCAGCTTGCCGAGGCCCTCAAGCGTGGTGTCAGCACGCATGTGCTCGTCGTGATCGAGGATGACAAGACCGTTCTGGTCCTTCACCGGAACGACGGACTTCGCGAAGTAGCCACCCGACCACGCGGCGGCGGCCTTCTCCTGGCTGCGCAGCGCGTAGCGGTCGACGTCTTCGCGGGAGAAGCCCTCGATGGTCGCGATCAGGTCGGCGCCGATGCCCTGCGGGACGAAGCCGATGCGGTAGTTGGTCTCCGGATCGGTGGCCCAGGCGCCGCCGTCGGAGCCCATCGGAACGCGGCTCATCGACTCGACGCCGCCGGCCAGCACCAGGTCGTCCCAGCCGGAGCGGACCTTCTGCGCGGCGGTGTTCACGGCCTCCAGGCCGGACGCGCAGAAGCGGTTGAGCTGGAATCCGCCGGTGGTCTCGGGCAGCTTGGCCACCAGCGCTGCGGTGCGGGCGATGTCGCCGCCTTGATCGCCGACGGGTGATACGACGCCGAGGATGAGGTCGCTGATGAGGTTCTCGTCCAGGTCGGGAAAGCGGGTGCGTAGCTCGTCGATGAGGCCGACGACCAGGTTGACGGGCTTGACCTCATTGAGGGCGCCGTTCTTGTTCTTGCCGCGAGGCGTGCGAATGGCCTCGTAGATGAAGGCTTCTTCAGACATGAAGATATTTCCTGTTCAGATGGGTTGTTGGGACACCTGCCCACCTGGGCGGTCGTCCTCTGCGCGCCAGCCTAACAGCCCCACCCAACCGGCTGGTTGGGTGGCCTGAGTACCTCCGCGGGTCTACCGCTGACTACCGCGCGAACGTGGGTTACCCGCACAGCAATCGCAGGATCTGCGTGTGGGTAACCCACGTTCGGCAGAGACGGGTCAGGCCGACTGCGGCTCTTCCAACTCTGTCAACGTCGGGTAGTCGGTGTAGCCCACGGGGCCCGGCGCGTAGAACGTCGCGACGTCGGGTTCGTTCAGTTCGGCACCGAGCAGCAGGCGGTCGATCAGGTCGGGGTTGGCGAGGAATGCGCGCCCGACCGTCGCCGCGCTGATCGCACCCCACTCCGCGAAACTCTCCAGCTGGCAGAAGTCGGTTTCGGTGTCCCTGCCGGTGTTCAACACAAGCGGGTCCGACCACAGCGCGCGCAACACACCGAAGGTGCGCGACGTCGGGTCGATCAGCACGTGCAGGTAGGCAATGCCCAGGGGCGCGATCCGTTGCAGCAGCGCCTCGTAGGCCGACACCTCGTCCACCTCACGCATGTCACCCGCGGAGCCTCCTGGCGAAATGCGTAGGCCGACACGTCCGGCGCCGATTTCGTCGGCGACGGCTTCGACCACTTCGGCCGTCAACCGCGCGCGGTTGCGCGGCTCTCCGCCGTAGACGTCGTCACGACGGTTGGTCACATCGGACAGGAACTCGTGCAGCAGATATCCGTTGGCCGAATGAATCTCGACGCCATCCATCCCTGCGTCGACGGCGCGACGCGCAGCGGCCCGAAAATCGGCCACGATGCCGGCGATCTCGTCGGTGCGCAGGGCGCGCGGCACGGGAAGCGGGCTCTTGCCCGTCGGCGTGTGCGCTGCCATGTCGGCGGCGATCGCGGATGGTGCGACGGTTTCGACACCGCTGATGTCGGGGTGTCCCATTCGGCCGACATGCCAGAGCTGAACGAACATCCGGCCGCCCGCCTCGTGCACGGCGGCGGCGATCTCCGCCCACTGCTCCTGATGGCGATCGGTGTACATGCCGGGCGTATTCACGTACGCGCCGTTGGCCGCTTCCGACACCGCGGTCGCCTCGCTGATGATGAGACCCGCGGCCGCGCGCTGGGAGTAGTACGCGGTGGCCAGGTCGGACGGCGTGCCATCGGCGTGGGCGCGCGATCTGGTCAGTGGCGCCATGAAGATCCGGTTGGGGGCGACGGTGTCGCCGATTCGGACCGGTTTCAGCAGGGAAGCGTCGGGATCGAGTGTGAAGGCCACGCCGCAGTAAGCGCTGTCGAGCCCGCTTTCATTCCTGGCCTACGCTCGAAAGCCATGACCGAGCCTCATGTCGCCGGCCGGGCGGCTCCGGTGAAGCGGCTGCAGCCCTATGCGGTGACCATCTTCGCCGAGATGTCGGCGCTGGCCGCACGCATCGGCGCCGTCAACCTGGGCCAGGGCTTCCCCGACGAGGACGGCCCGCCGGAGATGCTCAGGGCCGCCGAGGACGCGATCGCCGAGGGCGTCAACCAATACCCGCCGGGCCTGGGCATCGCGCCGCTGCGCGAGGCGATCGCCGCGCAGCGCAAGCGCAACTTCGGCACCGACTATGACCCCGACTCCGAGGTGCTCGTGACGGTCGGCGCCACCGAAGCCATCGCCGCCTCGGTGATCGGCCTCGTGGAACCCGGCTCAGAGGTGTTGTTGATCGAGCCGTTCTACGACTCGTACTCCCCCGTGCTCGCGATGGCGGGGTGCGAGCGGCGGGCGGTACCGATGCTTCAGAACGGTCGTGGTTTCGCCATCGACGTCGACGGTCTCCGCCGCGCCGTCACGCCGAAGACCAGAGCGCTGATCGTCAACTCCCCACACAACCCGACCGGCATGGTCGCCAGCGACGCCGAGCTCGCGGGCATCGCCGAACTCGCCGTCGACAAAGACCTCCTGGTCATCACCGACGAGGTCTACGAGCATCTCGTCTACTCCGATTTTCCTGGTCACAAGCACGTTCCGCTCGCCAACTATCCCGGCATGGCCGAGCGCACCATCACCATCTCGAGCGCGGCGAAGATGTTCAACGTCACCGGCTGGAAGATCGGATGGGCCTGCGGCCCAGCCGAACTCATCGCCGGTGTCCGCGCCGCCAAGCAATACCTGACGTATGTCGGTGGCGCGCCGTTTCAGCCCGCGGTCGCCCACGCGCTCAACACCGAAGATGCGTGGGTGACAGCGTTGCGGGATTCATTGCAGGCCAAGCGCGACAAACTGGGCTCGGCGCTTGCCGACCTCGGCTTCGAGGTGCACGACAGCTTCGGCACGTACTTCCTGTGCGCCGACCCGCGCCCGTTGGGCTTTCACGACAGCACGGAGTTCTGCGCACAGCTGCCCGAGAAGACGGGTGTGGCGGCCATCCCGATGGCGGCGTTCTGCGATCCGCAGAGTGCGCACTTCGCGCAGTGGAACCATCTGGTGCGCTTCGCCTTCTGCAAGCGTGACGACACACTCGACGAGGCGATCCGCCGACTGTCGTCGATAAGACGTGACGGGCTCCATCTGTGACGATGGATTGGTGGCAGAACCCGGCAGGCCGATAGCTTCGACCCTCCGCGCCCGCATCGACGAATTGCTGGCGGGGGTGGACGCGGATCTGCAGACCGGCTACCCCGGCGACGGCGACACCGCCCAACCCGTGCACAGCGTGTACGTCAGCGCCGCCGACGCCACACCCGAGACACCGCAGGAGTGGGGTGCGGCCGCCACCGAACTGCTCGACGGCCACCGCGACCTCGTCACCGAACTCGGCGGAGCGGACGCGGTCGACATCGTGCGGCGCCGGTTGGAGTCCGCACCCATCCAGGATCTGCGCCTGGACTTCGAAGACGGCTATGGACGTCGTGCCGACGACACCGAGGACCGCGACGCCCGACGCGCCGGTAACACCCTCGCGGCACTGGAGACCGATGTCTGCGGTATCCGCATCAAGGGATTGACGTCCGCGGAACGCACACGTGCCGTCCGAACCCTCGAGTTGGTTCTCGACGCGGCAGGCGACGTCCCGTCGGGCTTCGTATTCACGGTGCCGAAGCTGCGAGCGGCCGAACAGGCCACCGCGGCCGTGTGGCTGTGCGAGGCCCTCGAGCAGGCGCACGGACTGCCGGACGGCACGTTGCGATTCGAGTGCAGATCGAGAGTCCGCAGGCGATTCTCGGCGCCGACGGCACCGCCACCGTCGCGAAGGCGTTGCACCTCAGCGAGGGGCGCTGCCTTGGATTGCATTACGGCACCTACGATTACAGCGCGGCATGCGGTATCGCGCCGCAGCAGCAGGCGCTGGACCATCCGGTCGCCGATCATGCGAAGGCCGTCATGATGGCCGCCGCGGCACAGACGGGTGTGCGCGTCGTCGACGGGTCCACTCAGGTAACGCCCACCGGCACCGGCGAAGAGGTCCGATCGGCGATCCGGCGCCATCACCACCTGGTCACCCGTTCCCTCGTACGTGGTTACTACCAGGGCTGGGACATGCACCCGGGGCACCTGGTGACGCGCTGGCTGGCCACTGTCACGTTCTTCCGCGCGGCCCTGGCAGCGGCCGCGCCGCGCCTGCAGGCCTACCTCGACCGCCGCGGCGGCGCGATCGTCGACGAGCCGGCGACAGCCGAGGCGCTGGCTACCGTCGTGTTGCGCGGGCTCGGGGCCGACGCGTTCGCCATCGAGGACGTACTGGCCGCCGCACCTGGTGCCGACCTCGCCGTCCTGCGAAACCTGAAGGAACGCAAGCACTCATGACCGATTCCGCACCGGATTTCACGTGGCTCCCCGACCTTGCGCTGCGCACGGCAGGCGGCGCCGTCGTGTGGGCCAACGACGACTCGTTCGCCGAGAAGGAGAACCTGATCAAGCCGGGGCCGGCGAAGTATCAGCCGGCCACGTTCGGCCACCGCGGCCAGATCTACGACGGCTGGGAGACGCGACGCCGCCGCGAACCCGGTTTCGACGAGGCGATCGTGCGGCTCGGCGTACCCGGGGTGATCCGCGGCGTGGTCATCGATACCGCCTGGTTCAAGGGCAATTTCCCGCCGGAGGCGGCGCTGGACGCCCTGGAGGTCGAGGGGTATCCGACCGCGGAAGAGCTTGTCGCCGAGCCGGGTTGGGAATGCCTCGTCGACCGCGTCAAGGTCTACGGCGACAGCCGCAACCCTTTCGAGGTGACCTCCGAACGTCGTTGGACGCACGTACGGTTACGCATCTATCCCGACGGCGGTGTGGCACGGTTGCGCGTCCACGGCGAGGGCAGGCCCGACCGCCGGTTCCTCGGCAGCGGGCCGGTCGATCTGGCCGCACTGGAGAACGGTGGGTTGGTGCTGGACTGCTCGAACCGGTTCTACAGCTCGCCGCAGAACCTGATCTTCCCCGGGCTGGCCAAGGTCATGGGTGATGGCTGGGAGACGGCGCGCCGACGTGACGACGCCAACGACTGGGTGCACATCCGGTTGGCGGGGCCGGGCCGGGTGCGACTGGTGGAGATCGACACGTCCTACTTCATCGACAACAGCCCCGCCGCAGCATCGCTGAAGGGTCTTGACCCACAGGGTGAATGGGTGGAGCTGCTCCCCCGGACCAACTTGCTGCCCGACACCAGGCACCGCCTTCTGATCGATACCGAAACGACCGTGTCCGAGGCCCGACTGGACATCTTCCCCGACGGTGGCCTGGCCCGGCTGCGGATGTTCGGGGATCTGCTGTGAGTGACTACCCGCGCGACATGATCGGTTACGGAGCCCACCCGCCCGACCCGCAGTGGCCGGGCGACGCCGCCATCGCCGTACAGTTCGTCCTCAATTACGAGGAGGGAGCCGAGAACTGCGTCCTCGACGGTGATCCGGCCTCAGAAACATTTCTGTCCGAGATCACGCCGGCCGAGCCCTTCGGCAATCGGCACATGAGCATGGAGTCGCTCTACGAGTACGGCTCGCGGGCCGGATTGTGGAGGATCCTAAGGATTTTCGAGGACCGGGGACTGCCACTGACGATCTTCGCGGTCGCCCGCGCCATGCAACGCAACCCCGAAGCCGTCGCGGCGTTCACCGAACTCGGCCACGAGGTCGCCTGTCACGGACTGCGCTGGAAGTCCTACCAGCTGATCGACGAGGACACCGAGCGAGCACACATGGCCGAAGCTGTCACCATCCTGACCGACCTCGTCGGCGCCCGTCCGCTCGGCTGGTACACCGGCCGGGATTCGCCACACACCCGCGACCTGGTCGTGGAGCACGGCGGCTTCGTCTACGACTCCGACTCGTACGCCGACGACCTGCCCTACTGGGTCCGTGTCCGCGAGACCGATCACCTCGTCATACCGTATTCGTTGGACACCAACGACATGCGCTTCGCATCGCCCGCGGGCTTCGCCAACGGTGACGAGTTCTTCGCACATCTGCGGGACGCCTTCGACGTCCTCTACGCCGAAGGCCTTGCGGGCCAACCGAAGATGCTGTCGATAGGTCTGCACTGCCGCATCGTCGGACGTCCCGCGCGCGCCGCGTCGCTGCAACGATTCCTCGATCACGTGCAAACCCACGATCGAGTGTGGATTGCGCGACGGATCGAAGTCGCCGACCATTGGCGCGCCACTCATCCCCCGAGCGTGTAGTCCTTCGCCGGCGGTGCGGCGAACTCGCCGCGCTCCGACGTACGCAGGCCCATGGCTACCAGCGACTGCACGGTCAGTGTCGCGGCACTGACACCATCGACCACGGGCACGCCGAGCTCGGCGGAGATCTGCGCACACATGTCCGCCATTCCCGCGCATCCGAGCACCACGACATCGGAGCCGTCGGCCTCGATCGCATCATGGCAGGCCTCGGTGACGACCTTGCGGGCGACGGGATCGGTCTCGAGATCGAGCACCGGGATTTCACAGGCATGGATGCCGCGGCAGAACCGTTGCATACCATAGTGTTCCGCGAGGTCAGCGGCGCGTCCCATGGTCCGAGCAAGCGTGGTCACGACGCTGAAGCCGCGGCCCAGGTGACTTGCGGTATGCATGGCCGCCTCGGCGATACCGATCACCGGACCGTGTGCCAACTCGCGGGCAGCGTCCAAACCCGGATCACCGAAGCAGGCGATCACGTAGCCGTCAACGCCCTCTCGCTCACCCCGCGCGACGAGTTGAAGCAGCCCCGGCACACTCATCGCCTCGTCGTAGTGGCTCTCGATCGACGACGGCCCGCACTCTGAGGTGACGCCGGTGACCGAGGTGTCCGGTGCGACGACGGCACGGGAACATCTTTCGATCGTGGCTGTCATCGAAGCGGTGGTGTTCGGGTTGATCACCCAGATCCGTGTCACGACACCGATTCTGCGACCAGTGCGTCGCGGGTCGCCATCAGGTAGTAGACGACGAACGCCACACCGCAACCGATGAACCAGCTGTACTGCGCTGCGGTGTGCATACCCACCACCGAACCGCCCAGCAGAACGGGAATCACGGCTAGTGCAGCGCCGATGGCGGTGGCGATCACCGCAACCTTGTTGTACCCCTTGGTGTACCAGTACTTGCCGCCCTCATCCATGGTGAAGAGGTCGTCGACAACGACCTTCTGCTTGCGGACCAGGTAGTAGTCGGCGATAAGCACGCCGAACAGTGGGCCGATGAACGCGCCGAGAGTTTCCAGTGTGTAGTGAATGACCTCGGGATTGGCGTAGAGGTTCCACGGGGTGATGAGCACCGATCCGACGGCAGCGATCATGCCACCCGCGCGCCAACTGATTCGCTGCGGGCTGACATTGGAGAAGTCGAAAGCCGGGCTGATGAAGTTGGCGACGATGTTGATGCCGATCGTGGCGATCGTGAACGTCAGCGCGCCGAGCACGATGGCGAAAGTCGAGTCGATTCGCGCCACTGTCTCGACCGGGTCGGTGATCAATTCACCGAACACCGGCAGCGTCAGCGAGGCGGTGACGACCACCAGCACCGAGAACACCAGGAAGTTGACGGGCAGACCCAGCAGGTTGCCCTTCTTCACCGCCGCGAACGACTTGCCGTACCGCGAGAAGTCACCGAAGTTGAGCATCGGTCCGGAGAAGTAGGACACCACCAGTGCGATGGCACCGAGCATCACCGGAAGCGAGGACCATCCGGTATAGGTGACATCGCCCAGATTGAGATCGATGGCGCCCCAACCGGCTTTGGCGATCAGGTAGCCACACAGGATGAACATCACGACGTACACGGCCGGCCCGCAGAAGTCGATGAACTTGCGAATCGACTCCATGCCACGCCAGAACACGCAGGCCTGCAGCACCCACAACAGCAGGAAGCTGCCCCAGCCAAGCAAGGAAAGTCCGGCGAAGCCGTAGTTCTCGACCTCCGCGTACGGCATGAGGCCGGGGAACAGCTTGAGCAGCACGATATCCAGCGCTGCCGACGCCAGGTAGGTCTGAATCCCGTACCACGCCACGGCGATCAGCCCGCGGATGATCGCCGGGATGTTCGCGCCCAGGACGCCGAACACGGTGCGGCAGATCACCGGATAGGGCACGCCGGCCGCTTGGCTGGGCTTGGCGACCAGGTTGCAGAAGTAATAGACGATCGTGATGCCGACGAGCAGCGCCACCAGCACTTGCCAACTGGCGAGGCCGAGCGCGAAAAGGCTGCCCGCTGTCACGTATCCGCCGACGCTGTGCACGTCGGACATCCAGAAGGCGAAAATGTTGTATGACGTCCACGTCTGCTTGCCGAGCGGGGCGAGGTCCTCGTTGGTCAGGCGTGGGTCGTAGCCCGGCTTGATGACGCCGCCGCCGACCGGGTGGCCGGACGCTTCGACGAGGTCACCCGCGCCGACAACCGCGCCTGGGGGCAGGTCCTTCGTGGTCTGAGGTGTGTCGAGGTCGGTCATGCGCGGACGCTATCCACGACGTATTGCACAGGGATTTCCTACGAACTACCTGGCTATTGCGCGGAAGATATATTCGGCGCCACGAGCAGGCCGGTGTCGGTCGGCAGCGTCGCGATCACCGCGTTGAGTCGCTGTGCGTGCGCCTCGGCGGTCACGAGCAATTGCTCGATGTCGCCGGCGAGGAACGATTCGACCATCTGAAGATGATCTGCGTGCAGTGCCGTGCGCTGATCCGGGGAGACATGCACCATCGATTGCACGGGTTCGGTGACGTTCCAGGCTGATTCGAGCATGTGTAGCAGCCTGTGCATGCGCGACGGGCGGGTCAACGCGAGATGAAATTGGCGGCTCTGGCGGTGGTAGGTGACGGGATCGTCGTCACGGATGGCCTGTTGTAGAACGTCGTGGGCAGCGACGACGGCGGCGCGGTCCATGTCAGTTGCGTTGGCCACCGACGCCGCGAGTGCTGCTGCCTCCAAAGGCTCACGCACGATGTACATCTCGCGCAGCTCCTGTGGAGTCAGCTGCGCAACCGAGTAGCCGAAGTTGCTGCGGTGGGCGACGAGTCCCTCGCCGATCAGTGTTTTCAGCGCCTCACGGACCGGGATCTGGCTCACGCCGAACAGATCGGCAACCTCGGCCAGTGGTATGTGGGTGCCGGGCAGAACCGCGCCGTCGAGGATGACGCGACGCAGCTCGTCGAGAATGCTCTGTTGTGATGCACCGGGGCTCTTGACGGTCAACCGATCGACCAATATCGAGTGGCGACGCATCAGGCAACGGTAGGCACGGAGTGTTGCGTCGATGTTGCAATCGAGCGGTCAGGCCTACGCCTGCATCACGCGCTTGCGCAGGCTTTCGGTCGCAATATCGAGCACCATTTGCTTGCCTCGCCGGACGAGGAAGCGGGGAACCGGCGTAGCCAAATCAAGAATGATGTCGAACCGCACCCGCGTCTTGCCGTCGAGCTCCGGGGTGAGGTTGTACTCCGCATGCTGACCGCGCTGCTGACCGGTTTCACTCGCGTCCCAGACCACCCAGTCGTCGCCCCAGTGGTATTCGAGGAGCTCCTTGTCGGTGATCCCCATGATCCGGAACGTCGCCTTGACGTGGTGGGGTCTGCCGTCCGGATGGCGGTCCAGGACCTCGATGTGCTTGTGTAACGGCGACCACGACGGCACACCCTCGATGTCGGCAAGCGCATCCAGAATTGCCTCAGGCGGGGCGTCGAAGACCACCTCTCGTGACGCACGGACAGTCATAGTGGCAAATCATAGGCACCTCGCGTGCCTCATGTAATGGAATTGTCAGCTAACCTGCCTACCAGCCGATCTCGGTGACTGGCGTGGCTGCCTGCGGCGGGGTCCCGACCGGACCTGCCGGAGTGCGGGAGAATCGCGGCGCCGGAGCCGCCTGTTCGACGCCGTGCGCCGTCATCACCGTCGACCGCGCCAGCAGGTGCTCGTTACGCGCCGCTTCTGTCCAGGTGAGCACCGGTGTGACGCATGCATCCGTGCCCGCGAAAGCGGCCGTCCACTCGTCGCGGGTCTTACTCGCGAACCGGTCGGTGAAGGTCTTGAACATCTCCGGGTACGCAGCGACGTCGAACTGGTTGGGCACCTCTTCGGGAGACAGCCCGAGGCCGACGAGGAGCTGCGCGAAGAACTGCGGTTCGATCGAACCGACCGCCATGTATCCGCCGTCGGAGGTTTCGTAGGTGCGGTAGAACGGTGCACCGCCGTCGAGCATGAAGGACTCACGGGTGTCTTTCAGCGTGCCTCCGGCTTTGATCGTCCACATCATCTGCGCCAGGATGCTGACGCCGTCGACCATGGCCGCATCGATGACCTGGCCAAGGCCCGAGCGCTCGCGTTCGTAGAGAGCGGTGACGATGCCCAGCAGCACCAGCATCGACCCGCCACCGAAGTCCGCCACCAGATTCAGCGGCGCGACGGGCGGCCGGTCGCGATACCCGATGGCCGACAGCGCACCGGTTTGCGACAGGTAGTTGATGTCGTGGCCGGCAGTCATGGCCAGGGGACCGTCCTGGCCCCAGCCGGTGATCCGCGCGAAGATCAGTCGCGGGTTCACGCCAGCACAGTCGTCAGGACCGATACCGAGACGTTCGCAGGTGCCGGGGCGGAAGCAATCCAGCAGCACGTCGGCCTTGGCCGCGAGGTCGAGCAGAACCTGCGGTTCCTTCTTGACGTCGAGATCGACCGTTCGCTTGCCACGGTGCATCAGGTCGATGTTCTCCGCAGGCATCTGCAGCCCGCCGGGCCGACGCACCCGAACGACGTCGGCGCCCAGATCGGCCAGCACCATGCCCGCGTGCGGTCCCGGCCCGATACCGCCGAGTTCGATTACTCTCACTCCCGCCAGGGGGCCTGTGTTCGTCACCGAAGCAAGGTAACTCGCGGCATCTGACGTAGATGTCAATGTTGGCACTTCCGCGCGCGGAAGGTCATACGCTGTGGCGCGACCGGCGGCAGCACCGCCAGGAAATGGACCTGCGGACCTAACCCGTGCGGTTCTTCACCTTCAGCACCTGCTCACGAAGGCCCTTGGTGGCTGTCTCCATCAGTCCCTTGGCTCCCCGTTTGATCAGGAAGCCGGGCAGGGGGACCGTAGGGTCGACCATCAATTCGAAACGCACCTGCGTCGAATCACCGTCGGGCGTCAGCGTGTAACGGCCGGTCTGGGCGCGCTGCTGCTTGGAGCTGACGAGAGTCCAGCCGACACCGTCGTCATAAACGGTGTAGTCCAGCACCAGCTCGTCGGTTATGCCAAGGATCTTGACGACCTGCCTGGACTTGCTCGGGCGTCCCGCCGCGTCGCGCTCGAGCACCTCGACCTTCTGATGGGTCGGAGACCATTCGGTCAACGTCTCCAGATCAGTCAAAACGTTCATGATCTCGGCGGGAGTCGCCTCGATGACGACGTCGCGTGTTTCGGTGACACTCATGCCGGCTTAGTTCCACCGGTGCGCTCTGGCGAAACCTGTCAGCCGCCCTTTTTGACCTTCAGCACCTGCTTACGCAGGCCGTCGGTGGCCGACTCCATCGCTCCTCTCATCATCCGCTTGAGGACGAATCCGGGTACGGGAACTGTTGGGTCGACCATCAATTCGAAGCGCACCCGCGTCGAGTCACCGTCGGGCGTCAGCGTGTAGCGACCCGTCTGGGCACGCTGCTGCTTGGAGCTGACGAGAGCCGAGCCGACACCGTCGTCATAAACGGTGTAGTCCAGCACCAGCTCGTCGGTTATGCCAAGGATCTTGACGACCTGCCTGGACTTGCTCGGGCGTCCCGCCGCGTCGCGCTCGAGCACCTCGACCTTCTGATGGGTCGGAGACCATTCGGTCAACGTCTCCAGATCAGTCAAAACGTTCATGATCTCGGCGGGAGTCGCCTCGATGACGACGTCGCGTGTTTCGGTGACACTCATGCCGGCTTAGTTCCACCGGTGCGCTCTGGCGAAACCTGTCAGCCGCCCTTTTTGACCTTCAGCACCTGCTTGCGCAGGCCGTCGGTGGCGGTTTCCATCGCACCTTTCATCACCCGCTTGAGCACGAATCCGGGCATCGGCACCGACAGGTCGATGGTGATGTCGAACGTGACCTTGGTCTTGGCCCCGTCCGGCGTCAGCGTGTACGACGCGTCCTGCGCCTTCAGCTGGCCGGCGGAGATCAGCGTCCAGCTGGCCTTGTTGTCTGTCCAGGTGTACTCGACGACCTGTTCGTCGGAGATACCCGCCGACTTCACCTTCATCTTGACCCGGCGCGGCCTGCCGTCGTCATATGACTCCAGGATCTCCGCACTCTGATACTGCGACGACCAATCTGGTGTCGATTCGACGTCGGCGATGACGTCGAGGATCTCCTCGGGACTTGCCTCGATCACGACCTCGCGGGAATCGCTGGTAGCCATGGCGCGACCCTAGCCCGATACGGTTGACCGCATGGAACTTTGGGAGCTTTCGGCGCGTGAACGCATCCGCGACAGCCTCGCCCGCTACAACTGGTCCGGCGACGCGATGCGGCTGTCCGAGCTCGCCGAATCCTTCTGCGAGGACGGGGAGCTCGAGCTGCGTGGCGCCGCGCCGGTTCAGGGTCGCGCGGCCATCGTCGAATTCCTCGGTGGCGCAGTCGCATCACCGGATGCCGCGGCGCAGGAATCGGGAGTGCGCCGCATCGTTCGTCACAACGTGACGAACATCCGGTTTACCGAGATCACACAGCAGCACGCGAGGGTGGCTTGTTACTTCACAGTGTTCACCGAGATAGGCCTCGATCATTACGGCCGCTACCGGGACCTCTTCGTGCCGGTCGATGATGAGTGGCTGATCCGCCACCGTTTCGTCTCGACTGACTGGCATGCCCCGAACTCGACCATGGCCGGCTAGCCGAAATCGGTAGGCTCGTCGACTATGAGCGATGCCGTCGATCCCACAGTCCCGCCCAGCGGCACCGGATGTATTGAGTGCGATGAGCACGGTGGGTGGTGGGTGCACCTTCGGCGCTGCGCGGCATGCGGGCACATCGGTTGCTGCGACGACTCGTTGGCGCGGCACGCGACGGCACACTGGCGATCCACCGGCCACCACATCATTCGATCGTTCGAACCCGGTGAGGACTGGTTCTGGAACTACGACGCCAATTCGTATTACGACGGACCCGAACTCGCCCCACCGGAGTGCCGTCCCGAGGAGGAAACGGCGCCCGGACCCCGCGGCAGGGTGCCCAAGGACTGGATGGCCCAGCTTCGGAGTCGACCCGACTGAGTTTGGGTACCCCAGCGGGCATGACCAACCCCGACAAACCCGACACCACCGAGACCGACGCCGGCCCCAGCGGTGCGGACGACGACGTCGAGAGCGACCCGGCCAAGGGTGACGAGGACGCTGCCGACTGGTCCGATGAAGGCGGCGCCACTCCTAGCGGTCCGGCCGACACCGGAGATCACACGCAGTGAGCTACAGCGACCGCCCGAGCTCCGACAGTGTCTCGGCGCCAGTGTATTTCGGCTCCCAGCCCAACTGAGTCTTCGCCTTGGTCGTATCCATGACGACCGCGGTGCGCCCGGCGTGCAGCCATTCCAAGGATGCCGGGACGAACGGAAGCCTGGCAATCACTTCCGATGCCGCCGTGGCGGCGAACCTCGGCACCCGGATCGGACGGGCGCCGAGTTCGTCGGCCACTGCCGAGATGGAAACCAAGCCGTCACCCGCCAAGTTGTAGGCACCGGGAGGGGCGGTGGTCGTCACGGCCAGCGCGATTGCGGCTGCGACGTCGTCGTGATGTACCAGCTGCATCGGCGTGCCGGGGTCGGGCATCGGTGGCTTCGGTAGCGGCAGCATCTGCGCCATCCGCTTGACGGCTCCGGGCAGCTGGTTCCACGGCATGAACTCGGCCAGCGCGGGTGCCTTCGGCCCTGCGACTATGCAAGGTCGCAGCACGTACACCTCGAGGTCGGACCCACCGGCGATTTCCTCGAGCGCCTTCTCGCACGCCGCTTTCTGTTGCGAGTAGTAGTGCTCTGGTGAACCGCGCGGCGGTACATCCTCGGTGATCGGATCGGGGTTGTCGGAGTGGTATCCGTAGGCGGCCACCGAGGAGGTATAGACCAAACGGCGCGGTCGCTGCGCGGCCACCGTCGCCTCGAACACATTGCGAGTGCCTGCGAGGTTCACCCGCGCGCTCTCTTCACGCGTGCCCATGATGATGAACGCCAGATGCACGACGACGTCGGCATCGGCCACCAGGCCGTCGACCGCTTCGCGGTCGGTGATATCACCCTGCCGGTACTCGGTCTTGGTCCAGCCCTGCCCCGCGGGGTCGAACGGACGACGCGCCATTCCGATGATTCGCTCGACGACTGGGTCGCGGTCCAGCGCGGTGACAGCCGAGATGCCAATTTCACCCGTCGGGCCGGTGACGGCGACCGTGAGACCCATGCCGACATGGATGCCCGTCCACGCAGGATCGAAACAGAGGCCGCCCGGGCTTGATCGGCGCCCCCGTTAGTTGGCCTGCGCCTCTTTAGATTTGGTCTGTCCCCTAAGCCACTTCCGAGCGTCGGTTTGTCGGTGGTCGAATGTATGTTCGAGTCATGTTGGCGACTCCGGTTCAGGTGGCGATGGCCGCGCTGCGGTCCGCCCACGAGTCGCTGGCCGGCTGCGACCTGGACATGCTCACCCACCGCGAACTGCTCGACGTCCTCGACGAGCTGGAGATGTTGTCGTGCCAACTGCCCGCGCAGTGGCATCGTGCGCTGGCCCGGCTACAGACCGAAACGACGCCCAAGGAGTTGGGCGCCAAGAACTGGAAAGACGTGCTGCGGATCCGGTGGCGGATCTCAGCGACCGAGGCCAACCGCCGCCTGGCCGAAGCCGAAGTACTCGGGCCGCGACGGGCGTTGACCGGTCAACCGTTGGCGCCGGTGCTCGCGGCGACCGCCGCCGCCCAAGCCGCCGGGCAGATCACCGGTGAACATGTGGACAAGATCCGCGACGCCATGGGACGCCTTCCCGGGTTCGTGGATGCCGCCACGCGTGAGGAGATCGAACAGGACTTGGTGCGTATCGCGGTCGGTGTCGGACCCTACGAGCTGGGCAGGGCCGCCACCACGATGCTGTTCCTCTTGGATCAGGACGGCCCGGAACCCGAGGACACCGAACGACAGCGCAAACGCGGTCTCATTTGTGGCCCGCAGGGCCGTGACGGCATGGTCTCCATCAAAGGCGACCTGACGCCGGAAGCGTGGGCAGTGCTCGAACCCATCTTCGCCAAATGGGGCGCACCGGGCATGTGCAACCCCGACGACGACACCCCGTGCATCAGCGGCACCCCCTCACAGGAGCAGATCGATACCGATCACCGCACCCTGGCCCAACGCCAACACGACGCCCTGCTCGCCCTGGGCCGCAACGCGTTGGAATCCGGCGAGTTGGGTCAGCACAACGGGCTACCGACCTCGATCATCATCCGCACCACCCTCCAAGACCTCGAGTCCCGCGCCGGGGTGGGCACCACCGGCGGCGGCAGCCTCATGCCGATCACAGATGTGATCCGCCTGGCCGCCCACGCCCACCACTGGCTGGCGGTGTTCGACAAATCCACCGGACAAGCCCTGGACCTGTTCCGCGCGCGACGCACCGCGTCGGCGGCGCAGCGGATCATGTTGATCGCCCGTGACGGGGGCTGCACCAAACCGTGCTGCGCGGTGCCGGCCTACGGCGCCCAGGTGCATCACGCACTGCAGGATTGGGCCGACGGCGGCCACACCAACGTCAACGAGATGACCCTGGCCTGTGGGCCGGATAACCGCCTCGTCGACAAGGACAACGGCTGGACCACCACCATCAACGACCACGGCGACGCCGAATGGCACCCACCACCAGGCCTCGACACCGGCCAAACCCGTATCAACTACTACCACCGCCCCGAACTACTCCTGAAACCACCAGACAAAGACAACGCAAACCCGGAGCGGGGACCGTAGGCCGGCGTCCGAGGTCTACTTCACGTCGACGAGCGCCTGCTTGGCCGCGTTGTAACCGGGCACGAACGTGATGCCGGGGCCACCGTGGCATCCGGCACTGGCCAGGTAGAGGCCGTTGATCGGAATGGGTTGGTCGACATAGCCTTTCGGGCCTGGCCGGTTGGGCCCGATCTGGTCGGGGTGGATCAGCCCGTGGCAGTAGTCGCCACCCGGCGCGCCGAACATCGTGCCCATGTGCTTGGGAGTGAAGGTGGTGTGTTTGAGAATCAGGCTCTCGAAATTCGGCGCCAGCCTGGTGATCTTGTCGATCACCCGCTGCCCCATCTCGGCCTTCATCTCCCCGTAGCTCGAATCCGACTCCTCGATGGGGAACCACAGCGAGAACGCCGATGCCGCGTGCTTGCCTTCCGGCGCCAAGCCCGGGTCGTTCACCGACGGTATCTGCAGTGCGATGGACGGGTCGGCGGGCACGATGCCGTGTCTGCACTCCTCCCACTGCCGCTGCAATTCCTCGGGGGTGGAGAAGATTCCGATATTCGACTGCATCGACGGATCGTTGAGCAGTTCGTAGGGTGCCGCGAACTCCGGTATGCCGTCGAGCGCGAAGTGCATCTGCAGATAGCTGCCACGATGATCCTGGCCGGAGAAACGTTCCCGAACATCGGCGGGTAGCGCGGCGGGGTCGATCATGCCGTTGATGGTGAGATCCGGTGCGATACCGGAGATCACGATGGGCGCGGTGATGACGGTCCCGTCCTCCAACCGGACACCGCTCACCCGGCTGTCGGCGACCTGGATCTCCTCGACCTTGCTGCGCAACCGCAATTCGCCGCCGGCCGAGGTGAACACGTCGCACAGGTGCGACGTCAAGGCGCCGATGCCACCCTGGAGTTTCTTCACCAGGAGCGCGTTCTCGTCCGGAACGGCGAAACCGTAGGCCAGCGCCGCCGCGGTACCCGGCGTCGCGGGGCCGCGATAGGTGGTGTTGCACGCGAGCAACGAGAGCATGCCGCGCAGCGCGCCGTGCTTCTCCCGGTCGGGCAGGTAGCGGTCGATCACATCGGTAACCGAGCCGAAGAGCAGATCGGTGATGGTCTGCCGCTCGAATTCGTTTGTCGCGCAGGCATACATCTCATCGAGTGTCTTGGGTGGCTGGCCGGCTTCGAAACGGCCCAGCGCGCGCGTCGGCGCCTGACACCACGCCATCAGACCGGCCATCCCGTTGACGGCTTCCGCGCCGTGCACCTCGTTGATGTGCGTCATCAGCTTCATCGGGTCGGTGTAGTAGACCAGCGGTTCGTCGCCGACGCCACGCAGTGACACCGACATCACATCGAGGTCGACGGTCGGCAACTCGTCGAGTCCGAGTTCGCGGCTGACCACGGCCGAGGTCGGAATCTGCACCGACCCTGCGATCTCGAATCGGTAGCCATCGAACAGCTCGACGGTGGAGGCCATACCGCCGGCATACAGCTTGAAGTCGAGGCAGAGCGTGCGTAGCCCCGCTTTCTGGAGAAGTGCGGCAGCGGTCAACCCGTTGTGGCCCGCGCCGACGACGATCGCATCAAAGTCAGCCATGCGCTGAGGCTGACACGCGCCATACGTTTTGTCAATAGTGACAAAACTTTTAGCTGATCCCCTCGGCGAGCGTGTCCAGCGCCTCCCGGGTCAGCCGCGACAACTCGGGCAGTGAGCGCTCCTGGCCGAGCATCCAGACCTCCATCGCACCGAAGACCGCCGCCGCGATGCACCGCGCGGTGATCGCCACGCGCATTCCCTCGTCCGTACCCGGTGCGGGCGGGTTCTCCTCGGTCAGGCGATGCACGATCGCCTCGGCGAAATCTGCCTCGACCTGCCGGATATGCCGCACGATCCGGTCGGGTTCGATCTCCTGTGCGCGCAGGGCGGCCGTCTGCGCGACGGCCCAGTCGTCGTATGGACGCGCCATCATCGCGGCATGCACCGAATCGATGATCGACTCGTCGGGATTGCGCTGCGCCAGCGCCGTCCTGAACCACTGCAGGCCGGCGTAGTCGGCGAACAGCAGATCGTGTTTGGACGCGAAGTGCCGATAGAACGTCCGCAGCGAAACTCCGGCATCGGCCGCGATCTGCTCGGCCGAGGTGTCTTCGACCCCCTGGGCGAGAAACCGCACCACCGCGGCCTGCCGCAACGCCTCGCGCGTGCGCTCACTTCGTGCCGTCTGGGCGGGTCGGACCATGGGGAGAAACTACCGCACCAAGTTCTGTCACTATTGACAAAACTTCACAGCTTGGTGAGACTCCGCCTTTATGGTTTCGCTGATCGTCCACCTCGTGCTCGGGTTCGCGACGATGGCTTTCATCGTCAAGACGAATCCGGCGATCTTCGCGCGCTACTCGTCCGGCCCTCAGGTGACCGGGCTGGAGCTCTTCTATTACGTCGCGGGTATCGCATCGGTCGTGCTCGGCTACTACTTCAACAACCAGTACGTCGCCGAGTACGCGCCGCCGGGAGGTATGCACAACTTCATCTGGGGGCCCGGCAGTTGGTGGGAGTTCATCACGCTGGGGTACGCCAACCCCGCCGCGAGCTCGGCCAGTCAGGACTACACGATCATGAGCCTGCTGCTCTTCCCGCTGTGGTCCATCGTCGACGGCCGTCGGCGCGGCATCAAACACGCGTGGCTCTTCTGCGGATTCATCCTGTTCGCCAGCTCCGCGTTTGCGTGGGCGGCCTACCTCGCCGTCGTCGAACGCCAGCACCGGCACCAGCAGCTCGGAGCGCCCCTGCAATCCGCGGTCTGACAGCCGAGCGGCGGCCTACAGTCAAGGCATGATCACAGACGATCTGCGCGAGCGCCGCCTCGAGGTGATCCGGGAGCACATGGACACCGAGGTGACCAAGGAGTTCGACCGCACCCTGGCCACGTTTAACGGCCACCCCCACTACGAGATCATGGCCACCGGCCAGGTCTTCGACGGCGACGACGAAGTCATGGGGTACTACCTGACCACCAGAACAGCGTTCCCCGACCAGCGGCACGACAACGTCGTATGCCACGTCGCCGATGATGCCGTGATCGTCGAATTCGACTTGCTGGGAACCAATCTCGGCGAGTTCTACGGCCTGCCGCCGACCGGCAAGGCGTTCCGGGTGCCGATCATCGCGGTGTTCTACTTCGAGGGCGACCGCGTCGTCAACGAACGCATCTACTTCGACTCGGCCAGCCTCGTCACGCAGATCGGGCGCGGCGAACTGCTCGCGATGGCGGGAGAACTGTGAAGGTCCACCATCTCAACTGCGGGACGATGAACCCGTATCTCGTATCAAGGATCGTCTGCCACGTCCTGCTCATCGAGACCGACAACGGCCTGGTGCTCGTCGACACCGGATACGGGACGCGCGACTGCGACGACCACGCGCGGGTCGGGCCCACCCGCCGCCTGTTCAAGCCGGTGTTCGACCACGGCGAAACCGCGCTGCGCCAGGTGGAGCGCCTTGGGTTCACCCGCGCCGACGTCCGCCACATCGTCGTCACGCACTTCGACATGGATCACATCGGCGGCATCTCCGACTTCCCCGATGCCCAAGTCCACGCCACCAGCGCCGAAATCAAAGGAGCGGTAAAGGATCCGACGTTTCAGGAGAAGATGCGCTTTCGCGCCGTTCAATGGGCACACGGCCCCAAGATCGTCGAGCACGACCCCTCCGGGGAGAGATGGCGGGGATTCGCCGCCGTCAAGGAACTCAACGAGATCGCACCGGGAATCGTGCTGATCTCGTTGCCCGGCCACACCCGGGGACATGCATGTATCGCCGTTGACGCCGGGAACCGCTGGGTGCTGCACGGCGGCGACGCCTTCTACCACCAGGGCACCCTGGACGGTATCTCCGAGGTCCCCCGCCCGATCCGGATCATCGAACCTCTTCTCGCATTCGACCGAAAGAAGGTGCTGGACAACCACGCTCGACTCACCGAGCTCTACCAGCGTCAGGAGCCCGACCTGCTGATCGTCTGTGCCCACGACGCCGATCTGTACGAACACGCGAAGGCGACGGCGTGACCATGCGCGCCGTCGTCATCACCAAGCACGGTGATCCCTCAGTGCTCAAGGTCGAGCAGCGGCCCGATCCTCCCCCGCCCGGCCCCGGCCAGGTGCGCATCGCGGTGCGGGCGGCGGGCGTCAACTTCGCCGACCATCTCGCGCGCGTCGGCCTCTACCCCGAAGCACCCAAACCGCCATCCGTGGTCGGCTACGAAGTCTCGGGGACGATCGACGCGGTCGGTGCGGGTGTCGACGAGTCACGTGTGGGCGAAAGAGTTTTGGCCGGGACGCGTTTCGGTGGATACGCCGAAATCGTGAACGTCAAGGCCGCCGATACGGTTCCGCTTCCAGACCGCCTGACCTTCGAGCAGGGTGCCGCCGTCCCGGTCAACTACGCGACTGCGTGGGCCGCGCTGCACGGATACGGCTCGCCGAAGGCCGGTGAACGCGTCCTCATCCATGCGGCGGCCGGCGGCGTCGGTACCGCGGCCATCCAGCTCGCCAAACCCACGGGTGTCGAAATCCATGGCACCGCGTCACCCGGGAAGCATCAGGTGCTCCGCGACATGGGCGTCGATCGCACAATCGACTACCGACGCGACGGGTGGTGGAAGGATCTGCCGCCCTACGACATGGTGCTCGACGCGATCGGCGGTGCATCGCTGCGCCGCTCCTACAACCTGCTCCGGCCCGGTGGCAAATTGATCGCGTACGGCATCTCGGCGTTGCAGCAGGGCGAGAAGCGTTCTCTGCGTACAGTATTGCCGCAACTGTTGCCAATGCTGCGCGGGTTCAACCTGACCAAACAGCTTTCCGACTCCAAGGCCGTCATCGGCCTCAACATGCTGGCGCTCTGGGATGACCGCGGCACACTCGAACCGTGGATCGGGCCCCTGGCAAAGGCATTGGCCGACGGCGTCGTCACGCCGATCCTGCACGCCGCCGTGCCGTTCGACAACGCGCGCGAGGCGCACCGCATCCTCGCCGCGCGTGAGAACATCGGCAAGGTCGTGCTGGTCCCCTAGCTCGACGCGCGCCTTCGAAGGACACTCTGCAGCCGGCCGAGCACGTCGTAATAGTGCGTCGGCGCCATTCGCGCCAAGGCGTCGAACATGTAGGCGTCGGGTCCGACGAGTATCCGCGCCTTGCCGGACTCCACACCGCGGTGGATGATCTCGGCGGCCTTGTCGGGCTGCGTCATGGTGATGTTCGCGAACTCCTTGGCCATCTGCTCCTGGGTGCGGCCTCGGCCCTCGGGATCCTTGCGCATCCGACCGTTGCGCACGATGTTGGTGTTGATCCCGCCCGGGTGCACGTTGATGGCAGTGACGCCGGTGCCGCGCAGCTCTTGGCGAAGGGCGTCGGTGAAGCCGCGGACGGCGAACTTGGCTGCGCAGTAAGCACTCTGGGTCGGCATGCCGACCAGACCGAAGACGCTCGACGTGTTGACGACCACGCCCTCGTCCTGTTCGACGAGGATGGGCAGAAACGCCCTCGTGCCGTTGACGACGCCTCCGAAGTTGATGCTCCACAACCATTCGTCGTCCTCTGGGACGGCGTCGAGCACGCTCGATCCGACGGCAACGCCGGCATTGTTGAACACCGCGCCGAGTGGCTGGGGCGCCCAGTCACGTACCTCTGCGGCGAAGTCGCGCTGCGCCTGCGCATCGCTGACATCGAGAACCCGCAGTAGGGCTGGGCCAGGCAACGACGCCTCGGTTTCCTTCAGCCCGGCCTCATCGACGTCGGCGATGGCGACCGGGCAGCTGTGCGCCGACAACCGTTGCGCCAGAGCACGACCGATACCCGATGCCGCACCGGTGATGACCGCGGTGCGGCCACTTATCGTCCTACGCCTCTTGCTCATGCGCTCTCCTCACGGTCGGTGCGGGTCAGAGCTGCGCCGCGGCGCGCCGCGAATTCTGCCCCGGTGAAGTGGTCGGTGATCAGGTCGATGATTCGGTCCCATGCCCCGACGGGCAGGTCGTGGCCGAGGCCGACGATCGTCTCGAGGCGTGCGCCCGGTATCGCTCGGGCCGTCGCAGCCCCGCCGGTCGGATGAACCATCCGGTCTCGGTCGCCGTGGATGACCAGGGTCGGTACGTCGATGTGGGCGAGCTCGGCGGTGCGGTCGCCAGAGGCGAAGATGCCCGCCAGCTGCCGAGCGATGCCCGCCGGGCTGGGATCGCGGTCGAAGGCGATGCCGGCACGGGTGCGCACCGCCTCCTCATCGAAGGGAAAGCCGTGGGATCCGATGTGGGCGAAGATGTTCGCGGCCCGATCCATTTCCTCTTCCCTTGTACGCGGCGGCTTCGACGTCAGCATCCGTCGCCACGTGGACAGTGCGGGCCGTCCCAGCCGACGCGCCCCCGTCGTCGACATGATCGAGGTGAGTGTGCGCACCCGGCCCGGATGATGCGCGGCGACGGTCTGCGCGATCATGCCGCCCATCGACACGCCCACCAGGTGCACGTCTCGATGTCCGAGCGCATCCATCAGGCCGACGGTGTCGCGCGCCATGTCACCCAGGTGGTACTGATGCCTAGGATCACCGCCCCGCAACATGGCCACCGGATTCGGCGGACGATAGGTCATGTGGGTGGAACGGCCCGCGTCGCGGTTGTCGAACCGGATCACGTGATAGCCGAGTCCCACGAGTTTTGCGACGAATTCGTCGGGCCAGGAATGTAATTGCTGCCCCAGGCCGGCGACCAGCATGATGGGTGGATCGGCGGGGTCGCCGGCGTGGTCATAGCAGAGTTCGATGCCACGGCCGACGTCCACGACGGTCTCGTTCGCCGTCACGCCGATATCCTCGCCGCGCTGGAAGGACTGGTCTGCGGAGCCGCGGCACGACGCCGATATACGACCGCTCGGCCGCCGCGACCGGGCGCGGTGGCCACGCCACGGGAATGTCTGCGCTCACCCGCGGCGTAGGTGGTGCCGAACTCGAACTCGCGCATCAGCGTTCGCAGCGTGACGACCATCTCCATGTTGGCGAACGCGGCCCCGATGCAGCGGCGGACGCCGCCGCCGTAGGGAATCCACGCGTAATTGTCCGGTGGATTGCCGACAAACCGGTCGGGATCGAACACCTCCGCGTCGGGGAAACTGCTCGCAGCCGCGTGCGCCAGGGTGATGCTGGCCATCACGACGTGACGTTCGGGAATGACCCAATCGCCGAGCCGGATCCGCGTTTTCGTGATTCGCGCTGTGCCGTTGATGACGGGCCGGGTCCGCTGGACCTCCCAGATGGTGGCCTGGACGAGTTCAGACCCGCCCGCGTCGACCTCGGCGGCCAGGCGCGACAAGAGGCGCGGGTGCCTGCGCAGCCGCTCGACCGTCCACGCCAAGGTGGTGGCGGTGGTCTCGTGCCCGGCGGCCAGCAGCGTGAGCAGTTCGTCGGCCACATGGTCGTCGGCTATAGGTGATCCGTCGTCGTACCGCGCCTGCAGCATGAGCGAAAGGACGTCGGTGCGCTGCTCGAACGCCGGGTCGTTGCGGATGTCGGCGATGAGGCGGGCGATGATCTCGTCGTAGCGCCTGCGGTTCTCGGCGAGTTTCCGCCCGGGGCTGTGCGGTCCGAAGTCTCGGCGCACCACCGGCGGCATGACGGCCAACCGAGAGGCGTACAACACCATCTGCGGCAGACAATCGCGCAGTTCGTCCAGGGCCGTCCCCTCGGCGCCGAACACGGTGCGCAGAATGGCGTTGAGGGTGATGCGCATCATCGATGGCATGGTCTCGAATTCCTGACCTTCGGGCCAGGACGCGATTTCACGCATGACCTCTTCTTCGACGATCGCCTCGTAGCCGGCCATCCGCTTGCCGTGGAACGGCGGAACCAGCAGCTTGCGACGTTCCCGGTGCTCGGCGCCCGCGAGACTGAACGTCGAGCCCGGCCCGAACATCTCGCCGAGCACCCCGGCTCGTGCGATCAGGTCCGGTTTGGCCGTGAACAACTCCTTGATCAGGGCCGGATCGCCGACGACGACGGTCGGACCGAAAATCGGCAGGTTGAGCGTGAATGTCGGGCCGTGCCGCCTGGACACCGCGGCGACGGCCTTGTCCCGGGCGGCGAGGAATCCCACGCCCTGCAGCAGCTTGGGTATGCGCGGCGCCGGCGGCAAGCGCACCGGGTCGGTGGTCGGCTCAGCCATGTGATCCCTCCGTGGTACACGATCGTACCAACGGAAGATATGCGCTTCGCCAGAAAGACGCAACTAGTTCCGGCGGGTCGCGATCGAGTATTCGACGTATTGGCCGTCGACCGTCATGATCTGCAGGTAGGCGGTATACGGGCCTTCCGGACCGGTGAACCGGCACTCGAACTGCTGTCCCACCTTCGCCTCCACTCCCGCCGGGCAGGTCACATCGGTCGGGCGGAAGCCGGTGTTCTCGGCGACGACGTCGACGACCGTCTGCGCCGCTCCCTCAGGTATCACGGTCACCGGCGCAGGCTCGGCCTGCGCGGTTCCCACGACCAGTCCGATGCCGGCCAGGCTGAGGCCGCCGGACACCAACAGGTTCGTCGCCAATCGTGCGGCAGAGTTCATGGATCGTTCCTTTCGCATGCGGCCCTGGCGGCCGTCCACGACAGCATGCGGCGGACGCCTTGACGAATTCTTGACGGCTGCGGAAACCCGACCGAACAACGTCGACGATGGGGGCATCGAGGCAGAGTGCCTCTAGAGTGGCCAGGGCCGGGATCGAACCGGCGACCTTCCGCTTTTCAGGCGGACGCTCGTACCAACTGAGCTACCTGGCCGGAAGGCATCGGCCGTGTCGATAACCGAAGTGCCTCGCCAATAGTGGCGACCCTGACGGGACTCGAACCCGCGACCTCCGCCGTGACAGGGCGGCGCGCTAACCAACTGCGCCACAGGGCCTTGCTTTCTACGCTTGCGGCTTCCAATCGTACGGTGCCGCGCGTACCCCCTACGGGATTCGAACCCGCGCTACCGCCTTGAAAGGGCGGCGTCCTAGGCCGCTAGACGAAGGGGGCCAGCCGAATCTCTCCGGGGTACTCACAACGCTGTGACGCTGGGAGCCTCGCTAGCTTAGGGTACGGACACCCCAATCCTCAAACGCGGTCCCCGACGGCACCCAGTATCCTGATGCCTCGCGCCCCTATAGCTCAGTTGGTAGAGCTACGGACTTTTAATCCGCAGGTCCCAGGTTCGAGCCCTGGTGGGGGCACCACAGGGGCACAGAAGTATTGGCGCGGTGCGCGTCACCCGGTCTGAGACGGCACGCCGCGTTCAGAAATGCGTGCCTGGCGAATCACCCGCTCGAGCGCTTGAATGTCGGACTCGATCATGCGTGACAACCAATACGCGAAAATGAATGCGGCAATACCGCCGAGACACACGACCCTGATCGGGACGATGATCTCGGCGATCTCGGGGGCAGTCAGGAAGCTCACTGCCATAATGGCGAGCAATGGCACCGAAGCCGCGATCGCCAGATAGCGCGACAGTCGACGGCTGAGCGCCCGTAGCTGTTCGGCATCGCGCGCATCGGTCTGTCCCTGTGCTATCAGCTCCGGATAGATGCTGCGGACGATGTAGAAGGTCAGCAGGAAAAACGGATACGCGATCGCCATCGCGCCGCCCACCGCATGCGACCCCACGAAGTGGATCGCGGATCTACCGGGCATTCCACCCGCCACGAACTGCAGCGTGAGCGCAAACGTCACCCCAGACAGCACCCACAGACCGATGACGACGAACACCACCCGCTCACTGGCGACAAGGCAGTCGTGGCGCGCCCGGGCCAATGCGTCCGCAGGCGGCGCCGGGCCACGCCGCAGGCGCCGCGGGACGAAGATCACGTACCGGATCGAATAGACCGCCAGCACAATGCCGAGCGGCCAGACGAGTAGGTTGAGCAGCGTTGTGAGCAGCATGAACCGGTCTTGGCCCTGCTCGGAAAGCTTGCTGACGATGAGCAGCTGATTGTGGTGGATGGTGTATGCGGCGGCCAACGCATTGGGAATCACGACGGCCGGCACGGCAATCGGCAGAAAATACGGCCGCAGACGCAGCCGCCAGCTTCGTTCAGGCGGATCCACCAGGTCACGCGCTTGCGGATCGAGGCACAGTTGCAGTTGCTCGGCGAGTTCAGCCCCCGAGGTCCAGCGTTGGTCACGGTCTGCGCTCAGTGCCTTCAGCAGAACTCGACGTAGCGCGGTAGGGCAGTCACTCGGTAGCGCCGCGAGTGCCGCCGACGTGATCCCTTCTGCGCGGGTGGACAGCATCAGATCGAGCGCGGTGGTGTCGCCGACCAATTCAGCCGATTCCGCGCGAGCAGCTTGCGCCGCGGAGTCATCGAACGGTTTCCTGCCCGTCAGCAGTTCCCACAGCATGACCGCGAGTGAGTAGATGTCACTGCGGGTATCGAGGTTCGCCGCGTCGTGGACGTGTCCGGGCCGGGTAGCCATGAGCTGCTCGGGAGACATGTAGGACAGTGAGCCACCGAAGTAGGTGAACGGGCTTGCCCCGGACAGGTTTCGGGCGAAGCTGATGTTGAAATCGGCGAGTTTGGGGGTGCCATCGGGTGCAAGCAATACGTTGGCCGGCTTGATGTCGCGGTGCAGGACGCCCCGCGAATTCGCATAGTGCAATGCTTCGGCCAGTCGCTTCCCCAGCCACGCGACGGTCTCAGGCCAGGAAAGGGTCGCGAGCTCAGCGCGAGCGGTTGATTCGGTGGGCCGGCTCTCGCCGCGTGACTCCAGTGCGACGTCGACCGCGTCGAGCAGCGCCTGACCGGATTCGGGTCGCCGATCGTCACCGAAAATCAGTCGACCGAGGTCGAGCAGCGTCCCGCCGGGCACGTATTGCATGTACAGCAGCCGCCAGTCGCGGTCGCGGAGTATCCGCTGGTCGAAGACCCGGACGATGTAATCGTGATCAAGCTGGGCGAGGGTCTGTCCTTCCTCCCCGCGGTTTGCGGAGATCTTCACCGCCACCAGCCGTTGCATAGACCGTTGACGAGCGAGAAAGACTCGCGCGAATGCGCCGCTGCCGAGTTCGACGAGCAGGTCGAAGTCGTCGAGCCGCTGGCCGACCTCGATCCGCGCGATCTGGGATGGCCCGGAGAGGTCGAACGACGAGCCGAGTGTTCCGGTGCCGTTTCGTGTTTCGTCCACCGTGTCGGCCGACATTTGAGTTGGAGCGAACTCGGCTTGCCGGCGGGCCGTCGGATCGGTCATTGACACCCTCGTTCCAGGTCATCTGCATCTTAACGCTGTGGCACCGGTGGCCTGGGAATTCCGGGTTCAGGATATGCCCATCGCAGCGTCGCACCGCCGCTCCAACCGCCGCATCGTGGACACGAAAGCCGTGCTCTGCGCGTCTGATTGGCGCATCTCGCGTCGTGCTGAACGAAGCCGATCCTCTCGGTCGAGAGTGTTCGACGCGGCCCAGCAAGGCGTAATCTCACAATGTGCTCTACAACCAGGCCCGACGTCCATTTTGGCGGCGGCACCCGGTGGCCACCGGCGTCGCCGCGCTGGTGACATTCTGGTGGCTCGCCAACGGCTGGTACGAAGCGCTCGCCGTCACGGCGATCCTCGCGTTGTTCTTGTTCATCCATCACCGCAGGAGAACGCTCGCCGTCCGCGATGCCGGCCTACGTGCCCGCGCCGACTACGAACACCGGTTGAGCCTGCGCGGCGATCAACGCGGCGTGTTCGGCAGGTACCCACCAGTGCAAGCGGGGTGGTTTCCGGATCCGCAAAACCGATGCAAAATAAGGTATTTCGACGGCGTGGCATGGACGGATCACACCGTCTGACGGCAGGCCTCAGACCTTCGGCGAGTAGTAATGCGGGTTGTCGCGGTACTCCACCGGCGGAAGATTGCGCGCCGGCGTCTCGACCAACGGTGAGTCCGCGGGCAGCCGGCCGCTGGCACGATCCCACGCAGATCGCTTGCGCGGGTGCATCATCACGCGCTTCGGCAGCAACTTGACGACGTGATACACCACCTTGCCGAACAGCTTGTGTAGCCGCTCCTGGCGGGGCGTCCAGGTGTAGCCCATCAGGTCGCGCACCGCCGGATCGAACAGGCCGACGGTCGTGAAATTGAAGAACCGCTGCATCCCCGCGATGTTCAGCTTCCACATCCAGTCGGGCATCCAGTCCAGCGAGGGGTGCTTTGGCATCGATGACAGATCGAGCACCTCGCGTGCTGCCCAGTTGTTCTCCAACACGTTGTGGCACATGTGATCCCAGTACTCCTGGAATTCCTCCCACGACTTCGGAACCGGCCGCATGCTCATGCCGTACATGCGGTACCACACGATGTGCTCGTCGAACAGCTGCCGTTTCTGCGCCTCCGTGAGCCCGCCGCCGAGCCACTCCGCCGCCAGCAGCGTCGACTTGAAGAACGTCGCGTGTGCCCAATAGAAAACGTCGGGGTTCAGCGCGCTGTAGCGACGACCTTGATCGTCGACGCCCTTGATCCCGATGTGATAGTCGCGGACCTGTGCCCCGGTCTGGGGCGCGCGGTCACCGTCGAACACGACGCCGCCGATCGGATACACCGACCGGAACAGCCGCGGCATGCGTTCCATGAAGAAGATCGAGTGCTCTTGGACTGCGGCGCCCAGCTGTGGATGCATGTTCTGCATCGAACCGGCCCAGGGACCCTGCAGCATTCCGGTCCACCGACCGAAGTACTTCCACGTCAGCGAGTCGGGCCCCAGCGGCTGCGGCGGAGCGTCGTATCCCCCTGACGACACCGGGCACCCGACTGCCACAGGAGCCTCGTCACTGTTCACGGGGCATCTCGCGGACGTATCTTGAGTCACTGGGTTAGCTTCCCATCCGGTCAGAATGACCTATTCTGACTACACGCGTTGTCAGAATGGAAGTCTAGGAGGGATGTGGCGTCGGGTCAACGACGGGGCCGGTGGTCCGGTGTGCCCTTGGAGGACCGGCAGGCATTGCGCCGCGACGAGCTGATCGCAGCAGGCGTCGCCCGTCTCGGTCGCGCGCAGGGGCCGGCCCTGACGGTGCGCGGGGTGTGCCAGTCGGCCGGGCTGACCGAACGCTACTTCTACGAGAGCTTCGCCGACCGGGACGAGTTCGTCCGCGCGGTCTACGACGACGTCTGCGCGCGGGCCATGTCCACGCTGACCACGGCGAAAACCCCGCGCGATGCGGTCGAGCAGTTCGTCGCGCTCATGGTCGACGACCCAGCGCGCGGCCGGGTTCTGCTGCTGGCGCCCGAAAAGGAACCGGTACTGACGCGCTCGGGCGCCGAATGGATGCCGAGCTTTATCGAACTCGTGCAGCACAAGCTGACGCGCATCGGGGATCCCGTCCAGGCAGCTATGGTCGCCACTGGCCTGATCGGTGCTTTGACGGCGTTGTTCACCGCCTACTTGAACGGCAGACTCGCAGCCTCACGCGAGCAGTTCATCGACTACTGCGTGGAGATGCTGATGAGCCGCGTATCGAGCTACTGACCCCTAGTTGTCGGGAATCTCAGGACCTGCGAGTTCCTGCTCTTCCTGCTCCGCGGCTTCCTTCTCGGCCTCCGACTTGGCCTCGCGGCCGAGCGGATTCTGCACAGAAGTGCCGGGATTGGTCGCAGAGGCGTAGGCGCCGCTGCAGTTCAGCGCGACATTGACCTGAGATTCGTCGGATGCGTCGATGCGCAGGAACGACGCATCCCATGCGTTCGTGACGATGCAATCGCCCTCGTCGAGCTTGTCGCCGAAACGCGAGGCGACGACCGCGGAACCGCCACTCTCCTGGATCGCCTCTTGCGCATCCGAGTACTTGTCGCCCACAACATCAGGGGCGGCTGATGCGATGCCTGCCCCAAGGAACAGCGACGAGGCTGCCGCGACGGCAAACGCCGAGCCGGTCCCTAGAACGATGAGCTTCTTCACGTGCGCCCGACCTCCACAGTCAATGAACCTCAAAACGGTTGATGACCGTAGCTTATGGCCTCCCGGTCGGGGCCGCTACCGGAGGAGGCTAGCCGTCGGAGGCAGCCGCTTGGGCCTGCCGCTGCTGCGCTGCGCGCTTCGCGGCTTCCTGCTCGGCCTCCAGCTTTGCCTCGCGACCGACCGGACTCGCCAAGGAGTTGCCCGACGAGCCTGGACCTGCCAGAACGCCGTTGCAGTTGAGGGCGAGCAGCACCTCGTTGTTAGCCCGCATACCGCCGCGGACGATGCGCTGATAACCCGCGTCCCAGGCGTTCATCACAAGGCATTTTCCGTCTTCCAGACCCGCACCTGTCCGTGTCGCGATGACAGCGGTGCCGCCTGCCTGCTGGATCATCCGCTTGGCGTCGTTGTAGGTGCGGTTGACCACCTCCGGGGCGGCGTTCGCAGTGCCGGACCCCAGCCAGATACCGCTGCCGGCCACCACCGCCGCGGCCATCGCACCGACACCGATCTTGAGCATGTTCACCTGAGCCCGTCCTCCGAGTCGTCTGCGCCTGGCGTACGGGCCGCAATTATTTGCCCGGCGAAATATTAGCCAGAACACGTGGGTCCCGTGTGGCTTATGTGACACCTGGCGTGGAGACTTGAATGTCACCGCGGGGCACAGATATATTGAGTGCAACCAACAGGTACAGATAACTTGGGAGGGGCCATGTCGAAAGACCTGACCGACCTACAGCTGCTCACCGAACTCGAGCCAGTGGTCGAGAAGAACGTCAACCGGCACCTGACCATGCGCAAGGACTGGAATCCACACGACTACATCCCGTGGTCGGACGGCAAGAACTATTACGCACTCGGCGGCAAGGACTGGGACCCCGAAGAGTCGAAGCTGTCCGAGGTCGCCCAGATCGCGATGCTCACCAACCTGTTGACCGAGGACAACCTGCCGTCCTATCACCGCGAAATCGCGATGAACTTCAGCATGGACGGGCCGTGGGGCTTCTGGGTGAACCGGTGGACCGCCGAGGAGAACCGGCACGGTATCGCGCTACGCGACTACCTCGTCGTCACCCGCGCGATCGACCCCGTCGAGCTCGAGCAGCTACGCATCGAGCAGGTGACCCGTGGCTTCTCCCCCGGCCAGAACCAGCAGCTGGAGGGTGACGCTGAGTTGTTCGCCGACTCCCTGTTCGACTCCGTCATCTACGTGACGTTCCAGGAGTTGGCCACCCGCGTCTCGCACCGCAACACCGGCAAGGCGTGTAACGAGACTGTTGCGGACCAACTGCTGCAACGGGTTTCGGCCGACGAGAACCTGCACATGATCTTCTACCGGGATGTGTCCGCTGCGGGTTTCGACATCGCCCCCGACCAGGCCATGCGCTCCTTGCACAAGGTGCTGACCAATTTCAAGATGCCCGGATATACGATCCCGGACTTCCGCCGCAAGGCCGTCGTCATCGCCTCCGGCGGGGTCTACGACCCCCGCATCCACCTCGACGATGTGGTGATGCCGGTACTCAAGAAATGGCGCATCTTCGAACGCGAGGACTTCTCCGGCGAGTCGGCCCGTCTGCGGGACGAGCTGGCCGCCCACGTCCAGGAGCTCGAAGACACCTGCGTGAAGTTCGAGATCGCCAAGCAGCGCAGGCTCGAACGCATCGCGAAGGTCGCCGAGAAGAAGGCCGCCAAGAACCTTCTGGTGGGGTCATCAGCTTCCTAACAGACGCTCGCCCGGCGCTGCAGATCGGTCCCATCGCACTACGAAGTCCGGTCGTGCTGGCACCGATGGCGGGCGTCACCAACGTCGCTTTCCGCACGCTGTGCCGCGAACTGGAACTGGCCAGGGCCGGCACCGTCAGCGGGCTCTATGTATGCGAGATGGTGACGGCGCGGGCGCTCGTCGAGCGCCATCCGTCGACCATGCACATGGTCACCTTCGCCGACGACGAGACGCCGCGATCGCTTCAGCTGTACTCGGTTGACCCACACAACACCTATCTGGCCGCGAGGATGATCGTCGACGAGGGCCTGGCCGATCACATCGACATGAACTTCGGCTGCCCGGTGCCCAAAGTCACTCGACGCGGTGGCGGGGCGGCGCTGCCGTACAAGCGCAGGCTGTTCGGGCAGATCGTGGCCGCCGCGGTGCGCGCTACCGAAGACACTGACATCCCGGTGACGGTGAAATTCCGGATCGGAATCGATGACTCTCATCACACCCACCTCGACGCCGGCCGGATCGCCGCCGAGGAGGGCGCCGCCGCCGTCGCGCTTCATGCGCGCACGGCGGCACAGCGATACTCCGGCGAGGCGGACTGGGAACAGATCGCCGCGCTGAAACAGCACGTCACGACGGTTCCTGTGCTCGGCAACGGCGACATCTTCGAAGCCGCCGACGCGCTGGCGATGATGGAGGCGACCGGCTGCGATGGCGTCGTCATCGGTCGGGGGTGCCTTGGTCGTCCCTGGTTGTTCGCCGAATTGTCGGCCGCATTCACCGGCACGCCCGCCGCCGCCCCGCCGACACTGGGCCAGGTCGCGGCGATAATCCTGCGCCACGGCGAACTGCTCGCCGCGCATTTCGGCGAGGACAAGGGCATGCGCGACATTCGCAAGCACGTCGCCTGGTACCTCCATGGCTTCCCCGCCGGTGCGGACCTGCGGCGCGCGTTGGCGCTGGTCAAATCGCTGGAGGAACTGCGGAGCCTGCTCCAGAACCTCGACCAGAACATCGAGTTCCCCGCCGCGGCAATGGGGCCGCGGGGCCGGCAGGGCTCACCTGCCGCGGTGTCACTACCCGAGGGCTGGCTAACAGACCCCGACGACTGCACCGTCCCGGCGGGCGCCGAGGTCATGCATTCAGGAGGTTAGTCCGTCTCAGAGTCGTCTCCCACCTGAGACGACTCTGACATCACATCTCTCAGGATGTCTCAGTACGATATGAGTCTCGTTCGTAATTCGGCTCCAACGTCGGGGCCACTGGAGTGTTGCTGGGTGCTGTGACCTGTAGGGAAGCACCGGGTACATCGGAGCCCAACGTCGCGCGCGGCGGTTTATGAGTCGGAGGCCGGTAGAAGGATGAGTGACGGCGACAACGCCACTCCTGGCCGTCATGGCCGGGGTGCCTCGTCGTCGCCGGACGACCAGTCCGACACCTATCAATGGCATACCCGAAGATCTCAGCCGCTGCCAGGCGCCGCGCCGTGGGAGCGCGCACACGTGTCCGACGATGCCGATGCGCCAACCGAGGAGCCATCGGCGTCCTCCCCCGGTAACCACACCGACGGGGTGACGGTCGCCGACCTCATCGCCAAGCTCAACGGCGATGAGGCCGTCCCAGCGGAGCTGAAGCGACACCGGCCCGACCGCAGCACGCCTCCGCCGGCCGAACCGCCGCCGTCGCCGCCTACCGAGATCATCGATCCAGTGCCTGCGTACGGTCGGCACGAGCGGCCCCTCGGATCCGACATCGACCCTCACGAGGTCGCCGCCGAAGTTCCTGAGGCCGAGGACTACTACGACACCGAGATCATCCCGGCCATCGGGATCGACCTGCCGGATCTGACATCCACCCATCGGCACGGCCGCGTTCCGCCGTCTCATATCGGTTCTGGCCGCCGCCAAACCGATGAGCATCGGCCGTCTCGGGGCCGCCGCAGGTCGATGATCGTCGGGCGCGTGGTCACCGCCCTGATCGCCGTGCTCGCTCTTGCCCTCACCGGTGGGGCGTGGCAGTGGCAGTCGGCGAAGAACAACATGCTCAACCGGATCTCCGCGCTCGATCCCGATTCTCGCGACATCCTCGATCCGAACGCACAGTTCGGTGACGAGAACTTCTTGATCGTCGGCGTGGACAGCCGCATGGGCGAGAACGTCGACATGGGTGCAGGCACCACCGACGAGGCCGCAGGCGCGAGGTCGGACACGGTGATGCTGGTGAACATCCCCGCAAACCGTGAACGTGTTGTGGCGGTGTCGTTTCCGCGAGACCTCGCCATCGAGCCCATGCAGTGCGAGCCGTGGGATCCCAAAACCGGGGAATACGGCCCGATCACCGACCCCGAGTCGCCCATGTACGGGGCCGACAAGGTCTACACCGAGTACAAGCTGAATTCCGCGTACGCCGTCGGTGGACCGAAGTGCCTGGTGAAGGTCATTCAGAAGTTGTCTGGCCTATACGTAAACCGTTTCATGGCAGTGGATTTCGCGGGCTTCTCGAAGATGGTCGACGCTCTCGGCGGTGTCGAGGTGTGCAGCACCACCCCGCTCGAGGACTACGAGCTGGGGACCGTGCTGGCCAATGCCGGCCGCCAAACGGTGGACGGCCACACCGCACTTCAGTACGTGCGCGCACGCCAGATCACGACGGAAACCAACGGCGACTACGGCCGCATCAAGCGTCAGCAGCTCTTCCTGTCCTCGCTGTTGCGCTCGATGATCTCCAAGGAAGTGTTCTTCTCGCTGTCCAAGCTCAACAACGTCGTCAACATGTTCATCAACGACAGCTATGTCGACAACATGGACACCAAAGACCTGGTCACGCTGGGCCAATCGGTTCAGGGCATTGCCGCGGGCCGGATCACGTTCCTGACCGTGCCGACGACGGGGTACATGGACGAGTACGGCAACGAGCATCTTCGTGAAGACGACAACCGGGCCATTTTCGACGCGATCATCAACGACGATCCGCTGCCCGAGGAGAAGAACGCCGACAACACCCCGGTGCCCGGCACTCCCGAAAGCCAGACCGAGATACCCACTCAGGACGCCGCGGCACCGACCGAGCTCGTCGACACGATCACGACCGACCCGACCGACATCACGGTGCAGGTGTCGAATTCGACGGGCGAAGACGGGCTGGGTGCGACCGCTGCCGGCGAACTCCAAACGCATGGCTTCAACGTCATCACGCCCGACGATTACCCCGGTCCGCTGGACAACACAACGGTGTTCTTCTCCCCGGGCAACGAGCAAGCGGCGGCAACCGTTGCCGCGTCGTTCCCCAACTCGACCATCGAACGCGCGACCAACCTCGGCGATGTCGTTCAGGTGGTGCTCGGCAACGACTTCTACTCGGTGGCTTCGCCGCCCTCGAGTGGATCTCCGGTGCAGGTCCAGGTCGTGCGCGGCACCGGAAGCACACCGACCAAGCTGCCCGAGGATCTGACCGTCACCAACGCCGCCGACACGACCTGCGAATAGTCCTGTCCGCGTAGCCTCGTCGGCTTTTTGGCATGCGCCATTCACCTGGCGTTCACCCTGCACGCCGTGACGTTCCGGCTGCTCAGACCGTAGGGTGGACGTATGCGAACCGCGTACCATGACCAGTTGGATCAGCTATCTGGGCAGCTCGGCGACATGTGCGGGCTGGCCGGCGCGGCGATGGAGCGTGCAACCCAAGCCCTGTTGCAGGCCGATCTCGTTATGGCCGAGCAGGTGATCAGCGACCATGAGCAAATCGTCGCGATGAGCACGCGCGCCGAGGAGGCCGCGTTCGTGCTGCTGGCGCTGCAGGCGCCGGTGGCAGGCGATCTGCGCTCTATTGTCACGGCGATCCAGATCGTCGCCGACGTCGATCGGATGGGCGCCCTGGCGCTGCACGTCGCCAAGATAGCCCGCCGCCGCCACCCCCAGCATGCGCTGCCCGAAGAGGTCAACGGCTACTTCGCCGAAATGGGCCGAGTGGCAGTCGAATTGGGTAATAGCGCTCAGGAGGTGCTCGTTACGCGCGATCCGGAGAAGGCAGCGCGGATCAGCGAAGAAGACGATGCGATGGATGATCTGCATCGCCACCTCTTCACCGTGCTGATGGACCGCGAGTGGAAATATGGCGTCACCGCCGCGGTCGATGTGACGCTGCTGTCCCGGTTTTACGAGCGCTTCGCCGATCACGCGGTCGAGATCGCCCGCCGGGTCATCTTCCAGGCCACCGGCAACCTCCCAGAAGAAGACCAGCTGGCGTCACGCTGAGGCCGTTCGCCTCAAAGCGCTTAACCGAAGCGGCCGGAGATGTAGTCCTCGGTCGCCTTCTGCGTCGGATTGGAGAAGATCTTCTCGGTCACGTCGATCTCGATGAGACGACCCGGCTTGCCGGTGGCCTCGAGATTGAAGAATGCCGTCTGGTCACTGACGCGGGCGGCCTGTTGCATGTTGTGCGTCACGATGACGATTGTGTAGTCCTGCTTGAGCTCTGAGATCAGATCCTCGATCGCCAGCGTCGAAATCGGATCCAGCGCTGAGCATGGCTCGTCCATGAGCAGCACGTCCGGCTGCACTGCGATTGCGCGCGCGATGCACAGTCGCTGCTGCTGACCGCCAGACAGACCGCCGCCCGGCTTGTCCAGCCGGTCCTTGACCTCGTTCCAGAGGTTGGCACCCTTGAGCGAGCGCTCGGCGACCTCCTCGAGCGTCTTCTTGTTGCGCACACCCTGAAGCTTCAGACCGGCCACCACATTGTCGCGAATCGACATGGTGGGGAACGGATTCGGACGCTGGAACACCATGCCGATGGTCTTGCGGACGCTGACGGGATCGATGCCCGGAGCGTAGATGTCCTCACCGTCCAGCAGCACCGAGCCTTCGACCCGGGCACCGGGCAGGACCTCGTGCATGCGGTTGAGAGTGCGCAGCACCGTCGATTTTCCGCAGCCCGACGGGCCGATGAAGGCGGTGACACTACGCGGTGTGACGGACAATCCCACGTCGGCGACGGCGTGGAACGAACCGTAGTAGATGTTGAGGTCTTTGAGATCCAGCCGCTTGGCCATGAGGCTCCTAAACTCTGTTCCGCGTCAGGTATCGGTTGACGAATGCAGCACCGAGGTACAGCGCCGCGATGATCAGGATGAGGGTCAGCGCGGCACCCCAGACCCGAAGCGCGCCTGCTGCTTCCGGGTTCACCAGCTCGGTGTAGATCAGCAGTGGCAGCGACGCCATGTTGCCCTCGAGGGGATCCATGTTGATCGACCGGCTGTAGCCCACGAGCACCAGCACCGGAGCCGTCTCCCCCATGACCCTGGCAAGGGCCAACAGAATGCCGCTGATCATCCCGGGCAACGCGGTGGGCACAACGATGCGTGCAATCGTCTTCCATTTCGGAATGCCCAACGCGTATGACGCTTCTCGCAGCTCGTCGGGGACGAGTTTGAGCATCTCCTCGGTGTTGCGCACGACGACGGGAAGCATCAGCAACACCAATGCCAGCGAGACCGCGAACGCGCTCTGCTCGAATCCCAGGGTCGCGATCCACAGCGCGAAGATGAAGAGCGCGGCCACGATCGATGGCACACCAGCGAGGATGTCGACCATGAACGTGGTCACCTTGGCGAACCAGCCCCGGCCGTATTCGACCAGGTAAACCGCCGCCATGATGCCCAACGGCACGGAGAGCACCGCGGCGATCGCGGCCTGAATCACGGTGCCGTAGATAGCGTGATAAACACCGCCGGCCATCTCCTCGGGGAGCACGCCGGCAAGAGAGTGGCTCCACCACGTCGACGAAGTGATCGCAGCGATGCCCTTGGCCAGCACCGTGTAGATCAACCAGATCAACGGGATCATCGCGACGACGAACGATGCGGTGAAAAGCGTTGTCGCGAGGCGATTCTTGAACTTGCGACCAGTACTCACCGGGTGGAAGGTCGGGGCCTTCACCGGCTGGTCCAGTGTTGCCGTCATCCTCCGCTAACCCTTCCGCCGGCCGCGGCCCGGGCCAGTGCGTTGACGATGAAGGTCAGCGCGAAGAGCACGAAGCCTGCGGCGATGTAAGCCCCCGTGGGCAGTGGCGCGCTGAACTCCGCTGCTGCCGAGGCGATCTTGGACGCGAACGTGTAGCCACCGTCGAACAGCGACCAGTGGCCCGCCTGAGCTGCCGTCCGCAGGATGATCAGGATGGCAATCGTCTCACCGAGCGCCCGGCCCAAGCCCAACATCGACGCCGCAATCATGCCGCTGCGGCCGTAGGGAAAGACCGTCATCCGGATGACTTCCCACTTGGTCGCACCGAGGGCCTGTGCGGCCTCGACGTGGCCCCGTGGGGTGAGCGCAAAGACTTCGCGGGTGACCGAGGTGATGATCGGGAGAATCATCACGGCAAGAACTATTCCCGCGGTGAAAATCGTTCCGCCGCCAGCCAGTGACACGTTGCCCTGTGAGAACAGGAAGAACCAGCCGAGATTCTCGTTGAGGAAAGTCGCCACCGGGGTGAGCCACGGGGCCAGCACGAAAATGCCCCACAGACCGAAGACGATCGACGGCACCGCCGCCAACAGATCGACCAGCATTCCGAACGGTCGCGCCAACCGCTTTGGGGCATAGTTCGTCAAGAACGCCGCAATGCCGATCGCGATGGGCACGGCGATGATCAGGGCGAACACCGAGCTGAGCACCGTCACCATGAACAGGTCGCGGATGCCGAAGCGCAGGTTGGAAGAGTCGCTGGTGAGGAACTCCGTGCTGGTCAGGAAGTTCGCCTGGTTGGCTTGCAGCGACGGGATCGCCTTGACGATCAGGAACAGCGCCATCAGCGCGATCGCGCCGATGATGGTTGCGCCGGCGGCGACCGCGACGGACTTGAAGACGGTGTCGCCCCAACGTCCCTCGCCCTGCTTCAAAGCCGATCCCTTCCGATCCTTGGTTGGCTTCTCTGGAGTATGCCCAACCCGCTGTGGGCTCGTCGTGTTTGACGAACCCACAGCGGTCGAATCTGGTGTCACAGCCATGGATCGGAGTTGACTAGGTGTTCGCGTTAATGGCGTCAACGGCCGTGGTCAGCCGCTCCTTGAAGGCTTCGGGAACGGGGATGTAGCCGTTCTCCTCGAGACCGGTCTGGCCGTTCCCCAGAGCCGAGTGGAGGAACGCCTTCACCGCCGTGGCAACCTCGGCATCGGGGTACTTCGAGCACACGATCTCGTAGGCCGCGAGCATGATCGGGTACGAACCGGGCTCGGTCGGCATGTAGAACGACGCGGTGTCGAGCACGAGGTCGTTGCCTTCGCCCTTGAACTTGACGCCGTCGATGGCCTTACCCGCCGACTCGGTGCTCAGCTCAACCGGCTCCGGCCCTGCGGAGGTGATGATCCTTGCGATCGACAGGTTCTGCGCCTTGGCGAACGACCATTCGTTGTAGGTGATGGAACCCGGGGTGCTCGCGATCGCTGCGGACGTGCCCTCGTTGCCCTTGGCTCCCTCGCCGACGCCGCCGGCGAAGGACTTGCCCGCACCCTTGCCCCACGCCCCGTCCGATGCCGCGTCCAGGTACTTCTGGAAGTTGTCCGTCGTACCGGACTCGTCACTGCGGAAGATCACGTTGATCGGCTCAGCCGGGAGGCTGGCGCCCTCGTTCAAGGCTTTGATCTCGGGGGCATCCCACGTCTTGACCGTGCCGTTGAAGATCTTGCCCAGAGTGGGTCCGTCGAGAACGAGGTTGTCGACGCCGGCGACGTTGTAGGTGACGGCGATGGGCCCGAAGACGGCGGGCAGATTCCACGCGTCGCTGCCGCCGCACCGCTCCTTGGCCTTCTCTACCTCGCCCTTTTCGGCACTGAGCGGCGAGTCGGAACCACCGAAGTCGGTTTGTCCACCGATGAACTCCGAGACACCGGCGCCCGAGCCGCTCGAGGTGTAGTTCAGCGTGAAGCCGGGGCAGTCCTTCTCGTAAGCATTGATGAAGCGCGTCATCGCATTGGCCTGCGCCGACGAGCCACTGGCCTTGAGCGATTCCTTGCCGCCGCAGTCACCGGCCGGTGTCGACCCACTGTCAGATCCCGATCCCGAAGACGTGTTGTCGTCGCTACCGCACGCCGACAGCAGCAAGGTTCCGGCGGCCAGCAGGCTCAGCGCGGCACCAGTTCGATTGGCCTTCACGAAGCTCCTTTGTGAAACAGGTAGACGCTGGCACGGGCCGACTGGCCCCCGCCGTGACACACGTCGCGTCAAGCAGACCGGTTGCTGCTCGGCTGAGAACCTAAGCGCACGTCGTTAATCACTTGCCTACGGATAGTGAACGGAAGATGAACCGGCAAGGGGCTCGAGGCGACATTTCCACTGGACGAGTTGACATACGATATTCATCTCAGTAGATATTGAGTCAATGTCTGTTGATCCAACTTTCGGCGTAACTCAACGTACGGCGGTTTTCGCCGCACTATCCGATCCCGCCAGACTGACGATCGTCGACCACCTGCTGAATGCCGATGCGTCCCCGTCAGAACTGCGTGCGATGTTGTCAGTGCCGTCCAACTTGCTCGCGCATCACCTCGCCGTACTCAAGAACGCCGGGGTCGTACGACAGACCCGGTCAGAAGCCGACGGGCGACGGACGTACCTCAGGCTCAACCATGCGGCGCTCGACGGTCTGCTGCCATCAGCCCAGCATCGTGCTCGTCGCATCGTGTTCGTCTGCACCCACAACTCCGCCCGCAGCCAGCTTGCCGCCGCAATCTGGAACCGGCGCAGCGAATTACCCGCTACCTCGGCCGGCACAAATCCCGCGCCCCAAGTGCATCGCGGCGCAGTTGCCGCCGCAAAACGCTTCAACTTGTCGATGCGCGCGGTCAAGCCGCGCTATCTAGGTGACGTCCTGGCCATCGACGACATGGTGATCGCGGTGTGCGACAACGCGCATGAGGAGCTTCCCGCTGAACTACTTCGCATCCACTGGTCGATCAGCGATCCGACCCGCACCGCCGCCGCGTCCGCATTCGATGGTGCGGTACGGGAACTCACCGCCCGAATCGACCGCTTGGTCCCCGATGTTCAGCCCGCCTAGTTCAGGAGAAGCCATGACCGACAACATCACTGAGATCACTGAGATCACTGAGCACCATCTCCGTAGCGATCTCTCCATCGACCAGCGTCTGGCGATGAAGACGGCGGCCGGCCAACTCCAGAGGGAATTCGACGGCGTGTTCGGGGTGGAAACCATCGAAAGGTTCCTGCACTCGTCCTATGACCAATTTGCCGGCCGGGCGACGGTGCCCCATTTCCTTCCGTTGTTGGCCGAACGCTTTGCGCGGCAACGACTCCGCGCGCTCGCGCGGGCAGAGGGCAAATCGGGCGACGGAAAGCCGACCGTCCTGTTCCTGTGCACCCACAACGCCGGCCGGTCGCAGATGGCTTTGGGATTCTTCACTCACCTCGCCGGCGATCGGGCGGTCGCGTGGTCCGGGGGCTCCGAGCCAGGCGAGTTGGTCAACCCGGCAGCCGTCGAAGCCATGGCCGAGCGCGACATCGACATCTCGGGCGAATACCCCAAGCCGTGGACGGATGAAATCGTGAGGGCCGCGGACGTCATCATCACGATGGGCTGTGGCGACGCCTGCCCGATATTTCCGGGCCGCCGCTATGAGGAATGGATCCTCGAAGATCCACACGGACAAGACGTCGCCGCCGTACGTCCCATCCGTGACGAGATCGAGCGTCGGGTCCGAGCGCTGCTGACGGAACTCGAGGTGCCGGCTCGTGCGTGACCCTCTGCGCTACCCTGCCGGCGCATCCTCGCGGGGATGCGACCTCACGACAACTGTCGGATGACCTGTTGCAGTGGTTCCGAGGACGTTCCGATTTCACCGATGAATGGGTGTGAGAGTTCCGCGACGAGGAACAGGTTCACAGCCACCAAAATGCCCAGAATCGCAACCATCGTGTAGTGGGTGGCGGGTTTCTTGACATCGTAAATGATTGCGCAGGCCAGGAGCAGGCCGCTGGTCAGCCAGATGACCGCCCACAGCGACCAGGGCGGCCCATTATCAGTTTGCGCTTGCGCCAAGCGCTGTGTACGTGCCTGCCCGACGCTGTCGAGATTGCCGAAAGAGGTTGAAAGTATTGTCTTTTGCGCGTCGGTGCGTGCTTGAACTTCTTCATAGGCCGCATACAGTCGCGTAAAAGCCTCGTCCGCGTCAGGGTATGCGCCGCCCTGGGCGATTTCGCGCCACTCGACTAGCGCTGCCTGCTGGTATTCGAGCAGCGCCTTTCGAATCCGATCTTCATCAGGCTGGTCGAACACTGTGACAGTTCTGGCAAGCTGCACCCCCGCTGCCCCCTCGGTACGCGCTCTTCCATCCGCGTCGCCGATCTGTCCCCACATGGCGGATACGACGAAGCCGAGGAAGAACGCGAACACGAATCCGACCACCCCGAAAGCAAACTTGATGACATCGTTGTGCTCTTCACCTTTGAGGCCGGGGAAACGACGGCGCACAAATACTTGAATGAGGATCGCTCCACCCGCGACGACGACAATGATTCCCAGCAACAACACCCACGACGAAAGGTTGGCCACCAGCCATTGACTAATCATTCGGCTCTCCTGCGACCGCCAGGCAATTCGGGCGGGCGCGGTTACCCGCTCGCTCTAGAGTTCTCTAGCTGGCGAACGTCTTGACTGTAGGAGTCGTTGCGATATTGGGTGCGCGAACGGGAATGACACGCCGGAGCGACGGGCTCTGCTGGCGGCACGAGGCGGATGGGACGCGCCAAAATCAGACCCTTCACTGCTGATATCGACTCCCAGCTCGACGAGAGACGCTACGGATTACTCAACGCACTTACGCTTCGGTGCTGGCAGCCGTCGATGGTTCCGCAGCCGCAGAGTGGTTGCCGCCGACACGCTTTCGCAGCGCAAGAGATACGTAAACGAGTGCGACCAGCACAGGCACTTCGATCAGCGGCCCGACCACCCCGGCCAGTGCCTGACCCGAGGTCGCGCCGTAGGTGGCGATGGCCACGGCGATAGCCAACTCGAAATTGTTTCCCGCGGCGGTGAACGCCAGCGTAGTGGTTCGTTCGTATCCGAGGTGCAGCAGCGCGCCCAACAGGTAGCCGCCTCCCCACATGATGGCGAAGTAAGCGAGCAGGGGCAGGGCGATCCGCGCTACGTCGAGGGGGCGGTTGGTGATCTGATCTCCTTGTAGCGCAAAGAGAATGACGATGGTGAACAGCAGTCCGTAGAGAGCCCACGGTCCGACCGCGGGCAGGAACTTGGATTCGTACCATTCGCGGCCCTTGACCTTCTCCCCGAGACGCCGGGATAGGTACCCGGCCAGTAGCGGTATGCCCAGAAAGATCAGGACAGACTTGGCGATCTGCCACGGCGACGTCGAGATGGTGGTCTGCTCCAACCCCAGCCATCCCGGCAACACCGACAGATAGAACCACCCCAGCACTGCGAACATCAGTACCTGGAATATCGAGTTGAGAGCGACGAGCACCGCGGCCGCTTCGCGGTCCCCGCACGCAAGGTCATTCCAAATGATCACCATCGCGATACAGCGAGCCAGGCCGACGATGATCAAACCGGTGCGGTACTCGGGCAAGTCCGGCAGTAGGAGCCACGCCAGCGCGAACATCAGTGCCGGACCGAACACCCAGTTGAGAAGTAGCGAGCTGATCAGCAGTCTGCGGTCGCCGGTGACAGCGTCGAGTCTGTCGTAGCGGACCTTGGCCAGCACCGGGTACATCATGATCAGCAGACCGAGCGCGATCGGTAGCGAGATGCCGTCGATCTGAACCTTGTCCAAGGCCGTGTTGAGTCCCGGAATCCAGCGGCCGAGCAGCAGGCCGGCGATCATCGCGATTCCGATCCAGACGGGGAGGAACCGGTCCAGCGTCGACAACTTCGCCACGACGGGCGGCGCCGTTGCGTGACGCTGTTGAACTTTGTCGGTCATGCCCGCACCACCGCCGCGTCGGCACTGACACTCAACAATGACGACAACGACCCGAGGACCTCGGGCACGACCGTGTAATACACCCAGGAAGCCCGCCGTTCGGACGTCAGCAACCCCGCATCTCGCAGCACCTTGAGGTGGTGCGAGATCGTCGGCTGCGACACCTTGAGTCCGGGCGAGATGTCGCACACGCACGCCTCGCCGCCGGCGTGGCTTGCCACAGAGCTCAGCAAGCGCAGCCGCACCGGGTCGGACAACGCCTTGAACTTCAACGCCATTTCCGTCGCTTGAGCCGTTGTCAGGGGTTCCCGTACCAACGGCTCGAGCACACAGCAGGCCTCCGAAGACGCTTCCTGATTCGACATATATCGATATTGACTGATATCGAATCAGTAGGCAAACCGACGCCCACCGCTAGCAGCAGGCAGTACTGGCCTTGGCTGGTTCTTCTTCTGCGTGTTCCTCGGCAGTACCGCACGAACACTCGTCTGCCGCTTCCGTGGCGCGCGGACTGCTTCCGAAAGTCTCGGAGTCTGCGAGCACGGTGTAGACCTCCCATCGCTCACCGCCCGGGCCGGACACCCAGACCTTGTCCTGCGTCGCGAAGCAACAGGTGGTGCCGATTTCTTCGTCGGTGAACAGCCCCTCACCGGACAGGCGGGCGATTTCTTCATGCACCCGGTCACTGGTCTCGACCTCGACGCCCAGGTGGTTGAGGGTGCCGCCGTGCCCCGGGTTCTCGATGAGGACGAGCTTGAGGGGAGGCTCGGCGATCGCGAAATTGGCGTAGCCGGGCTTGCGCTTGGCCGGTTGGGCGTTGAACAGCTTCGAGTAGAACGTCACCGCTTCGTCGAGGTCGTCGACGTTGAGGGCGAGCTGAGCTCGGGACATGGTACCTCCTGGAGTACGACATATATCAAACTACCGGACATCGCCAGCATGCCCACCTTTTTGATATATGTCAACACTGCTGGCAAGATGGACTCATGCCCAAGGCCTTGCCCGTGATCGACATGTCCGCCCCCGTGTGTTGCGCCCCGGTCGCCGCGGGTCCCGTCGACGACGCCGCAGCGCTCGAAGTAGCCCTACGGCTCAAGGCCCTCGCCGACCCCGCGCGAGTGAAGTTGATGGCGTTGTTGCTGAGCGCGCCGACCGGCGAACTGAACAGCGGGGATCTGGCAGATGCGGTGCTGCTGACCGAATCGACGGTGAGCCATCACCTGACACAACTACGCAAAGCGGGACTGGTCGAGTCGGATCGTCGGGGCATGAACGTTTATCACCGTGCGCGGCGCGACTCGCTGGTCGCGCTGTGCGCTGTCCTCGACCCGAGTTGCTGCAGCTAGCCGGGAGCAATCCGGTGCCAGTTGCGTCCTTTCGGGGTTACCGTCGTCAATACTGCGGGGCGCCCGTTCGGGTGCCGGAAGGACGGCGGTCATGAGCGCCGAGATGATGGAGACCGACTCTGCGGCTGCGCTGCAGCCGACCGAACAAATGTGGCGCGAGATGTTGCCGCAGCTGCGAAGGTTCGTGCGACGACGTATTGCGGACCCCGACCGAGCCGACGACCTCGTCGCCGAGATCCTGCTGCGCATCCACCAGAACGTGGCCTCACTCGACGATCGAGAGCTGCTGCCGAATTGGGTGTTTCGCATTGCGCGAAACGCGGTCATCGACGAGTACCGCCGGGCCGGCCGCAGTCGAGAACAGCTCACACCGACATTTCGGGACCACCTGATCGAGCCATTCACGGATCAGGACGAACCCACCGCGGTGCGTGAGCTTTCTGCGTGCCTACGGCCGCTGCTCAAGGGACTGTCGGCGGACCAACGTGAGGCGTTGGAGATGGTGGATCTGGCCGGGATGACCCAAGCCGCTGCCGCGCAGCAGGCGGGGGTCTCGCTGTCCGGAATGAAGTCCCGAGTACAGCGCGGCCGCCGGCGACTCGCCGAGCTGTTGGGGCAGTGCTGTGCGCTCACCCTCGACGGCCGCGGCGTGCCAATCGATTACGAGCCGGCACCGGGCTGCGGTTGCGCGAAGGACTGACCGCAGCCCGGCTGACGGCTATGCGCAGCAGGTGCTTTCCGTGTTGTCCTGGGCTGCGCAGTTCTTTGCGCACACGGAGTTCGACTCACCATCCGGGTTGGCCGGGTTGTCGTCGCTGATGCTGTAGAACTCCCACCACCCGAGTGGCACGTCAGGCGCGGTGACGAACACCTTGTCCTGTGTGGCGTGACAGCAGACGTCCTGTTCCGCGACGGTGGTGTCCAAGCCGGCTGCCTCGAAGCGTTCCATCGCCGTGGCGACGTCATCGGCGCTGGCCGCTTCGACTCCGAGATGATTCAGATGCTCTGTGGCTCCCGGCTTTTCGATGAGCACCAGCTTCAACGGCGGGTTCTCGATAGCGAAGTTGGCATAACCGTCGCGGACCTTGTGCGCGGGCACGCCGAACATCTTCTCGTAGAATTCGATCGCGGCAGAGACATCGTCGACGTTGAGCGCGAGTTGGATTCGACTGGTGGACATGGTCACTCCTTCAGAGTCGGTGATTGACACCTGTAATGACGACGCCAAGCTCAACGGGACGCACCGAAGTGCCGTCGTGCGTCCTTTTGGGTGAGCAAGCGTCAGTACCCGTGAACGTCCACCACATAAGGAGAAACATCATGTCGACACAACTCCCAGTAGCTGTCCTCGGAGCGGGTCCGGTTGGGCTGGCAGCAGCCGCTCATCTGACCGAGCGAGGACTCCCCTTCGTCGTCTTCGAAGCGGGTGACTCCGTCGGCGCGAGCATCCGTCGCTGGGGTCACGTGCGCCTGTTCTCGCCGTGGCGAACCGACCTGGATCGCGCGGCACAACGACTTCTCAAGGCGCACGGGTGGAATTCCCCGGATCCGGCCGCCTTTCCGACCGGGGCAGACATCGTCGATGAGTACCTGACGCCGTTGGCACAGCTGGACGCGATCGCGCCGAATGTCCGGCTCCGCCATCGGGTCGTCGGCGTCACCCGGCAGGGTGTCGACAAGCTGCGGGACGACGAGCGCGAGGAACGGCCGTTCATCGTGACCACCAGCGGACCGGCAGGCATGACGCGGACACCGGTGCGTGCCGTCATCGACGCTACCGGCACCTGGCTGACCCCGAATCCGGTTGGCGCCGAGGGTATACCGGCGATCGGCGAAGAGGATTCAGCCCAGTGGATCAGCTACGGCATTCCGGACGTCCTCGGGGCCGACCGGAATCGTTATGCGGAGCGGCGAATTGCTGTCGTCGGAAGCGGCCATTCGGCCAAACACGTGATCCGGGAGTTGTCGCTTCTGGCCGAGCGGGCGCCCGACACCACGATCACCTGGATCGTGCGCAGAGGCGAGGATCAGCGGGTCTACGGGAACGAGGTCGACGCCCGGCTACCCGAACGGGGCAAGCTCGGTGCCGACGCGCACCAGTTGGTTTCCTCAGGACGGGTCCAGCTCGAAACGGGATTCCGTACCGAACGAATCCATGTCGACGAGTTGGGCATCATGCTGGTTTCTCCGGAGGGGCGCGCGGTCGGGCCGTTCGACGAGATCGTCGCGGCGACCGGACTACGACCCGATTTCAGCTTCCTGCGCGAGGTGCGCCTGGACCTCGATCCGTGGGTCGAGAGCACGCGCGCATTGGCGCCGTTGATCGATCCCAACGTTCACTCGTGCGGTTCGGTGCCCCCGCACGGCGCCGCGGAACTCGCGCATCCCGAGCACGGGTTCTATGCGATCGGCGCCAAGAGCTACGGCCGCGCGCCCAACCTGCTGTTGGCGACCGGATACGAGCAGGCCCGCTCCGTCGTGGCCGAACTCGCCGGCGACCACGAAGCCGCCTCGCGTGTCGAGCTGGTCCTTCCGCAGGGCGGATCGGCCTGCGGCCTCAAGACCCAAACCGAGGCGGTGGGAGCCGACCACGCGCTGACAACGAGTGGGCGCGGCTAAGACGACCCGCCCACGGCATAGGCCGCGTCGACATGGAAGACCTCGAAACCCAGTCGCTCGTAGGTCTTTACGGCCGCCGAGTTATCGGCTTCGACGTACAGCATGACCGTGCCTTTCGAGCTTTCCGACAACCGGTCGGCGAGGTGGTGCAGCCCGACGAGCGTCAGCGCGGCACCGAGTCCCCGACCCTGCGCCTCCGGGTCGACGCCGACGACGTACACCTCGCCGAGATCGGCATTGTGGACTTTCGTCCAATGGAAGCCCAACAGGTTTCCGCTCGTGTCGTCGAGTGCCAGGAAGAGCCCGTTCGGATCGAACCACGTTTCGCCGCGGCGCTCGTCGATATCGGCGTCGGTCCATCCCCCCTGTTCGGGATGCCAGGCGAACGCGGAGTTGTTGACGCGCAACAGTTCCGCGTTGTCGGCGGGCCCTGAATACGTGGCGATACGCACGCCGTCGGGAATGGTCGTCGCAGGCAGGTCGGTCAGTGGCCGACGCATCTGCAGCAGCTCCCGGACGACGGACAGGCCGAGCGACGCCGCGGTGGCGCGCGCGGCCTCGAGGTTGCCGTGCGCCCAGATCTGGGCGCCGCCACCGCCCTCACTCAACCCCTGCCGCGCCATTTCCGAACCCAGGCCGCGCCGCCGCGCAGACGGGTGCACGACGAGTTCAGCCATCGCCGATGCCTGTTCGTCGGCAGGCGTCAGATTGAGGTACCCGACCACGTCTGCGCCGTCGACGGCCAACAGGTGCCGGGTGCGGTCGTGGCTCAGTTCACGCAGTACCTGATCGCCGACCGGCGCAACTCCGTCGATCCTGGTGGCCGCGTCGATGAGCTCGTGGATGCGGCGCTGATCGTCCGCGGACAGGCCGGTGCGCCAGTCGATGACCCGACCGGTCACTGACTGTGCAGCGGGTCGGCAAGCGCCTCGGGCACCGCGTCGTATTCGTCGAGGTCGCCGCTTTCGTCGGACGCAGCCGGCGTCGGGGTCCGCCCCCGCGCGGGCCGAACCGCCTTGTAGCCGACGTTGCGCACGGTGCCGATCAGCGACTCGTATTCCGTACCGAGCTTGGCCCGCAGGCGCCGCACGTGCACGTCTACCGTGCGGGTGCCGCCGAAGAAGTCGTAGCCCCACACCTCCTGGAGCAACTGAGCACGGGTGAACACCCGGCCCGCATGCTGCGCCAGATACTTCAGGAGTTCGAATTCCTTGTAGGTGAGGTCCAGCGGCCGGCCGCGCAGCCGCGCGGTGTAGGTGCCCTCATCGATGACGAGCTCGCCCAAACTGATCTTGCCGACGTTTTCCTGATTGGCCGTGCCGCCGCGGCGCCCGACCAGCAGGCGCAACCGCGCATCGATCTCGGCAGGTCCGGTGCTCGGAAGGAGAATCTCGTCGAGACCCCATTCGACGTTGACTGCCACCAGGCCACCCTCGTTGACGACGGCTACCACAGGCACCGACGTACCGGTGGTGCCCAGCAGGCGGCACAGGCCACGCGCGGCGGCCAGATCCGTGCGCGCGTCGACGATCGCCACATCCGCGTTGCCGGCTTCCAACAATGAGGAAACCTCTGTCGGCGCGGTACGTACGTTGTGCGCGAGCAGCGCCAACGAAGGCAGCACGGACTCAGGATTGGGGTCAACGGTCAGTAGCAGTAGATCCAACTGGCCCTCCAACAGCCATGGGGACCTCGCCTGGACAACGATGTCGGTCGGTGACTTCCCAGATTCATGCCTGACATACAGCCGTTACTCGGCCGATGGTCACCTAACGATAGCGCGACACCTCCTGGTGAGCTGACTCAACGCGGTCCAGCGGGCACGAGTGGGCAAGAATGTGCGGGTGCGAAAGCTGCTGATCGGTGTTCTGGCGACGACGACCGCGGTGGTGGTCGGCGCGCTCGGAGTCGACTTCGGCGCGGCGATCTACGCCGAGTATCGCCTGGCCAGAAGTGTGCGAAGCGCCGCTGACCTGGCCTGGGACCCGTCGGTGGCCATCCTCGGTTTTCCATTCATCCCGCAGGCGGCCGACCGCCACTACGACGAAGTGGAGATCCGGGCCGCCGGCGTCGGTCACCCCGTGGTCGGAAAGGCGTCGCTGGAGGCAACACTGCATTCGATCGACCTCCTGGACTCTTCGTGGCTGGTCAGCCCGGAGGCCAAGCTGAGGGTGGGCAAAGCAGAAAGCCGCATCATCATCGATTCGACGCACGTCGGACGGTTCATGGGCATTCCGGACCTGCTGGTCGAGGCACCGACGCGGGAAAGCAACGACTCCACCGGCGGCACCACCGAATCCGGAATATCCAGCAATCGGGGGGTGGTCTTCACCGGCACCCCGACGTCCGCCGGCTTCGACGAGAGGGTCAGCATCGCGGTGGACCTGTCGATCGCCGGGCCGGACCAAACCACCCTGGTCCTGACCGCCACCGACGTGTTGACCGGCGCGGGCACCGCCGATCAGGCCGTTCCCGACGACAAGAAGGACGAGGTGCTGGCAGCGTTCTCCACCAGCCTGCCCGGTCAGAAGCTGCCGTTCGGCCTTTCGCCGACCGCCGAGGGCGCCCGCGGCTCCGACCTCATCATCGAAGGCATCGCCGAGGGAGTAACCGTGCCGCTGAGCGGGTTCAATCAGTCATGAGTTCTTCCTGGGTTCTGGTGGTCGTGGTGCTCGTCGGCGCGCTCGGGCTGGCGTACGTGATCGGCAGGCTGATCACCCTGCGCGCCGGGCTCCTCAAAGCGAGCGAGGACGCCGCCAACGTGGACACCAGTGACCTGGGGCTGTCCGCGACTGGACCGACGGTGCTGCACTTCAGCGCCGAGTGGTGCGGACCCTGCGCCGGAGTGCGACAGGTCGTCGACCAGGTGTGCGCAGAGCTGCCTGGGGTCGCCCATGTGGAGATCGACATGGATGCCAATCCGGAAGCGGCCAGGCGGCTTTCGGTGTTGTCGCTGCCCACCACGATCATCTTCGACGCCGAAGGGCGCCCGCGCTTTCGCACCCACGGTGTACCCAAGCCTGCTGACCTGCGCTCGGCGCTGGAACCACTGTTGGCTTGATCACCATGTCATTGGGTAAGCTGTCGCTCGTGTCCGCCCGCCTCGAGCCGATGCTCACCAAGCGCCGCGCAGTCGATCTGTGCCGCGTTGCGGGTTGTTGCTGTTGTTGTTGTAGCTGCTGAGTAGCCGCGCCGTCCGCTCGCGCCGCACTCGGGAGTAGCCCCATGGGGCCTGCCCTCCCATTCCAGCCAGCCGTCCATGCAACAGGAGCACATCCATGTCGACCAGCACGAACACCATCGCCCCACCTGATCAGGTGGACGTGCGAGGGCCGCGCTTCGCCGCGTGGGTCACCACCGGCGTCCTCATCGCAACGCTGCTGGCGTCTGCCGTCAGCGCCGTCGCTGCGGCAGCGATCCTCGGTGTGCAGGCAATCGTGTTCGCAATCGGCGCACAGCGCGGACCGCAGCAGCATCCGTACGGGCTGATCTTCCGGTCGCTGGTCGCTCCGCGCCTCGGGCCGGTCACCGAGAAGGAGCCGGTACCTCCGCTGAAATTCGCCCAACTCGTCGGATTCGCGTTCGCGGCCGTCGGTGTCGTCGGGTTCGCGGTTGGTGTCCCGTTGCTCGGCCTGATCGCCACCGGCTTCGCGCTCATGGCGGCCTTTCTCAACGCGGCCTTCGGCATCTGCCTCGGCTGTCAGATCTATCCGCTCGTCGCTCGTTTCCGCCCTGGCAAGTTCCCACCACCCCGCCCGCACCCCGCATAACACTTCAAATAGCAAGCAACCGAAAGGATTTCCTACATGGCACGCTCCGACGTCCTGGTCACCACTGACTGGGCCGAGAGCAATCTCGACGCGCCTAACACTGTCTTCGTCGAGGTCGACGAGGACACCTCCGCCTACGAGGGCGGCCACATCGCCGGCGCTGTGCGGCTCGATTGGAAGACCGAGCTGCAGGACCAGGTGAAGCGTGACTTCGTCGATCAGCAGCAGTTCTCGAAGTTGTTGTCCGACAAGGGCATCAGCAATGACGACACCGTGATCCTGTACGGCGGGAACAACAACTGGTTCGCCGCTTACGCCTACTGGTATTTCAAGCTGTACGGCCACGAGAACGTCAAGCTGCTCGACGGCGGACGCAAGAAGTGGGAGCTCGACGGGCGCCCGCTGGTGACAGAGGTCCCGGCCCGCGCTGCTACTTCATACGAGGCCAAGTCGCCGAATAACGCCATCCGCGCGTTCCGCGACGAGGTCATCGCCGCGATCGGCGAGAAGAACCTGGTCGACGTCCGATCCCCCGATGAGTTCTCCGGCAAGATCCTCGCCCCCGCCCACCTGCCGCAGGAGCAGAGTCAGCGGCCCGGGCATATCCCCGGCGCCATCAATGTTCCTTGGAGCAAGGCGGCCAACGAGGACGGGACCTTCAAGTCCGACGAGGACCTGGCCAAGCTGTACGCCGAGGCGGGACTCGATGGCCAGAAGGAGACCATCGCCTACTGCCGGATCGGTGAGCGTTCCTCGCACACCTGGTTCGTGCTGCAGGAGTTGTTGGGACACCAGAACGTCAAGAACTACGACGGAAGTTGGACGGAATACGGCTCTCTCGTGGGAGCCCCGATCGAGTTGGGAAGTTGATATGTGCTCTGCACCGAAGCAAGGTCTGACGTTGCCCTCCAGCGTCGACCTGGAACGGGAAACCGTGATCACCGGACGCGTCGTCGACGACGCGGGCCAGGCCGTCGGCGGCGCGTTCGTCCGGCTGCTGGACAGCTCTGACGAGTTCACGGCGGAGGTCGTCGCGTCGGCTACCGGTGATTTCCGGTTCTTCGCGGCACCGGGCACGTGGACGCTGCGTGCGCTGTCCCCCGCCGGCAACGGCGATGCCAGCATCGCACCGTCGGGCGCGGGTATCCACGAGGTCGACGTCAAGGTCGCCTGAGCCGGTACGCCGGTTCCGTGATCGATTCCACTGCGACCGACGAGGGTCGTCGGCAGTGTTGCGGCTAGACTTTCTGCCGTGGTGCTGTTCTTCGAGATCCTGCTGATCGCCGCCGTGGTGGTCATCACCTGGTTCGCGCTTTACACGCTCTACCGCCTCATCACAGACGAGTCGTGACCTCAGGCGACGACGCTGTAGCGGCTGCGGCCGAGCGCGCGAAAACGACCGCAGCCCGGAATATCCCCGCCCTCGCCGATCTGCCTGCGCCGGCCGATACCGCCAATCTTCGCGAAGGCGCCAACCTCAACGACGCGCTGCTTGCGCTGTTGCCCCTCGTCGGGGTGTGGCGCGGCGAAGGCGAGGGTCGCGGGCCTGACGGCGATTACCGGTTCGGTCAGCAGATCGTGGTCTCACACGACGGTGGTGACTACTTGATCTGGGAGGCCCGATCGTGGCGCATCACCGAGGACGGCGAGTTCGAGAGCGCTTCGCTGCGCGAGTCCGGCTTCTGGCGGTTCATCAATGACCCTGCCGATCCCAGCGAAAGTGATGCCATCGAGTTGCTGCTGGCGCATTCGGCCGGCTACGTCGAGCTGTTCTACGGTCGGCCACTGAACCAGTCGTCATGGGAGTTGGCCACCGACGCGCTCGCGCGCACCAAGTCCGGGATGCTCGTCGGCGGTGCCAAACGGCTCTACGGCATCGTCGAGGGCGGCGACCTGGCCTACGTCGAGGAGCGCGTCGACGCCGACGGCGGCCTGGTACCCCATCTGTCCGCACGGCTGTCGAGGTACGTCGGCTGATGCGCGTGTCCTTGTTGGCCGCCGGCCTCGCCGCGGCAGGCATCCTGGCGGGGTGCTCGTCGAGTTCTCCCGCCGAGCAGTCCACCACCGAAGAGTCGGTGGCGCCGACCGGTCACGGCTCGCTGGCGCAATGCCTCCGTGAACACGGGGTGCCCGCGGCTCCGGGCCCCATGGCCGGGCCGCCGCCTGGCGTGGATCCCGACGCGTGGAACGAGGCGATGCAGACCTGCTCGTCGCTGGCCCCTGGACCGGCCGGCTAACGCAGGACGGGCACACTCCCAGCGCCGGACAACCACTGCTGCTCCAACCGCGTCAGCGTGCCGTCCGAACGCAGTCCATCGACGGCCGACGACACGCAGCGCGTCAGCGGACTGTCCTTGTCGAGCACGATCCCGAACTGCTCCACATCCTCCGCGTCCGTGGGAAGCTGTCCGACGATCTTGCCGCCGCGCAGTTCACCCGCGACGGTGTAGGCGGTCGGCAGGTCGGCGACCAAAGCGTCGATCTCGCCGTCGCCCAGCGCCACCTTGGCGTCGGCGTTGGTGTTGTACACCTCGACCGGGACATCACCCGCTATGGCGATCGCCGCGGTGTGACTGGTCGTGCCGACCTGCACGCCGAGCTGGGTCTTCTTGAGGTCACCGATGCTTCGCGCCTGCGCGGCCGGTGAGGTTTCCGTCGTGACCACCACCTGGGTGACGTCGAAATACGGCGATGAGAAGTCGACGGACGCCCGGCGCTGATCGGTGATCGAGAACTGAGAAAGGTTGGCGTCGAACGTTTTCGGGCCGGGCTCCAGAGCTCCGTTGAACGGTACCCGGACCCAACGCACCTCGTCGGGGGTGTAGCCGAGGTTTCCCGCTACCGCGAAGGCGAGTGCGCTCTCGAATCCCTCCCCGTTGGTCGGGTCGTCACCCATGTACCACGGCGGATAGGCGGGCTGATCGGTGCCGACGGTGAAGATGCCCGGGTAAAGCGTCGACAGCGAGTCCTTGCGGCAGTTCTGAGTGCCCGACGAGTCGGGCTGCTCGACGACGGGGGCGCAGGCAGTGGCGGCGGCCGACGTGGCCACGGCCAGCAGGGCTGGGAGCCACCACCTATTGCCCATGTGCGGCATCATCGCGCACGCAGGGGGGCGACGCCACCGTTGAGGCCCCCAGACATGGGGCGGCCCCCGAGCCATGTGTTCTGGTTGGACAAAACCAAGAGGCTCGGGGGCCGGGTGACTGCGGGGAATTCGCCAGCGCGCCAAGGCGGACAAGTCCCCTCGCGCTGCTAGCTCGCAGCCACCTCACAAGTCCATATGTCATTCAATTTCTCGGACCACCTCCTTCCCTGTGTACGGCCGACGGTACCCGCGGACCGGGAGGGCGACAACAGATTTTGGCCAGTTCAGCGCTCAGCGATCGCTGATGATCGCGGCGTCGACGAGTTCCGCCATGTCACCAGCGAGCGGCGAAGGTGGCAGCGCCTTACCGTCCAGGGTGTGCACCCGTGCGGCAAGGGTGATGCTCGATACCAACCAAACACCTTGTGCCGCAAACAAATCAGCGGGCGTAAGCGCCTGGTAGTCGCACGTATACCCCTTGTTGCGCGCCACCTCGAACAAGGCCTCCTGCGTGGTTCCACGCAGGATCGGATACCACGGCGGCGGGGTCAAGAAAGCGGTGTCGCCGGCCCCATCTTCTGATTCGGTGGCGACCACCACCGTCGACCGCGGACCCTCCAGGATCAGGCCGTCGGCGCCGACGAAGATGACGTCTCCTGCGCCGAGGCGTTCGGCGTGCCGCAGCGCGGCCATGTTGATCGCATAGGACAGCGTCTTGGCGCCCGCCAGCAGCCACGGCATCCCGGTGGTGGCCTCGGCGGAGAGTCCACGCGCCAACGTCACCGCCGCGAGGCCGCCGCTGCGCGCGGCGGCCACCCGGGCGGGCAGCGCACCGATGGTCACAAACGCCGTACCGGATGTCGCCGACCCTGCGGCTCCAACTGGCGGTGAACCGCTTTCGCGCCCACGGCTGTACACGAGCCGCAGCACGCCCTCGCCTGCGCCGTCGGCGAGCCACCGCCGTACCGCCACTTCGACGGCCGCACGCCACCGCGGCAACTCCGGTGCGGGAAGGTCCATCAGCTCCGCCGACTGCGCGAGCCGGGCCAGGTGGGCTTCGAGCAGACACGGCCTGCCGTCGCGGATCAACAGCGTCTCGAAGATGCCGTCACCGCGGACGGCTGCCAGGTCGTCGGCGTACAGCAGTGGGGCGGCCGGGTCGTGCAATTCACCGTCGAGCGTGACCACGACCGCAGGTTGGCTCGCCATGGGCAAGAAGCGTAGCGCCGTAAGGTTGAGGCATGTCAGCTGTGCCAGCCCCCGACACCGGGCCCGACGCCGGAGCCGTCTGGCATCACGGCGATCCCCTCGGCGAACAACGGTCGGCCGCCGATGCAGCGGTCCTGGTGGATCGTTCACAACGAGCTGTGATCACCGTGACCGGCGCTGAGCGCAGCTCGTGGCTGCACAACATCTCCACGCAGCACGTCGCCGACCTCGCCGATGGCACCGTGACCGAGAATCTGAGTCTCGACGGCCAGGGTCGTGTCGAAGATCACTGGATCCAGACCGAGCTCGATGGGGTCACCTACCTCGACACCGAATCGTGGCGTGGCGAACCCCTGACCGCCTATCTGCGCAAAATGGTGTTCTGGGCCGACGTGGTCGTCGAACCCGCTGATCTGGCGGTACTTTCGCTGCTCGGCCCGCGCCTGGTGGATCCGCCGGTGCTCGACGTCCTCGGCGTGGTTTCGCTACCGGCCGAAAGGACCGCGGTGGCCCTTCCCGAGGGTGGTTTCCTGCGCAGGATGGGCGGTCCGGATGTGGAGCTGGATCTGGTGGTCCCCCGCGATCAGGTCGCGGCATGGCACGATCGGCTCGCTGCGGCCGGAGTGCGCGCGGCGGGTGTCTGGGCCTATGAGGCGCACCGCGTCGCCGCGTTGCGGCCACGGCTGGGAGTCGACACCGACGAGCGCACGATTCCGCACGAGGTCGGCTGGATCGGCTCGGCGGTTCACCTGGACAAGGGCTGCTACCGCGGCCAGGAGACCGTCGCTCGCGTCCACAACCTGGGCAAACCGCCACGCATGCTGGTGCTCGTGCATCTCGACGGCTCCGGCGAGAGGCCGGCGACCGGGGATCCCGTGTTGGCCGGCGGTCGGACCGTCGGCCGGCTCGGCACCGTGGTCGATCACGTCGACGAGGGGCCGATCGCCCTGGCATTGGTCAAGCGGGGCCTGTTGGCTGAGACCGAGTTGACCATCGGCGGGGAATCGCCGGTGGCCGCCGTGATCGACGCCGATTCGATGCCGCCACCCGATGCGACAGGCGCCGGACGCCTCGCGGTCGAACAGCTGCGAGGCGGCCCGCGATGAGTGTCGATATTTCGCTGGTTCGCGGGCTCGGGTCCCTCCGGACGGGCCTGCCAGCGCACCGCACCGCGGCACGGTAAAGTGTCGACAGGACGATAAAACACACTCAGATCGGAGCCGCCTGAAATTTGGGCCGCTCCGTTATTGCGCGAGGGGGTACCCCCAATGGGCCGCGGCCGGGCAAAGGCAAAGCAGACCAAGGTTGCTCGTGAGCTCAAATACAGCTCACCGCAGACCGATTTCGACCGCCTCCAGCGCGAACTGGCGGGCGCCGACGATCTCAACGGCACCGACAGGTTGGCCGACGATGACGTGGCCGACGATGATGACTGGCGTCGTTAAGCCCTAGAAGCGCGGGTGCTGGCCCACGAGCTTGGCTCGTGGGCTGTCCTTACCGCCCTTGGTGACGGTGCCCAACGTCCAGCACTTCAGATGCCGGGCCGTCAGCACAGCCAGCGCGCGATCGGTGTCCTCCGGCGCGACGACGGCGACCATCCCGACGCCGAGGTTGAACGTCTTTTCCATCTCGACCCGCTCAACCCGGCCACGCTGCGCGATCATTGTGAACACAGGCGCGGGAGTCCATGTGCCACGGTCGATTTCGGCCGTGAGCCCGGGCGGGACGACCCGCTCGAGGTTGCCGGCCAGCCCGCCACCGGTCACGTGGCAGAAGGTGCGGACCTGTGTTTCGGCGATCAGCGCGAGGCAGTCCTTGGCGTAGATCCGAGTCGGCTCGAGTAGTTCCTCGCCGAGCGTGCGCCCGAACTCCTCGACGTGTCCGGCGAGGTTCATCCGATCGATCTCCAGCAGGACCTTTCTAGCCAGTGAGTAACCGTTGGAGTGCAGGCCGGTCGAGGACATCCCAATGAGCACGTCGCCGGGCTTGACCCGGTCTGGTCCCAGCACGTCGTCGGCCTCCACGACGCCGACACCGGTAGCCGAGATGTCATAGTGGTCGGGCGCCATGAGGCCAGGATGTTCGGCGGTCTCCCCACCCAGCAGGGCGCAACCGGCCATCACACAGCCGTTGGCGATGCCCGAGACCAGCTCGGAGATCCGTTCCGGAACAGTGCGTCCGACGGCGATGTAGTCCTGCAAAAACAGCGGTTCGGCGCCGCAGACGACGAGATCGTCGACGACCATCGCGACGAGGTCGATGCCGACGGTGTCGTGCTTGTCCATCGCCTGGGCGACCGCAAGCTTGGTACCGACACCGTCGGTGGATGACGCCAGCAAGGGTTCCCGATAGCTGCGCAGCGCAAAGAGCCCCGCGAAACCGCCGAGACCGCCCCGCACTTCAGGTCTGGTGGCCTTTTTGGCCAGCGGTTTCAGAAGTTCGACGGCGCGGTCACCGGCTTCGATGTCGACCCCGGCCGACGCGTAGGAGATGCCGGCAGGTTCGGCGCGTTCGGTCATCGCGCACAAGGCTACCGGTGATGACTGCGCGAGGTTGATTGTCCTCCCGGATCGGCATTCACTCCGATCGCTCACGGACGGGGGGCCGAGTATGGGAATGTGACCGACCATGAAACTTGTTCGCTGGTGTACGCCGGCTCTGCCCGTGGTTCTGACGGCCGCCGCTGCCATGGTGGCCCCGGCCGCCGTCGCAACCCCGGCGGTCAACGTCGATTCGGTGGTCATCAATCAGTCGACGGTCGACGGCGTCGACTACATCACCCGCCGGATCACCATCCAGCCCGGCGGCAGTACCGGCTGGCATTATCACGACGGCCGGGTGTTCGGCATCGTCAAGGAAGGCACTCTGACGCGGACCATGGCGGACTGCAAGGACGTGGTCGATCCGGCCGGCGCCCCGGTGACCGAAGGGTCCGGTCCGGACCATGCCCACAACGGCCGCAACCTTGGCCCCCTTCCCGTGGTGCTGTGGGTGGACTACATCCAGCCGGCGGGCACCCCGCTGTCCGTCGACGTCCCGCCGCCGCCCGGCTGCCCAATTTAGGTTTGCCCGAGGCCAAGAACGGAGATCCGGCGTAGGTGTCCGCTGAAACGCCCCATTGCTTGGTGACAGGTGCGACCGGCTACATCGGTGGCCGGTTGGTGCCCGAACTGCTCGACCGCGGGTACGGCGTGCGAGCCTTGGCCCGCCAGCCCGACAAGCTGGCGGACCGGCCGTGGCGGGACAGGATCGAGGTCGCGCGCGGCGATCTCGGTGACGCCGACTCGCTGCGCGACGCGTTCGACGGCATTGATGTCGTCTATTACCTGGTCCACTCGATGGGCACATCGAAGGATTTCGTGGCTGCGGAGGCCGAGTCGGCCCGCAATGTCGTCGCCGCAGCGAAGCAGGCAGGCGTACAGCGGTTTGTGTACCTGGGCGGGCTGCACCCCTCGGGCGCGGAGTTGTCACCGCACCTTCGGTCACGGGTCGCTGTCGGTGAGATCCTGCTGGACTCCGGCATCGAGACGGTCGTGCTACAGGCCGGGATCGTCGTCGGTTCGGGCTCGGCGTCGTTCGAGATGATGCGCCATCTCATCCACCGCCTGCCGGCGATGACTACGCCCAAGTGGGTGCACAACAAGATCCAGCCGATCGCGATCGACGACGTCCTCTACTACCTCGCCGAGGCGGCCACAGCCGATCTGCCCGAGTCACGCACCTGGGATGTCGGCGGCCCCGACGCGCTCGAATACGGCGACGCCATGCAGGTGTACGCGCAAGTGGCCGGTCTGCGGCCGCGGATCATCATCGCGATTCCGTTCCTGACTCCGACGATCGCGAGTCTGTGGATCGGTCTGGTCACGCCCATGCCGCCGGGTCTCGCGCGGCCGTTGATCGAATCGCTGGAGGTCGACGCCGTCATGAGTGAACACGACATCGACGCCGTCATCGGACCGCCACGCGGCGGTCTCACCGCCTACCGGGACGCGGTCGTCAAAGCGTTGACAAATGGCCCGCTGCCGAGCGATCCGCACTGGGCACACGTCGGCCGTAGGCCTGTACCCAGTTAGGGTCGGCACGACGGCCGAGCCGTCAAGGACGCCACGACGGCCGAGCCGTTCAAGGACGCCACGACGGCCGAGCCGTTCAAGGACGCCACGACGGCCGAGCCGTCAAGGACGCCTGAGCGCCGAGACGTTGTCGTTGTCGGCCTGCAGCGGCACTCCGCTGCGGGCCGCGGTCGCCAGCATGTGCTCGATGACGTTCTTGCCCAACGCCGTTTCGCCCGGCAACTCGATCGGGTAGTTGCCGTCGAAGCACGCCGAGCACAGCCGCGACGCAGGTTGTTCGGTGGCCGCGATCATGCCGCGCTGCGAGATGTAGCCCAGTGTGTCGGCGCCGATGGCATGGCGGACACCCTCGAGCAGTTCGTCGGCATCACCTTCGGTGCTCGCGGCGTTGGCGATCAGCTCGGCAGGCGTCGCGAAGTCGATGCCGTAGAAGCATGGCCACTTCACGGGCGGCGATGCGATGCGCACGTGTACCTCGACGGCGCCGGCCTCACGCAACATGCGGATCAACGCCCGCTGCGTGTTGCCGCGGACGATGGAGTCGTCGACGACGATCAGCCGCTTACCGCGGATCACTTCCTTGAGCGGATTGAGCTTGAGGCGGATACCGAGCTGGCGGATGGTCTGCGACGGCTGGATGAACGTGCGCCCGACGTAAGCGTTCTTCATCAGGCCCTGTCCGTACGGAATGCCGGACTCCTGCGCGTAACCGACGGCCGCCGGGGTGCCCGATTCCGGCACGCCGATCACCAGGTCGGCTTCGACGGGCATCTCACGGGCCAGCCGGCGGCCGATATCGACGCGGGCGGCGTGCACCGAGCGGCCCGCGATGTTGCTGTCTGGTCGGGCCAGGTACACGTACTCGAAGACACAACCCTTTGGCTCGGGGTTGGCGAAGCGCGTCGAGCGCACGCCGTCGGCGTCGATGGCCAGCAACTCGCCGGGCTCGATGTCGCGGACGAACGAGGCGCCGACGATGTCGAGCGCCGCCGTCTCGGAGGCCACGACCCAGCCGCGGTCCAGCCGCCCCAACGAAAGCGGCCGCACGCCGTAGGGGTCGCGGGCCGCATAGAGGGTGTTCTCGTCCATGAAGGTGAGACAGAACGCGCCGCGCACGGTGGGCAGCAGTTCGAGGGCGGCCTGTTCCAGCGTCGCGTCGGCGGCGCCGTGGGCCAGCAGTGCGCCGAGAATGTCGGAGTCGGTGGTGGCCGCCGGGGCGCCGCGGGTGCCGAGTAGACCCGCCTCGCGGGCCCGGGTGGCCAGGTCGGCGGCATTGACCAGGTTGCCGTTGTGGCCGAGCGCGACGCCCGTGCCGGCTGCGGTGTTGCGGAACACCGGCTGGGCATTCTCCCAAGTGGTGGATCCGCTGGTCGAGTATCGGCAGTGCCCGACGGCGACATGGCCTTCCATGGCCGCCAGCGTCTGCTCGTCGAAGACCTGGCTGACCAGGCCCAAATCCTTGAATACCAGCACCTGGGAGCCGTCGGCGACGGCGATGCCTGCGGCCTCCTGGCCGCGGTGCTGCAGCGCGTAGAGGCCGTAGTAGGTGAGTTTGGCGACTTCTTCACCCGGCGCCCAGACGCCGAATACGCCACATTCCTCGCGGGGTTCTTGATCGGTCTGCGGGCCGGTCACGATATGGCTGCTCCCAGGGCGGTGTGGGTAGACGAGTTCAGTCTACGGTCATCACCGGTCAATCACGGAAGACCCCGACGATGTCGCGCACAAAAAAGAACGACTTCTGCGGGTCCAGAAATTCCTCGCCTATCACCCACATTCGGCGAACCACCTGGTCACGGACGTGCGACGGCGGCGCGGGCCTGAGCATCGGCTCAGGCGGACGTGTGGCGAAGCTAACCGTCGAGGCGGACCAACGGCAGCCACCCGGCGACCTCGCCGGCGCGCGCCCCGGACGACGTCAACAACCCGCCCGCGGTGGCGTCCGCCACGTCCAGGAGGCCCGTCGCGAGCAACAGCCACGTTCGCGGGTCGGTCTCCACCACGTTGGGCGGATTCCCTCGCCTGTGCGCCGGCCCTGAAATACATTGCACCGCAACAAATGGCGGGACACGGACCTCGACGCTGTTCCCCGGCGCGAGTGCGGCGAGCGTGCGAGCCGTCAATCGCACCGCCTCGGCGAGTTCGGCGCGCGTAGGAGTGGGTTCGCCATCGTCGCGCAGCCACGCGGCGACGGCCGAAACCGCAGCACGCGTCATTGCCGGATCGGCCCTACGAGAGGTGGACATACTTTAGATTCTCAAAGTGTTTGTCGACCGCCACAATCCGCCCTACCGGACGGCGGGCGCGGTCTTGGTGGTGATCGCCGCGGTCGCGGCGAGCCTGCTCTACATGCAGTTCCGGGGCGACTTCATCCCGTCCACACCACTCACGTTGGTCTCGTCGCGCTCTGGCCTGGTCGTCGAACCCGGCGCGAAGGTGACCTATAACGGCGTGGAGATCGGTCGCGTCGCGCGCATCGGCACCGTCGAGGTGGATGGCACCGCGAAAGCGCAACTGTCCCTCGACGTCGACCCCGAATACATCGAGCTCATTCCGTCGAATGTGATCGCCGACGTGCAGGCCACCACCGTGTTCGGCAACAAGTACGTGTCGTTCAGATCACCGGAAGATCCTTCTGCAGAACGTGTTTCGAGCAGAGACGTGATCGAGGTGTCCTCGGTGAGCACCGAGTTCAACACCCTGTTCGAGACGGTGCTGTCACTTGCCGAGCAGGTCGACCCGGTCAAGCTGAACCAGACACTGACCGCCACGGCCGAGGCGGTGACGGGCCTGGGTGACCGGTTCGGCGAGTCGCTGTCGAACGGCAACACCATCCTCGACGACCTCAATGCGCGAATGCCGCAGATCCGCGAGGACACCAGGTTGGTGGCGGGTCTGGTCGACGTGTACGCCGATGCGTCACCGGATCTGTGGGACGGCCTGCAGAACGCGGTCACCACCGCGCGCACGTTCAACGCGCAGTGGGATGACATCGACGCGGCGTTGATGGCCGCGCTGGGCTTCGCCGACCCGGCTGCCGACAGTCTGAATCGCGGCGGACCGTACTTCGTGCGCGGCGCCGCGGATCTGATCCCCACGTCCAAACTGTTCGACTACTACAGCCCCCAGCTGTTGTGCACGCTGCGGAACTTCGCCGAGATCGAGGAGAAGGTCGCCGAGACTCTCGGCGGGAACGGCTACTCGCTTTCGACGTCCTCGGGGACGTTCGCCGGTGCGGGCAACCCGTACATCTACCCCGACAACCTGCCGCGGGTGAACGCCAGGGGCGGCCCGGAGGGTCGTCCGGGCTGCTGGCAGAAGATCTCCCGTGAGTTGTGGCCCGCGCCGTATCTGGTGATGGACACCGGCGCCAGCATCGCCCCCTACAATCACGCAGAACTCGGGCAGCCGATCCTGATCGACTACGTGTGGGGCAGGCAGGTCGGCGAGCTGACCATCAATCCGTGAGCGTTGACATCAACAATTGTTGAGGTTTTACGTTCGCAGGCATGACGTTCAAATCACATGAGATCGAATATCTTCGGCGGGCCGACCTGGGTCGGTTGGCCACCATCCAGCGCGATGGGACACCGCAGAACAGTCCGGTCGGATTCACCTTCAACGAGCAGCTCGGGACGATCGACATCGCCGGTTATCAGATGTCCAAGAGCCAAAAGTATCGCAACATCGCGCACAACGACCGGGTTGCGTTCGTCGTCGACGACATCGCGTCACGCGAGCCGTGGCGGGTGCGTTGCCTCGAGATTCGCGGCACCGCCGAACAGGCCGTGATCGCCCCCTCGCAGGGTGCGGCGGGCGACCATCTGGATACGGCGATCATCCGCGTCACCCCAACGCGGATAATCAGTTTCGGCATCGACGATCAGGACACCGAGCCGCACCAACTGACCGCGGATATCCGGGACGTGTAGCGGCTCAGTCGGGAAAGCCGAACATCTTGACGACGCCGTGATCGCGGCCCGCGGTGTAACCGCCGTCGACCGCGATCGCCTGCCCGGTGACGAACGAGGCATCGATTGACACCAAAAAGGCCGCCATCGCGGCGATCTCATCGGGTCGGCCCCTGCGCTGCAGTGCGTGCTCGTTGGTGATCGACTGCAACGGGCCCTCCATGCCCTCGAGACCCATCACGGCGTTGAGCATCGGGGTGTCGATGAAGCCGGGGCAGATGGCGTTGGCGCGGATGCCGCTGGGGCCGTAGTCCAGTGCGATGTTCTTCGTCAGAAGGACGACGCCGCCCTTGGACGCGTTGTAGGCACTACCACCGGCAGTGCCTTCGAGGCCCTCGACGCTGGCGAGCGTCACGATCGAACCACGCTCACCGTCGACCCTCGGCTGCTCGATCATCTTGGCCAGTGCGGCCTTTGCGACCAGGAACGTGCCGGTGAGGTTGATCGAGATCACCCGCTCCCACTCCTCTTTGGGGAGCAGGTGTACCGGTCCTCCGCCCGCAACACCTCCGGAGTGGACCACGCCGTCGACGCGGCCGGGAACCGCGGCGAACACCTCGGCGACCGCCGCTTCGTCGGCGACGTCGGCTGCGACGAAGGTGAAACGGGCGCCCAGCTCCTCGGTGGGGGCGGCCAGGTCGGTGCCGACGACGGTGCCGCCCTCGGCCAGCAGCCGCCGAGCGGTGGCCAGGCCGATGCCTGACGCGGCGCCGGTGACGACGAAGGTGCGGGATGCGGATCTGTCTGTCATGGGCAGACGATACGCAATTCGATTCGGGTCAGGCGGAATTGGGGTCCGCCACGGTCACGCCTGACGGCAGGTCACCCTCGCGGACCGCGGTGAACGACCGCGAGATCGGCTGACACGGCGATGCCGACTCGACCAGCTCACCGGTCAGCGAAGTCCCCGACGCGGAGAACGACATCGTCGAAGTGCCTGCGGTCTTCTTGCCCTCGCACGCGAAACCTTGTGTCTGGCTGGAGATGTACCGGCCACCGCTTTCGCGGAAGACGTAGGTTGTCGATACGCCGCCGACATTGGTCGCCGTCGCGACGCAGCCGGCGGGCGGACAGGCTGAGCGAATTGCCAACAGCCAGGTGTACGGACCGCGTGGCTCCGGATAGTCGAAGTCACTCGGTTCGGTGCCCGCGAAGCTCAGCCGGTACAGGCCGTCGGTCAACGGAGTCGCCGCGGCGACCGGCGATGAGCAGACCGCGAACGCTGAGCCGGCGACGATGCCGACTGCGGCGACAACTGCGGCCCGGGTGATGGCCATAGGTCACTATCACAGAGAAATCCCACGTGCACGGCTGTTTTGCACTGTCAGTGCCGCGACCGCACCAGACTCGTTGATCGCCAGATGCGCCAGCATCGGGCCGATCAGGCTGCCCGAGCGCTCGTACAGCCAGCCGAACACCCAGCCGGCCAGTCCGGTGACCAGCACGGTGGGAACGACGGGCTCTCCGGTCCTGCGGGCATCGGCGATGTGCGAGAACCCGAAGGTCGCGGCCTGCAGGAACCGGCCGCCGGTGGTCCCGAACGCCTGCGCGGCGACGGTGCCCAGCGCACCGCGGAAGGCAGCCTCCTCCGACCACACCGTGCCCAACGGGATACCGAGCAGGAGCCAACGGAGCGCACCGTCGGGCAGGTCCCGGTCGGCCATCTCCTGCCGCACCCGCGGCAACGCCGTCGCCGCCGCGACACCGAGCACGACAGGGGCGGCAGCGCCGAGGCCGAACCGCAGACCCGAGCCCGGATGCCGGAAGCCGACGGGCGCGCGCGTCAGGGCGACCAGTGCGGCGCCGACGAGGGCGTGCGCGGCGGGGTGCCAGCGCGACGGCAACCGCGGCGCCACCAGGCTCCACCCCACGAGGAGGGCCGCCAGGCCCAGCGCTTCTACCGCCGAACGTTGCCTGGTGCGCACTAGTATTCGGGACCGTCTTCGGCTTCGGTCTTCTGGAGTGCGATGCGAATCCGCTGGGTGTCCTCTCGTGTCCAGCCGTCCGGCGGCGCGACGGCAGCCCAGCCGTCGAGCACAAAGTCGCCGTAGTTGTGCCCGTGCCCGGCCGGGACCGATCCGGCGTTGGTCATGTCGACGGCGACCTGCCAGAACGTGATGATCGGATACCACCGCATCGACGCCGTGCGGTCACGGCCCGGGGGTTCCCGCAGCCAGTCGGGCCTGCTGAAAAGGAGATCCTCCGACCACCACACGACTGGATCCGACGGGTGCTGCATGAACAGCACACGCGTTCCCTCCCAGGGTTTTTCCCCTTCAGTGGCGATCTGTTGGGCATCGGTGGCCTCGGAGAACCGTACTGTCCGGCCGTTGTCGTAGCGCGGCCGGACCTCCGGGGTACCCGGATCGCGGCGCTCGGTGATCGCGCTCCACAGCGGACTCGCGTTCGGCGGGCCGACCCACAGCACCGACGAGAAGCCCATTTCGGCGATGTCGGGTAACCACGCGAACGCGCCCTGGCCGGCCATCGAGCCGAGGCTTTCGCCGTAGAGCACAAGCTTCGGCCTCCGGTCCGGTGGCAGCTTCGCCCAGCGTTCGTGAATGGCGCCGATCATCATGCGGCCGGATTCCATGGACTTCTGCTGGTCGCCCAGGAACGAGATCCAGCTCGGCAGATACGAATACTGCGAGCCGACCAGCGCAGTGTCGCCGTTGTACATCATTTCCAACGACCGTGCGGCGACCGGGTTGATCCACCCGGTGCCGGTGGTCGGGATGATCACCAGCAGCTTGCGCTCGAACGCTCCGGTGCGCTCCAGTTCGCTGAGCAACACCGCCATTCGCTGTTCGTCGGTGTCGGCGGTCTGCAGGCCGACGTAGGCGCGGATGGGCTCCTTGGCCGGCCGACCGTTGAGTTCGGTCAGCTCGGCGGCGTCGGGTCCGGTCGCGACGAAGTTGCGGCCCTGATACCCGAGGGTGTCCCATGGCGCGAAAGAGTCTGGGCTGCCCGACTTTTCGGGTTCCAGCGGCTGAACAATCCCGGGCCGCGTGGTGAAGTTCTGCGGCTGGAACACCTGGTTCGACGCGGTGAGAAACCCACGCACGAGGACACCGTTGATCAGCGTGATCGTCAGCACGACGACGATCACGGTACCGATGAACAAGGCCACCTCGTCGTTGAGTCGCCAGCGCCGGATGAAGAACCGCGCCATCGATTTGATCACGTCGATCAGCACCCGGGTGGCGCCCACGCACGCACCGCCTGCAAGCACCGCGATGATCAGTGTCCGCAGGTATCCGAGCGTCGTCGGCCCTTCGATACCCACCACCGCCGACACCTGGCGCTGCCACTGGGCGGCCGGGATCAGCATCAGTACACTCGCCGCGATCGCCAGCACCACCGTCGCGGTCTTGAACACGTACTGCACCCGCTTGGGCGGCGGCCAACCCTTGCGTCGGCGAATCACGAAGCGGCGGAACAACCTCCAGCCGAATACGCCGATGCCGTAGCCGATGGCCGCATTCAGCCCGCCGATGAGACCCTGGAACAGCCAGTCTCTCGGCAACAGCGAGGGCGTCAGGGACAGACAGAAAAACAGTGCACCAAAAGCGATTCCGACGAAGTCGAGCCGGACCAGGCGCCATGCCCAGACATAGAAGGGGTGTCGTTCGCGGGTCTGCGCAATCACCCGAACAACCCGGGAAGCACGCCCTCCGACGTGCTTCGCAGGTCCTCCAGACTGGCGGTGAACAGGCCCTGCACCTCGACAGCTGCCTCTCCCGCGCGGGGTCCGGGGTCCACGACGCCGATGCGGGTGGCCGGTAGTCCGCGCGCCTCACACATGGCCACGAACCGGCTCTCCTCGGTCCGCGGCACGGCCACCAGCACCCGGCCCGTCGACTCTGAGAAGAGGAATGTGAAGGGACCTGCGCCTTCCTGAAAGTCCTCGGGAACGACGATGCGGCAACCGGTTTCGCCGGTCAGCGCGGCCTCGACGACGGCCTGGATGAGCCCGCCCTCGGACAGATCGTGCGCTGCCGACACCAGCCCGTCACGCGATGCCGCGGCCAGCACGTCGGCCAGCAGCATCTCCCGGTCCAGGTCGACCTTCGGCGGCAGCCCGCCCAGGTGGTCGCCGGTGACCTGCGCCCAGATCGAGCCGTCGAACTCGTCGCGGGTGTCGCCGAGCAGGATCAGGGTTTCGCCGGGTTCGGTGCCTAGTCCGGTCGGGATGCGACGCTTTACGTCGTCGATGACGCCGAGCACACCGACAACCGGGGTCGGCAGGATTGCCGTGGTCCCGGTCTGGTTGTAGAAGCTGACGTTGCCGCCGGTGACCGGAATGCCCAGCTTCGCAGCGCCATCGGCGAGTCCGCGGACTGCCTGGCTGAACTGCCACATGACTCCCGGATCCTCCGGGGAGCCGAAGTTGAGGCAGTTGGTGACCGCCACCGGTGTGGCGCCGGTGACCGCGACGTTGCGGTACGCCTCGGCCAGCGCGAGTTGCGCGCCGGTGTACGGGTCGAGCGCGGTGTAACGGCCCGACGCGTCGGTCGAGATCGCGATGCCGCGGCCGGATGCCTCGTCGACGCGCAGCACTCCGCCGTCGGCGTTCTCGGCGAGGACGGTGTTGCCGCGAACGTAGCGGTCGTACTGCTCGGTGATGTAGGCCCGGCTGCACAGATGCGGACTGCCAAGCATCGCGAAGAGCGTCGCGCGCAGCTCGTCGCCGGTGGTCGGCCGTGGCAGTTTCGCAGAGGTGTCGGCGTTCAGCGCGTCCTGGGTGCGGGGACGCTCGACGGGGCGCTCGTAGACAGGTCCCTCGTGGGCGACCGTGCGCGGCGGGACGTCGACCACGGTTTCGCCGTGCCAGGTGATTTCGAGGCGGTCCCCGTCGGTGACTTCACCGATGACGGTCGCCAGCACGTCCCACTTGCGGCAGACCGCCATGAACGCGTCGACGTTTTCGGGTGTGACAACCGCGCACATCCGCTCCTGGGACTCGCTCGACAGGATCTCCGCGGGTGTCATGTTCGCCGCGCGCAGCGGGACGGTGTCCAGTTCGATCCGCATACCGCCGTCACCGGCTGATGCGAGTTCCGATGTGGCACAGGACAATCCGGCGCCACCTAAGTCCTGGATGCCGACCACTAGATCGGCGGCGTACAACTCGAGGCAACACTCGATGAGGACCTTTTCCATGAATGGATCGCCCACCTGCACCGAGGGCAGCTTCTTGCGCCCCGCCGCGCCGCTCTCGTCGCCGCCGAACGTGTCCGACGCCAGCACGGACACGCCGCCGATGCCGTCGAGCCCGGTGCGCGCACCGAACAGGATGATCTTGTTGCCGGTCCCCGAGGCGAACGCCAGATGCAGGTCCTCCTTCCGGAGCACCCCCACGCACAGGGCGTTCACCAACGGGTTGCCCGCGTAGGAGGCGTCGAACACGGTCTCACCGCCGATGTTCGGCAGGCCCAGCGAGTTGCCGTACCCGCCGATGCCGCGCACGACCCCATCGACGACGCGGCGGGTGTCCATCGCGTCGGCCGCGCCGAATCGCAGCTGGTCCATCACCGCCACCGGGCGCGCGCCCATGGCCATGATGTCGCGCACGATGCCGCCGACCCCGGTGGCCGCGCCCTGATAGGGCTCGATGTAGGACGGGTGGTTGTGGGACTCCACCTTGAATGTGGCCGCCCACCCGTCGCCGATGTCCACGACGCCGGCGTTCTCGCCGATGCCGGCGAGCAATCCGGCACGCATCGCCTCGGTGGTCGTCTCACCGAAATAGCGCAGGTGCACCTTCGACGACTTGTAGGAGCAGTGTTCGCTCCACATCACCGAGTACATCGCCAGCTCAGCGTCAGTGGGCCGACGGCCGAGGATCTCGCGGATCCGCTGGTACTCGTCGTCCTTGAGGCCCAGCTCGCGGTGCGGCTGGGGCTGGTCGGGTGTGGCGGTGGCGTGGTCGACGGTGTCTACAAGATTCAAGCCGTGGGTTAGCTCCGACGTCACCCGGCCAGTCTAGTTTGCGAGCCGGCGGAAACGCCGTCAGCCGCCCGCGACGCAGAAGGCGTTGCCTTCGGGGTCGGCCATCACGACCCAATCGAACTCCGGCCCGAAGCTGTTCCGCGCCGTCTCGCGCGCGCCCAGGCCGATCAGCCGCGCCACCTCGGCCTCCTTGTCGGCGGCGTGGAAGTCCAGGTGGACCTTGTTCTTGCCCGGTGTCGGATCGGGCACGCGCTGAAAGCCCAGAGCCGGCCGGCCTTCGTGGGTGACCATGACGAATTCACCTGGTGCAACGGCATTTACGTCGCCTCCCGCGGCGCGCGCCCACCAGTCGGCGAGGGCGTCAGGGTCGGCGCAGTCGAACGTGATCATCTCCACCGTGAGTGCCATGGGGCTGACCCTAGAGCAGCCGGGCGACAAGGGCGCTTACGTCTGGCGTAATTGAGCGGCGCCGCGTTCGGCCGCACGCTTGGTCCATGACCGAGACCCAAACCCAACCGAAGTTCAGTTCCGAGATGTGGGCCGCGTTCTGGGCGGCACCCGACGAATCGCGCATCGGCGACATCCTGGCCGACGACATCGTCGGCTACTGGCAGGGGGAGCCGAAGCCGGTGCACGGTCGCGAGGCCTACACCTCGAAGATCGTCGAGCTCATCACCGCCGTACCCGACCTGCGGCTGGAGCTGCTGGACAGCGCGACCGTCGACGGCGGCGCCCCCGGCGAGCAGCTGGTGTACCTGCACTACGTCGGCAAGGGCACCGGGCCCGAGGGTCCGATCGCGATCCGCGGGCTGGACCGGGTCCGCGCCCGCGACGGCGTGGTCGTGGAGAACGTCATCCGCTACGACCTGGTGGCGGCTGAGTAGGTTCCGAAGATGGCAACGTCAGCCTGACGGCGCCGGCATGGATATATATGCACGGAGCGGCCGTCAGGGTGACATTGCGATCGGCCCACCCGCTATGACATGACGCGAATGGTCAGCCCGGCGACAAAAACGCTTGCAGCGCAGCGGCGTACGCCGCGACGTCGTGGGCGCCCATCACTTCACGTGCCGAATGCATGGCCAACTGCGCGGCACCCACGTCGACTGTCGGGATGCCGGTGCGCGCCGACGTCATCGGTCCGATCGTGGAACCGCACGGCAGATCGGCTCGATGTTCGTAGCGCTGCAACGGCACATCGGCCTGAGCGCACGCGAGTGCGAACGCCGCCGCGGTCCGCCCGTCGGTCGCGTAGCGCAGGTTCGGCTGCACCTTGAGGACGGGTCCCGCGTTGACCTCGATGAGGTGGCCGGGTTCGTGACGTTCGGGGTAGTTCGGGTGCGTGGCATGGGCCATGTCGCCCGACGCCACCACGGAGTCCGGCATCCGGCGCAGGAATTCCTCGCGACCACCACCGGCGGCCAGCGTGATGCGTTCCAACACGGTGAGCAGCAGCTCGGATTGGGCACCGTGGTCGGACTGCGAGCCGACCTCTTCGTGATCGAACAGCGCCAGCACGGGCACGTGGCCGCGCGGCTCGGCCGCGAGGAAGCCCTCGAGACCGGCGTAGCAGGTCGCCTGGTTGTCCAGCCGCGGCGCGCTGAGAAGTTCGTTTCCGGCACCGGCGAGGGTCGACGGGGTGAGGTCGTGGGTCATCAGGTCCGCGCCAAGGACGTCGGACACGGCGACGCCGGCGCGGTCGGCGACGTAGCCGAGGAAGGACCGGGTCCCACTGCCGACGCCCCACACGGCGTTGACGTGACGTTGTGGGTCCAGCGACACCGATTTGCGGTCCTCGGCGAGATGGATGGCCAGCTGCGGTACGCGCAAGATGGGCTCGTCGATGCGGATCAGGTGATGCTCGATCGCGTCGCCGGCGCGGACGGACAGCCGTCCGCTGATGCCGAGGTCACGGTCCAGCCACGAGTTGAGCCACGCCCCGCCGTACGGCTGCAGCGCGACGACCTGCCAGCCCGAGACGAAGCGGTCGGGATGCTGTTTGACGCGCAGATTCGGGCTGTCGGTGTGGCCGCCGACGATCCGGAACGGCGCCGACGGGCCGTTCTCGGCCTTCCAGGCGACCAACGAACCCGCCCGCAGTGTGAAGAACCGGCCCTCGGCTTGCCAGGCATCGCCTTCGTCCAGCTCGGCGAAGCCGGCGGCGCGCAATCGGTCGGCCGCCGTCTCGCAGACATGGGACGGCGACGGCGAAGCGTCGATGAACTCACACAGGCCCTGCGGACTTGCCGACATGGTTGTTCATCTTCTCCGATCATCGCCGCCGATCTTGAATTAGGGTTCCTAAGGTGCCCGCACCACTGCCGCAGCCGGTCACGGCGCCACTCACACCTGCGGCCATCTTCCTGGTGTTGACCATCGACGACGGCGGCGAGGCGGCCGTGCACGACGGGCTCGCAGATATCGCCGGGCTGGTGCGTGCGGTCGGTTTCCGCGACCCCGACAAGCACCTGTCGGTGGTGACGTCGATCGGCTCGCACGCTTGGGACCGGCTCTTCTCGGGGCCGCGGCCCGCGGAGTTGACCCCCTTCATCGAGTTGTCCGGCCCACGTCATCACGCGCCGTCAACGCCAGGGGACCTGCTGTTGCACATCAAGGCCATGTCGATGGACATGTGTTTCGAGTTGGCGGGCCGGATCGTCAAGGCGTTGGGCGCTGTCGCCGTCGTCGACGAGACGCACGGATTCCGCTTCTTCGACAACCGCGATCTACTTGGCTTCGTCGACGGCACCGAGAACCCCGAGGGTCCACTTGCGGTGTCCGCCACCGAGATCGGCGACGAGGATCCCGATTTCGCCGGCGGCTGCTATGTGCACGTGCAGAAGTACGTACACGACATGTCGTCGTGGGATTCGTTGTCGGTCACCGAGCAGGAACTGGTGATCGGACGCAGCAAGCTCGAGGACATCGAGATGGCCGACGACGTCAAGCCCTCGAACTCGCACATTGCACTGAATGTCATCGAGGGCGAGGACGGCACCGAACTGAAGATCGTGCGTCACAACATGCCGTTCGGTGAGATCGGAAAAGACCAGTACGGTACGTACTTCATCGGTTACTCGCGAACGGCCGCGGTGACCGAGCAGATGCTTTCCAACATGTTCCTCGGTGATCCGCCGGGCAACACCGATCACATCCTGGAGTTCTCCACCGCCATCACCGGTGGGAAGTTCTTCACGCCGATCGTCGATTTTCTCAATGACCCTCCTCCGCTTCCGGCTTCGGAGGCATCACAAGACGTGCCCGCCGCTGCCGGCGTGCCCGTCAGGGACGGCTCGTTGGGCATCGGAAGCCTGAAAGGAACCCGTTGATGAACAACCTGTATCGCGAACTCGCTCCCGTCACCGACGCCGCCTGGGACGAAATCGAGCTGGAGGCGACGCGAACGTTCAAACGGCATGTCGCCGGACGGCGCGTCGTCGATGTCAGCGAGCCGGGAGGCCCGGTGACGGCGGCGGTCAGCACCGGCCACCTCCGCGATGTGTCCCCGCCGGGCGAGGGAGTGGTGGCGCACCTGCGGGAGAGCAAGCCGCTGGTGCGCCTGCGGGTGCCGTTCACGTTGAGCCGCAACGCGATCGACGATGTCGAGCGTGGCTCGCAGGACTCGGATTGGGATCCGGTCAAGGAGGCTGCGAAGAGACTGGCCTTCGTCGAGGACCGGGCGATCTTCGAGGGTTACGGGGCAGCGTCCATCGAGGGAATCAGGGCCTGCAGCAACAATCCTGCGCTGGCGCTGCCGAGCGACGTCCGCGAGATCCCGGACGTCATTTCCCAGGCGCTGACCGAGCTGCGGCTGGCCGGCGTCGACGGGCCGTATTCGGTGCTGCTGTCGGCCGACGTCTACACCGAGGTCAGCGAGACGACCGAGCACGGCTATCCGATTCGCGAGCACCTCAACCGGCTGGTGGACGGCGAGATCATCTGGGCGCCCGCCATCGATGGCGCGTTTGTATTGTCGACGCGCGGTGGCGATTTCGACCTGCAGCTGGGGACCGACGTTTGCATCGGCTACCTGTCGCACAACGCGGAATCCGTCGAGCTGTATCTGCAGGAGACGCTGACATTCCTCTGCTACACCGCAGAAGCGTCTGTGGCGCTGACGAAGTAGCTAGGCCAGGCTCCGCGCGAGACGCTCGACCGCTCGGCCGTCGGTGAGTTCATCGCGCGATTCTGGATGCTCCCAATAGAACCGGATCAGTTCTCGCAATGCCGTGCCGTCCGGCGTCATCCCACCGGCCGCAATCGTCGGCGTGCTGTCGTCGGACATCACGAACACTATGGGACCCGACGTGGACTTCTTTCCGCCAGGAATCTGATCTGTCACGTCCTTCACCTGAAGCCAGTCGCCGGACTCGGACCGCCAGCCCTCCTCCAGAACGAATCCTGCGGGTGTCAGACGCAGATACTTCGTGCAGCCGCGCCGCAGGTTTCGCCACACGTGCGGCGCTGCGATCAACAACAGCACGCCAGAGGTGAACGGAAGCGAGTACCGCATGGCCGCCGGTACCGGAATGGTCACCATCCCGGCGGGCGCGAAAATCGTGTAAATCGCACTGGCGATAACGGCGAGTCCGAACCCGATCTGAATGGGGAGGTCAACTGCGCGGTCGGGCCGGAAGGTGGTTCCTGCGTCATCGACGTCGACCCGTGGTGCCACGTTTCCGGGAACAACCGCGAACATCGGAATTATCAAGCCGAAGCAGAACGCCGAGACTCCCAGCGTCACAAATGCATTGAGTACCTCGCCGCGGAGAACGAAAAGCACGGTCCACGCTGTGCTGAAGACGCCGAACCCACCGAAGAACAGCCCACCCAGGATTGCGGTCGAAAGCTTCATCAGCGGCACACGATATTGCCGATGACGCCGCCGAGATAACCGAACGTCCATCCGCCGACTATGTCGCCGCCGGCAGCAGCCCAGGGTGCAAACTGCGGGCCGGCGGTCCCGCTCACCAGTCCCGCCGCCAGCGCCCCGGTCGCCATTCCGCCCGCAACTCCGGCACCACCCGAAATCGCAGCGACGCAGGCGTCTTCGAACGTCTTTGCTGTCACCGTGTCATACAGCGCCATCGCCACCCCGAGCGTCGGGCCGCCGTACTTGCCGACCTTGCCCAGGTTCTCCACGGATTGCGGTGAGAGCATCGGAATTCCGCGTTCGGCCTGCAGCTCGAGACCGGTGAATGCTCCGCCGACGGTCGTCAGCGCCGGGTGGGCGAAGAACTCGTCGGGCAGGACGCCGTGGCGGCCATCGGCCGTCGTCACACCGCCGGTGCACTTGCCGTCCGCGGTCCGCGTCATCGTGATCTCAGTGCCGTTGGCGAATCTGATGGACGTGAACATTGTTCCGTCATAGTTCGTCTTGTCTTGCGAGAACGTGCTCGACACCTCGTGTCCGTTCTTGTCGTAGTAGGTGTCCTCGACGCACGGCAGCGCTTCGTTCCACTCGTGGATTTCATGCCTGCCGCCGTCCATCATCAGCAGCGTCCTACGCACCTGACCGTCGTCAGTGACCCACTCCTTGCTCTCCCGAACGGTCTGCGCGGTGTCGTTGTCGCGGAAGAGATCCTGCTGCATCAGGCCGTTGAGATCCGTCGGGTTGGGAACTCGGTCACTGGGAGGGACCGTACCTGTGCCGGGGAACAGGCTGCCAAGATCATCGGGACTTGGCACCGAGAATCCGAAATTCTCTGCAGCGGAATGCACCTGGGCCGCAGTGGAGTGGTCGGCGTCGCCGACGGCATTCAGCAATCGATTGATCTCGGCCTGCTCGGTCTTGGCCGCAGCCTGCAGGCTGGCCGCCTTCTCCGCCGACACGCGGGCCGGTTTGATGAGCACCACCCAGATGTCGTTGACACAGAGTTCGCCACGATCGACTTCGTCGGCGTGATTCAGCAGCGCGGTACGAGCGGCGCTGATTGCGACCGCGCCCTTCGACAGCGCGGCCGCAACGCCTTCGGTGTAATGGCTGAACGTCGAACTGGCATCCGTTGCACGGTGAAACATCGCCGCCGCGGCGGCATGCGCGGGCCCGACCCATGCGCGGACCTCGGACATGCGGTCGCAGCCGTCGTCCAGGTTGCGCACCGCGCTGTACACCGCGAGGCCCGCGTCGCTGAGTGCCGATGAGCCATGCTCAGCCGCGTCGGGATTCCAGCTCTGCAGCTGCGATCGTGACGGGAGCACGGGTCAGAACAGCCCGTCGAACGCGCCAGCGAGGGCGCTGTCTTCCACCTCGTACAAGTCGCCGGCGCCACGAACCGCCGCACCCATCTTCGTGATGTTCGTCGCGATGTCGTTGGCCTGCTGCGCGACGTGCTCACCCACGAGGCGCATGGCCCATTGCGTGGAGGACCCTCCAAGCCCGTCGGCAGCCGTCGTCGCCTTGTGTCCGACGTCGGTGGTCAATATGGCGCCAGACTCCGTATTCACCTGCGCAGCAAACGCGCGCAATACTTCAGGATCGACTAACACGTTCTTGAAGGTAACACCGGTCACCGGACCGTCAGCGCACCAGTTTCAGCAGGCCGCTACGCGGCCAACACCTGGTCCAGAGCGGAGTAGAACAGGCCGAGACCGTCGTCGGACGGGCCGGTCAGCGCCTCGGTGGCGTGTTCAGGGTGCGGCATCAGACCGACGACCCGGCCGTTGGCCGACGCGATCCCGGCGATGTTGCGCATCGAACCATTCGGGTTCTCGCGGTAGCGGAAGACGACCCGACCCTCGCCCTCGAGCTTGTCGAGCACGTCCTCGCTGGCAACGTATCGGCCCTCCCCCGACTTCAGCGGCACCAGCAGGTCGGCACCCAGCTCGTACCGCGACGTCCACGCCGTCGTATTCGATGCCACCTCGAGCCAGAGGTCGCGGCACACGAAATGCAGACCGGCGTTGCGGGTCAGCGCACCGGGAAGCAACCCGGCCTCGCACAAGATCTGAAATCCGTTGCAAATACCCAATACCGGGAGACCCTGCGCCGCGGCGCGGACGACCTCACCCATCACGGGCGCGAACTTCGCGATCGCACCGGTCCGCAGATAGTCGCCGTAGGAGAAGCCTCCGGGCACCACCACGGCGTCCACCTTCTTGAGGTCGGCGTCGGCGTGCCAGAGACTCACGGACTCCGCACCGGCGAGCCGGACCGCCCGTGCCGCGTCGACGTCGTCGAGCGTGCCGGGGAAGGTGATCACACCCACTCGGGCCGTCACGCCCCGTCCCCCGCCGGTTCCCGGCTCACGCTCCAGTCCTCGATGACGGTGTTGGCCAACAGCGACTCGGCGATCTCGGCGAGCGTGTCGTCGTCGATGCTGTCATCGACTTCAAGCTCAAACCGCTTGCCTTGCCGCACATCTGAGACCGCGCCGAAGCCGAGACGACCCAGCGCGCCGACGATCGCCTGCCCCTGGGGGTCGAGGATCTCGGCCTTCGGCATCACATGCACTACCACCCTTGCCACGGCGACCACTCTACCTGCGGGTTCTGCCGGGCCGCCTCACCGGCACGATCCGATGTACGCATCGCACAGCGGGGCCGCCATCGCGTCGAACACCTGCGCGTCCGGCGCGGCTGACCAGGGCACGAGCGGCGGCAGCGTCGACCACATGGCCAATTCGACGACGGTGCTGCTGGACGCGTGGGCGAACAGGTACTGGTGCACCACCCGTTGACCGGGGACACTGATCACCGCGGCCAGCCGAAACGGATCGCTCGTCGTGATCGACGGGGAAGCGAGCGGGGCGGTGACCTGGCAGTCCCGCAGCCGCGCTCTGGCCAGATCCAGGGTCTGCGTGGCCGTCGGCCCGAACTGCGCGGTGGGGCCACGCCAGTGAATGACCTGCACCCGTAGCTGCCACTGGCCGGGCGGATTCGTCACCGTCGCCCGCGCGGCCACCGCATAGTCCCTGGCATCGCCGATCAGCGGAGGCGACGCGCACATCTCTTCGAAGGTGAACCTAGGTGCGGGCGCTCTGACGGCGAGTCCGGCCAGGGCGGGCCAGTGATAGATCTCGTCGAGCGGTACGGCGGTGGGCGCGATCCACGCCGAATCGGGAATGGAGTCGCAGATCGGCGGGCAGATGCCGGGCACTGCGGAGGCGGTCGCCGGGGCGATGGTCAACCCGCACGTCGCGACAGCCAACGCCCACAACAATCGCACGTCTGCGCTACCCCCTGGAGAATGCCTGCGCGCACAATATAGGAATGCAATTGACGCATTTCGGCCATTCGTGCTTACTCGCCAACTTTCGTGACGATTCGGCGAACGACACCACGATTCTGTTCGATCCGGGTACGTTCTCCCACGGATTCGAGGGCATCACCGGCCTGTCGGCCATCCTGATCACCCATCAGCATCCCGACCACGCCGACACATCGCGGCTGCCCGCTCTCCTCGACGCCAACCCGCAGGCCGCGCTGTACGCCGATCCACAGACGGCCGCGCAGCTCGGCGGTTCATGGCAAGCGGTGAACGTCGGCGACGAATTGAGCATCGGACACCTCACTGTCCGCGGCACGGGCGGGCGCCATGCGGTCATTCATCCGGAAATCCCTGTGATAGACAATATTTCGTATCTCGTTGGCGATGGCACCCATTCGGCGCGACTGATGCATCCCGGCGATGCGTTGCACGTTCCCGGCGAGCCGGTCGACGTGCTCGCGACACCGGCCGCCGCACCATGGATGAAGATCTCCGAGGCGGTGGACTACCTGCGCGCGGTCGCTCCCACGCATGCGGTCCCGATCCACCAGGGCATCGTCGACCCCAGCGCCAGGGGCATCTTCTACGGCCGACTCGAGGAGATGACCGACACCGACTTCCAAGTACTCGCAGAGGAGAACGGCACGGAGTTTTGACCAGGCTGCGATTCACCGGCCACATCGCGGGATTCGGTACCGAAGCGGGTGTCCGGATGGTCGTCGGGGCGTGGGAGAAGTCGCCGTTCGGCCGCTTTGCCGACGTCATGGTCGAATCGGCGGACGGTGAACGCACCTTACTCGCACCGACATCCGTCATCGCCGAATTCGTCTCGCAGACCTACACTTTCGACCGGATAGAAATCGGGGAGGTTGATGTCCGGCACACCGCCGAGGATTTCAGCGTCACCGCGCCCGGGCTCGCGGTGTCCGGCATCCTCGGAGGTCCCGCGCCGTTCGACTGGTTGCTTCGGGTGGTACCACCGAGACTGATGAGAACGCCGGCCTGGCTGCGCCTCATCAATCCGCTCGCGACGATGCTGGTACCGGGCGTTCGCACCGCGGGCAGCGCGGGCAATGGGCGTCGCGAGTACTACGGGGTCCGGCGCACAAGGCTCATCACAGCCGTCGACGGCACCTTCGATGGAAACCACGTCGGCGGGCTCACGGCGATGCACCCGCCGGTGCGATTCGGCTTCTCGTCCGCACCGTCGACACCGCAGTTCGTGGCGGTGACCACCACCATCGACCTGCCCTAGCCGACGTCCCTCGCCGCCGCCCGACCCGCTGCTCGGCCGGAGAACACACAGCCGCCGAGGAAGGTGCCCTCCAGCGAGCGGTAACCGTGCACGCCACCGCCCCCGAACCCGGCGGCCTCACCGGCGGCATACAGCCCACTGAACACTGAACCGCCGGCCTTGAGTACCCTGGAATCGAGGTCGGTTTCCAACCCGCCCAACGACTTTCGCGTCAGAATATGTAGTTTGACCGCGATCAGCGGACCCGCTTTGGGGTCAGTGAGGGGATGCGGTGCGACGACGCGGCTGATTTTGTCGGAGATGAATGCGCGCGCACCGTGGATCGCGGTGATCTGACTGTCCTTGGTGAACTTGTTGACGGTCTCGCGATCGCGGGCGGTTACCTCCTCCTCCACGACGCCGTAGTCGAGCGGCTCGACGTCGGGCACCGCGTTCATCTTGGAAACCAACTCTCGCAACGAATTCGCGGTCACGAAGTCGACGCCCTTGTCGACGAACGCCTGCACCGGCGGCGGCGCACCCGGCCGCACGCGGCTGAGCACCTGACGCACACTGCGCCCGGTCAGATCGGGATTCTGTTCCTGCCCCGACAGACCGAACTCCTTCTCGATGATGCGGGCGTTCAGCACCCACCACGTGTAGTCCTGACCGGTTCGGGCGATGTACTCCAGCGTGCCGAGGGTGTCGAAGCCTGGGAACAACGGCGGCGGCAGACGCTTGCCGGTGGCGTCCAGCCACAGCGACGACGGGCCGGGAATGATGCGGATACCGTGCAACGGCCAGATCGGGTCGTAGTTCGTGATGCCCTCGGTGTAGTGCCACATCCTGTCGCTGTTGATCACTCGCGCGCCTGCCGTCTCGCTGATGCCGATCATCCGGCCGTCGACGTGCGCGGGCACACCACTCAACAATTGTTCGGGTACGCGGCCCATGCGCGTAGGCCAGTTCTGGCGGACGAGGTCGTGGTTGCCGCCGATCCCGCCGCTGGCGACGATCACCGCCTGCGCCCGCAATTCGAAGTCGCCGACCGAGTTTCGGGACGACGCCTCACCACGGGCCGCATCGGACGGCTCCAGCACCGCGCCGCGGACCCCGACCACGGCGCCGTCCTCGACAACAAGCTCGTCGACTCGACGGCGATGCGCGAAGGTCACTTTCACGTTGTTGCGCAGGCGACGCGCGAACACGTCCACGATCGCCGGGCCGGTGCCCCAGGTGATGTGGAACCTCGGTACCGAATTCCCGTGTCCGCGAGCGTCGTAGCCACCACGCTCGGCCCACCCGACCACAGGGAATGTCTTCAGCCCACGCTCGCGCAACCAGCCGCGCTTTTCGCCGGCCGCGAAGTCGACGTAGGCGTGCGCCCACTGGCGCGGCCAGTGGTCGTCGGGCCGGTCGAATCCCGCCGCGCCGAGCCAGTCCTGCAGCGCCAACTCGAAGCTGTCGCGGATACCGAGCCTGCGCTGTTCGGGGCTGTCGACGAAGAACAGCCCGCCGAACGACCAGTACGCCTGACCACCCACGTTGTTGGCGTTCTCCTGATCGACGATCAGGACCCGGCGGCCACGTTCGACGAGCTCACACGCGGCGACCAGGCCGGCGAGACCAGCTCCTACGACAATGACATCAGCGTCTGCCATGCCGCCACGTTAGCGGCCGCGGGCTATGCGGCGTCTGTCAATGCGCTGTACGGCGTCCACTGATAGACGCCGGGCGTGCACCGGTGCATGAGGGAGAGGTCGACGGCGTCGAGCATCGCCTGCCGCGGTCCTGGCCGACGCAGATGACGGGCCGCTACGGCGACCCGAACGACGCCGTCGCGCCGTGCCGTGCGTTCGGCGGCGAGCACCAACGTGCGGCACCACCACGCCTCGGTGAGAAAACCCTCGCCGATGCCGAGCACCCGGGCGCGCACCGTCGTATCACGCACCAGGTCGGTGATCTCGTTGAGTGCAGCAAGCATACGAAAGCCGTTGCGAGGCAGCGCTGTCACCGTGCCAGGCGACACAGTCCAGCCTGGGGCGACGAACAGTCGCGTGCGCAGCCCCACGTGTTCCATCACGCGGTCAGCGGCCATCAGTCGCAGGTTCGCCTCGTGTGCGGGCAGGGTCGCGAACTCGCCGCGCCGTTTCTTGGTACTCGCTTCGTTGAAGCCGTGCAGCACGATCGCATCGCCCGCATCGCGCCGTCCGCTGAGCCACTGCACGGTGGGCGTGTCTTCATCGAGCCGGTATCCGCCCTTGATTCGCGGTGCCACCAGAAACGACACCGGCACTGCGCGCGCGTCGAGCTGACCGCAGAAGTCCTCGACCTCGGGCATCGTGCGGTCGCTGATCCCGGAAATCGAGACGATCAGTTGTCCAGCCACGCGCCCAGTGTGGCAACTTCAGGTGTCGCAACGGTTTCTGACACCCTGCGCGCAGTTGTCCATCCGGTGCGAACTACCGGGGCAGCACTTCTTCGATGGCCGCGATGACCTCGGGAGCGTCCGGTTCGGTGCGTGGCCGTATCCGCTTGACCACGGTGCCACCCGGTGCGAGCAGGAACTTCTCGAAGTTCCACTGGATGTCGCCCGCTTCACCTGCGTCGTCGGCCGCCTTGGTCAGCTCGGCGTACAGCGGATGGCGGCCGTCGCCGTTGACGTCGGTCTTCTCCAGCAGCGGGAACGTCACCCCGTAGGTGCTGGAGCAGAACTCCGCGATCTCCTCGGCCGAACCCGGTTCCTGACCCATGAACTGGTTGCACGGCACGCCGATCACGGTGAGCCCGCGGTCGCGGTAGTCCTTGGCCAGCCTCTCCAGCGCCGTGTACTGCGGCGTGAGTCCACATTTCGAGGCGACGTTGACCACGAGTACGGCGCCGTCGGCGAGTTGGCCGAGCGTGGTCGGTTGGCCGTCGAGCGTGGTCAAGGGGATGTCGGTGAGCGATGTCATGCCTGGCACGCTACCTGTTCTTGAAAAGCATCCCCGCGACTCGGTGCACCGTCGACATCGGATCGACACCGTCGTCGATGTCGGAGATGTTGCCGTTCAACCACAGCAGCGAGAATCCGTGCACCAGAGACCATGCCGCCAGTTGCGCCGCTCGCGGGTCGTTTTCGGCCCGCGCATCGTCGAGAGTGCCGACGCCACGGACGAGTTCGGCACCCGCCGCGTCCTGCGCCGCGATCAGCTCCTGGTTGTCGGGATCGACGAGCGAGCGGTCGAACATCACCGCGTAGTGTCCGGGATTCTCCAGTGCGAAACGCACGTATGCCCTTGCGGCGTCGATGAACTCGGGGCGGGCACCGTCGAGAGCGGTCGCCAGCTTGCGCCAACCTTCGGCTGCCAGCGCGGTGAACAGCCCGCGACGGTCGGTGAAGTGATGCGCCGGGGCGGCGTGCGAGACCCCGGCGGCACGAGCCAACTCGCGAAGCGAGATCCCATCGGCCCCCCGCTCGGCGACCAGTTTGGCCGCCTCCGCGAGGATCACGGCCTTCAGGTCGCCGTGATGGTAGGAATCCCTGGTCATCCCGTGATCATACCGCCGATCTTGACAATGCCTAGATCTAGGAACGGTCGAGCAGTTCTTCTTCGTATGCGCCGCCGACATGGTTGGCCTTGGCGGCGTCGAGCAGCCATGCGTACTGGAACGCCGTTTCCTTCCACCGCTCGTAGCGGCCGCTGATGCCGCCGTGGCCGGCGTTCATCTCGGTCTTGAGCAGCACCTCGGGTGCACCGTCGGGTTGGGTGTGCCGTAGCGCGGCCACCCATTTCGCAGGTTCGACGTACAACACTCGGGTGTCGTTCAACGACGTCATGGCGAGGATACGCGGATAGCGCTTGGCCTCGATGTTCTCGTACGGCGAGTACGACTTCATGTAGTCGTATACATCGCTGTCCTGCAACGGATTACCCCACTCGTCCCATTCGGTGACGGTCAGCGGCAGGGTCGGATCCAGGATGGTGGTCAGGGGATCGACGAATGGCACCAGGGCGAGGACACCCGCGAACAGGTCGGGAGCCATGTTGGCGACGGCCCCGACCAGCAACCCGCCTGCGCTGCCGCCGTACGCGACCATGGTCTCGGCCCGGGTGATGTCGGTGCCGACGAGATGCTGTGCGACGGTGACGAAATCGGTGAACGTGTTCTTCTTCTCGAGCAGCTTTCCGTGCTCGTACCAGGGACGCCCGAGCTCGCCGCCGCCTCGGACGTGGGCGACGGCGAACACCATGCCGCGGTCGAGCAGTGAAAGGCGGGCGATGGAGAATCGTGGATCCTCACACGACTCGTAGGCCCCGTAGCCATACAGCAGCGTCGGTGCCGGGTATTGCAAGCCGATGCGGTGGACGATCGAGATGGGAACCCGCGCCCCGTCGGCAGCCACCGCCCAGTCGCGACGCTCGACGTAGTCCTCGGAGCGATAGTCGCCGAGCACCGGTTGCTCGCGCAGCAGCGTGCGCTCCCCCGAGGCCAGGTCGACGTCGTAGATCCGCACCGGGATGACGAACGAGGTGGCGCCGATCCGCAGCTTGGGTGAGCTCCAGTTGGGGTTTCCTCCCAGCCCCGCCGACATCAGTTCCGATTCGAAGGTGAGTTCCTCGGGATGGCCGTAGGTGCCGTTGGCGTAGATGGGCCAGAGCTGGATCTTCGGCAATGCCTCGCTTCGGTAGCCGACGACCAGGTGTCCCTCGAACGCGTCGACCGAGTCGAGGCGAACGTCGTCGCGGTGCTCGATCAGCGTGCGGAACGTCATCGGGTCCGACACCGGCGCCTCGACGAGCGTGAAGTTCTCCGCACCGTCGTTGTGCAGGATCAGGAATCGATCCTCACCGCCGACGATGGCGTGTTCCACCGAGTACTCAACCAGCTCGCGGCGCGGCCACACCTGCGTGAACTCCGCCTGCGGGTCGACAGCGTCGCCGTATCGGACCTCGCTCGTGACAGCGCTACCCGCAGCGATGAGAATGTACTTGTCACTGCGCGTACGCCCCACTGCGAGCCAGAACTTCTCGTCGGGCTCGTGATACACCCGGTCGGCAGGTAGGCCGGATCCGATACGGTGCCGCCACACGGTGTCGGGCCGCCACGCATCGTCGACCGTCGTGTAGTAGACGGTGCGGTTGTCCGCGGCCCACGTCACGCCCGCACTTATGCCGGCGATCTCGTCGTCGTACATCGCACCGGTTCGCAAGTCCTTGAACCGCAACGTGTATCGCTCATCGCCCTTGGTGTCGACCGAGAAGGCAAGGACGTTTCCGTCGATGCTGACCCCCGCCGCACCCAGCGCGAAGAAGTCGTGGCCCTCGGCCTCCACGTTCTCGTCGATGAGGATTTGCTCGCCGGGGATCTCGGTCTGCTCGTCCAGCTCCGGCGGCGTCCAGTCGTTGAAATCGCCTATCGGGCAACGGCAATGCACGTTGTACTGCTTACCCTCGAAGCTGCGGCCGTAGTACCACCAGTCGCCGCGCCGAGTGGGCACCGAGAGGTCGGTCTCCTTGGTGCGGGCCTTGATTTCGTCGAAGATCTTCTGCCGCAGGTCCGCGAGGCCCTCAGTGGCGTTGTCGGTGAACTCGTTCTCCGCCTCGAGGTACTCGGTCACCTCGGGATTGGATTTGTCGCGCATCCACTCGTAGGGGTCGATGAAGACGTCGCCGTGATGCTCACGCCGAGCATCGACGCGCTTCGCAATTGGGGGCTTCATGCACCGATCCAGTCATCGAACTTGAGGCCCGAGATGCGTTCGTAGGCTTCGATATAACGCGCACGGGTCGCGTCGATGATTTCTGCGGGCAGCGGCGGCGGCGGTTTGTCTCCGTGACGGTCCCACCCGGACTCCGGGCCGATCAGCCAGTTGCGGACGAACTGCTTGTCGAAGCTGTTCTGCACGACGCCTTCCTGATACTCATCGGCGCGCCAGTACCTGCTGGAATCCGGCGTGAAGATCTCGTCGGCCAGCCGCAGGTTGCCGTCGGAGTCGACACCGAACTCGAACTTGGTGTCGGCGACGATGATGCCCTTGGTCAGCGCATGGTCGGCGCCCTGGGTGTAGGTCTGCAGTGTGCGCTCGCGTAGCTGATTGGCCCGCACCGCTCCGACCAGCTCGATGACGTCGTTGAAGGAGATGTTCTCGTCGTGGGCACCCAGTTCGGCCTTGGTCGCCGGGGTGAACAACGGCTCGATGAACCGGCTGGCCTCGACCAGACCCGACGGCAGCGGGATACCGCACACCGAACCGGTCTTCTGGTAGTCGATCAGCCCGGAGCCGGTCAGGTAGCCGCGGGCCACCGCTTCGACGGGCATCATCTCGAGTTCGGTGACCACCAGCGCGCGGCCCAGGACCTCTTCGGGAATGCGTTCGTCGTCTGGTGGGCCCGCCAGATGGTTGGGCGCCTCGACGAGGTCGAAGAAGAACACGCTCATGGCGGTCAAAATCCGGCCCTTGTCGGGAATCGCGCTGTCGAGGATGTAATCGAAGGCCGAGATCCGGTCGGTGGCGACAAACAGCAGGTGCTCGTCGTCGATTCGATACAACTCGCGAACTTTGCCGCTGGCCAGATGCTGGTAGTCGGACAGAGCGGGGCGCATCGGGCCAGCCTATCGGGCAGCATCTGGTTCATGAGTTCGCGGTTTCTTCCCTATGCCACCACGCCGTCGCGCCTGCTGGCCCAGCTGATCAGCGACATCATCGTGATCACCTGGGCGGTGATCTGGGTGCTGGTCGGCATGGCTGTCCATGCCGCCGTGTCCACGATCGCCGAAGTGGGCCGTCAAGTGCAGGAGGGCGCCAACGGCGTCGCCGACAACCTCAACTCAGCCGGTGACAACACCGACGACTTTCCGCTCGTCGGGGAGTCGCTGGCCAAACCCTTGCGGGCGGCGGCCGAGGCGGCGCTCGACATCGCCGGTGCCGGGCAGAGCCTGGACTCGACGGCGTCGTGGCTGGCGTGGGTGCTGGCGCTGGCAGTGGCCGCGCCGCCGATTCTCTTCGTCGCGCTGCCCTGGCTGTTCCTGCGTATCCGGTTCTTCCGTCGCAAGTGGATCGCAATCACGTTGGCACGAACGCCTGCGGGTGAACAGTTGCTCGCGATGCGGGCATTGGCGAACCGGCCGTTGAACAAGCTGCTGGCGGTCGACGACGACCCCGTCGGAGCGTGGCGCAGCTACGACCCGGTGGCGATCCGCGGCCTCGCGGCGTTGGAATTGCGGGCGGCCGGCGTCCGACGCGTCCGCCAATGACGCGATTTGTGCACGATTTGGAGCGCACACCGCTCGCGATCGTGCACAAATCGCAGGGAGGGAACCGTCAACGCGCTGGCTGACGTCAATACGAGGTGCTCGATGACTTTCTCCGTCGACATGACGGTGTAATCACCCTCGCACAAGCGAAGGCGTGTGGACTCAGCCGGCACGCTGTCAACCGCTGCGAACGCTCGGGGCATTGGCGCCGCTGTTTCCCGGGCGTCTACTTCGTCGATGACAGACCCTTCACCGATTCGGCGCGTATCAGGGCAGCGGTTTGGGGACTCGGTAGGTCCGCGACGGGTAGCGGATTGACTGCGGCGTGGTGGCACGGCCTAACGAAGTTCGCTCCCGACATTGTTGAAGTCACCGTGCCGAGAGTGAGCAACCATCGACGGCGACACGGAGTGCGTTCGCGACGGCGCGACCTTTCATCGAAAGACGTCGTTGAGCGACGGGGGCTTCGTGTCACCGAACCGGCACTGACCGTCATTGAAGCCGCAGTCCGCAGAGGCGGAGGCACCGAGTTGATGGACAGAGCATTGCAGGGCGACTTCGAGCTCACTCAGCTGTGGCGTGCGCACCTTCGCAACAAGGGTCGGCATGGATCGCCTTCGGCTCGCCGCTTACTCCAGGCAGCATCCGACGGTGCGCGCTCGGAAGCCGAACGACTCCTGGTGCGACTGCTGCGAGCCGCCAAGGTATCCGGGTGGAAAGCCAACTTTCCCGTCTGTGGCTACTTGGTCGACATCGCTTTCCCGAATGAGAGGGTGGCGGTCGAGGTCGACGGCTGGGCATTCCACAGCGACCAGAGGACCTTCCAGCGCGACCGCGCGCGTCAGAACGCCATCGCGCTCAGTGGCTGGCAGGTTCTGCGGTTCACCTGGCTGGATCTGACGGAGCACCCGCAGCGCGTGATCGCCGAAATCGTCGCAGCTCTCCGACAGCCACGATGAGCCACGCCGCGAACGCGATCCAGAAGAACGTCAGCGAGATCGTGACAAACCATTGCCAGCCGGTTTCCACGAACATCGCATAGGTCGCCGACGAGTACATTCCGAGCGGGAAGACCGCGGGCCAGCCAAGCCCCACCGATCGCCGAACCGCCACGTAGCCGAGCACCGGAATCCACACCGTCGCCACGATCCACGTCGCGATCGTCACCGCGCGCACGCCGTCGGCGATCGGCCCGGGAATCAGCGCGTGATGCAGATGATCACCGGCCAGCGTCGCGATCGCTATGCCGCCCATCAAAATCCATACATCAGGTTGAACCAGCTCCGGCGACGACGCATCGTGACGCACCCGCCACAGCACCAGCCCGGTCATCGCCAGATACAGACAGATGCCGAGCACCCAGAAGATGAACGCCCAGAAGACGACGTCGAGTTCGGCGAAGACGATCGCCAACCCGGACGTCGCGACCGCAGCGAGCTCCCATCCGCCGCGGGCACGATCGCGCAGCCCCGTCCACCGGTGCCGCCACATCGAGCGAGCGGCCAACGGCGCCAACGACAACCAGCCCTGCAACGCCAGGCCGACCAACACCCACAGCACGATGCGATGATCGGCCAGCCGCGCACCCACCACCGCGCACGCCGCGATATAGGTGAACAGCGCCAGCGTGACATTGGGATCGCGCACATCGAACTCGCGCCAGGCCTTGGCCACAAGAAACATCAACACCGGCAGCCCAACTGCGGCAAGGACGATCAGGATCTCACTGATGACACCGAGGCCGTGATCCGCGGCCGCGATCGACACGATGCCGGTCGCCATGACCGCCGCGAATACGTCGGGTCTCACGGCCGCAGTTCGACCACCATGTGGCGGACGCCCGTGTGCCGGTTGCTGCGCGTCCACTCGACGGACTTGACCAGCCGCACCGACCCGAACCGCGTCAGCAGCTCCTCATAGAGCACGCGCAGCTCGAGCCGCGCCAGGTTGGCACCAAGGCAGTAGTGCACTCCCTGGCCGAATCCCAAGTGCGGGTTGGGTTTGCGGGTGATGTCGAAAGTATCGGCATTCGCGAACACCAGCGGATCGCGATTCGCCGAGCCCTCCCAGATCTGCACCTTCTCGCCGGCCTTGATCTGACAGCCCGCCAGTTTCGTATCGCACGTCGCGGTCCGCCTCTTCGACGGCGACGGCGACGTCCAGCGCACCATCTCCTCGACCGCGGTCGGCAAATGCGCCAAATCTGAACGCAGTGCCTGGAATTGGTCTGGATGCTCGATCAACGCCAACAACCCGCCCGCGACGGCATTGCGCGTGGTCTCCGCACCGGCGCTGAACAGCAGGCTGAAGAACAGGTACAGCTCCATGTCCGAAAGGCTCTCGTCCTCCACCGTCGCGTTTGCGACCACCGACAGCATGTCGTCGGTCGGCGCGGACCGCTTCGCCGCGATCAACTCCTGGCCGTAGGTGTACATCCGCGAACCGGCTTCCTCCGCGGTCAACTGCCCCAGCTGGCCCAATTCAGCTCTCCTGGCCCTGCCGAAATCGAACTGCGGCTCGATCGCCTCGAAAAGCCAATGCCGTTCAGATTCAGGCACTCCCAGCAGTATGCAGATCATCTGCATCGGCAGCTCGGCTGCCACGTCGACCAGGAAATCAAAGGCACTGCACGGCTCGATCTCGTCGAGCAGCCGGCGGGTGCGGGTGCGCAGATCGTCTTCGACGCGGGCGATCATCCGCGGTGTCAGACCTGAGCTGACCAGCCGGCGGATGTGCGAATGCCGCGGGTCGTCCATCATGTTGAGGACCTGCCCCGCGACCGCCAAATCCTGCAGCAGCGTGCCGCCGAACGGCCGCGTACCGCCGGTCACCGACGAGTACGTCACCGGATCCCGGAACACCGCAAGGGTTTCCGCGTAGGTCGCGACGGACCAGAAACCTTCGTTGTCGGGGGTGTTGGCGGTCGGCTCGTGCCAGTAGACGGGCGCCTCGCGACGGTGCACCGCAAACAGATCGTGCGGAAACCCGTTGGCGAAATTGTCGAGGTCGGTGAAGTCGATCTCGGCCAGCGCACCCGCCACTGAGGTCACAGGATGGCGCCCGACGTGTATTTGGCCGCCTCCGGATACCGGCTGACCAACTCGCCCACCGCCTCGACGACGCGGTCGACCTGATCGCCCGCCGCACCCGTGAACGCCTGCTTGTCCGCCAGTGCTGCGTCGAGCGACATCCGGTCCAACGGCAGTCGCGGGTCTGCGGCCAGCCGGTCCAGCAGGTCGGGCTCCTGGCCCTTCTCCCGCATCGCCAGCGCCACCGCGACGGCATGTTCCTTGATCACCTCGTGCGCCGTCTCCCGGCCGACGCCTGCGCGCACCGCTGCGATCAGGATCCGCGTCGTCGCCAGGAACGGCAGATACCGGTCGAGCTCGCGCTGAATCACCGCCGGATAGGCGCCGAACTCGTCGAGCACGGTCAGAAAGGTCTCCGTCTGCCCGTCGATCGCGAAGAACGCGTCGGGCAACGCCACCCGCCGCACCACCGAGCAGAAGACGTCGCCCTCGTTCCACTGCGCGCCCGCGAGCTCGGCTGCCATCGACGCGTAACCGCGCAGCACCACCTGCAGCCCGTTGACACGTTCGCACGAGCGCGTATTCATCTTGTGCGGCATCGCCGACGAGCCGACCTGGCCGGGCGCGAATCCCTCGGTCACCAATTCGTGGCCCGCCATCAGCCTGATCGTGTGCGCCATCGACGACGGTCCCGCACCGGCCTGCACGAGAGCCGACACGACATCATGGTCCAACGATCGTGGGTAGACCTGGCCGACACTGGTGAAAATGTCTGTGAAGCCGAGGAATTCGGCGACGCGCCGCTCCAGATCGGCCAGTCTCGACGTGTCGCCGGAGAGCAGGTCGAGCATGTCCTGTGCGGTGCCCATCGGACCCTTGATGCCGCGCAGCGGGTACCGGTCGATGAGTTCACGTATCCGGGTCAACGCGACCAGAAGCTCCTCGGCGGCCGACGCGAACCGCTTGCCCAACGTCGTCGCCTGCGCGGCGACGTTGTGCGAACGTCCCGCCATCACCAAGTCGCGATAGACGACGGCACGCTCGGCGAGCCGAGCCACCACCGCGACACCGTGCGAGAACACCAGTTCCAGGGAGCGACGGATCTGCAGCTGCTCGACGTTCTCCGTCAGGTCGCGAGACGTCATGCCCTTGTGCACGTGCTCGTGGCCCGCCAGCGCGTTGAACTCCTCGATGCGCGCCTTGACGTCGTGGCGGGTGACCCGCTCGCGCGCCGCGATCGACGCGAGGTCGACGTTCTCGAGCACCCGCTCGTAGTCCTCGACCACGCCCGCGGGGACATCGACGCCCAACTCGGCCTGCGCTTTCAGCACCGCCAGCCACAGTCGCCGCTCGGCCACGACCTTGGCCTCCGGCGACCAGATGGCCACCATCTCATCGCTGGCGTATCGATTGGCCAGCACATTCGGGATCGACACAAACACACAGCTTACGGCCCCGGTAAGGCAGTCTTGCCGTATGTACTTCGTTGGGCTCGATCTCGCATGGGGTGAGAAGAACCAGACCGGTGTTGCCGCCATCGACGCCGACGGCAGGCTGCTGCACGTCGGGGCCGCCGGGGACGACAACAGCATCATCGCCGCGATCGCGCCCTATACCGGCGACGCGTGCCTGGTGGGTATCGACGCTCCCCTGATCGTCAAGAACGCGACGGGACACCGTCCCGCCGAGGCCGCCTACAACCGCGATTTCCAGCGCTTCGAGGCCGGCGCGCGCCCGGCCTTCACCGACAAGCCCGAGTTCAAGCATCCCCGCGGCGCGCGGATCGCCGAAGCGCTCGGTCTCGACCTGGACCCCTCGTCGGATGCGACCAGGCGGGCGATCGAGGTCTTCCCGCATCCCGCGTCGATCGTCCTGTTCAATCTCACCAAGACCCTCAAGTACAAGCGTGGACCGTTCGACGAGCGCAAGGCTGCGCTGCTGACGTTGATGACCCATATCGAGGGTCTCGACGCGGCCACTCCGAGGTTGCGCGTCAATCGCAACGTCGCGTGGGTTGCACTGCGTAAGCGAGTCGAGGCGGCCACCCGGCCGTCACAGCTGGACCGCGACGAGGATCCCGTCGACGCGGTCATCTGCGCCTACGTGTGCTTTTACTGGTACGACAGACCCGAAGACGTCACCATTTACGGCGACGCCGAAAGCGGCTACATCGTCACCCCGACGCTGCCTGGCGACCGTGTCAGGAAGCCGAATCAGGCCGCAGCACAACCGGGTTCGGACGATATCGTCACGCGGCTCGAGCAGGTGCAACAGATGATCGAGCGGGCTCAGCGTGAGCTCACCGCGATCCGCCGACAGCTCGGAGGCTAGTCCGGCAGCTCGGCAAGCTGCGTGGGATCGGTGATGCCCTTCTGCTTGATCCCGAGTTGCTTGTTGATCAGCAGAGTGATTCCGAACAGCACGATGCCGATCACCAGCAGGATCCCGGCGAGCAGGTACTGGGTTCCCGGACGGCCGGACAGCGGTGTCACGAGATAGAGCGAGGCGATGAAGCCGATCACCGGCAACGCCGTCGGAGTCTTGAAGTGGCCGCCGGCCTGCTTGACGTCGCGACGCAGTACCAGCACCGCGACGTTGACCATTGCGAACACCGCAAGCAGCAGAAGGGAAGTCGTGCCACCCAGCACTGAAATCGCCGAATCACTGGCGAACGCGGACACGTAGAAGATCAATCCGAACGCGATCGTCGTGGTGAACAGAATGGCCACCCACGGGGTGCGTCGGGTCTTGTGCACCGACCCCAGGACGGGGGGCAGGACATGTTGGCGCGCCATACCGTAGATCAGCCTGCTGGCCATCAGCATGTTGATCAACGCGGTGTTCGACACGGCGAACATCGTGATGAATGGAAAGAGCGTGCCTATCGGCAAGCCCGGCGCCGCGGCCTCGACCACGTCGACCAGCGGTGTCTTGCTCGCCGTGAGTTCGCCGATCGGCACCAGCGCCACCGCGATGATCGACACCAGCACGTAGACGATGCCCGCGATGGTCAGGCCGCTCAGCAGAACTTTGGGGAAGATCCGCACCGGATCCTTGGTCTCCTCGGCCATGTTGACCGAGTCCTCGAATCCGACCATCGCGAAGAAGGCCAACGAGGTCGCTGCGGTGACGGCGACGAAAGTGCTTCGCTCATCCTCATTTTCGAACAGGATGATGCGGGAGAAGTCGAGGTTGTCGCCGCCCTGGGTAAATGCCCACAGCCCGACCACGATGACCAACAGCAAGCCGGTGATCTCGATGATCGTCAAACCGACATTGAGCTTGACACTTTCGCTGACACCGCGGAGGTTGACCGCGGCCAGCCCGGCCATGAACAGCAAGGCAATGGTCGCGATTCCGACCTTGCCCCAGTCCAGTCCGAAGCCCTTGATCAGGTTGGACGCGAATGCCTGCGACGCGGTGGATGCCGAGGTGATGCCCGAGCACATCACGACGAAGGCGACGATGAAGGTGAAGAAGTGGATGCCGAATGCCTTGTGCGCGTAGAGCGCTGCGCCCGCCGCCTGCGGATACTTGGTCACCAGCTCCAGATATGAGAACGCGGTGATGGTCGCGATCACAAAGGCGAGCAGGAACGGCAGCCACGCCGCACCGCCGACCTCGCCGGCCACCTGCCCGGTGAGCGCATAGACGCCGGTGCCGAGGATGTCGCCGACGACGAACAACAAAAGTAGTCCCGGGCCCATCACCCGTTTCAGTTCCGGCTGCCCCTCCGCAGTTTCCGGCTTTGTCACGATGCGCCTCCTGCCAGTCCTAGGTGAACTGCATTGTTCCGGTCATCGATGAAACCGCGTCGAGGAATCGCGTAACCAGTTCGGGATCCTCGGTGCGCTGCCAGCCGAACGTCGTTGGCCGCTGGGCCCTGTCGTGCCAGAAATGGCCCGGTTCAGATTCGGGTCGGGTGGCGACCAGCCACACCGCAGTGTCTGCACCGTCTGAAGTATCGCGCAGCAGTGGGCGTGTCACCACTCGAAACACCGGTAATGCTCCGGCGACGCCGGGGGTCTCGACCCAACCTGGGTGCATGCTCTCGACCCGAATGTCAGAACCCGAGAGCCTGTGCGCCCACGCCTCGGCGAGCGTCACCTGCATCCGCTTGGTTCGCGCGTACACCCGAACACCGTTGTAATCACCGGATTTCGATTCCATGTCGTCGACCGAAAGCGGCGAGGTGTACATACCTCCCGAGGACATGAAAACGACCGACGCGCCATGGGCATCCCGCAGCAACGGCAACAGTTGCTCGGTCATGAGGTGCGGCCCCAGGACGTGGCAAGCCAATTGGGTTTCGTGACCCTGAGGCGTCTCGATGCGCTCCTTCGGCATCGCACCGGCGTTGTGAACCAACCCGTGGAGTTCTTCGATGCGACCGGAAAGGTCTTCGCACCATGCCCGCACGGCGTCCAGATCGGAGACATCGCAGACTTCTTCGACCACCATCGCACCGGACACCGCGCGCCGGATCGCACCCGCCGACTGCCTGACCTTGTCGGGGTTTCGGCCAAGCAGATGGACGGTCGCGTCGAGTTCGGCGAACGAGCGGGCGATGGCCTCGCCTATCCCTGCCGTCGCACCGGTGACGACAACGCGCTTTCCGGCCATCGCCTTTGGCCGCGGGTCTGCCGGCCACCATGTCCGCCGCAAACGTGAACCGATCTTGGTGTAGCCGAGTACGACGGAGCGGTCCAGCGCGTTGTCGAGAAGCCCGGTGAATCTCACCCTGAGCTAGTTATCCAACATGCGAAGTGCGCAAACGTCGGTCACACCTGGGCGACGTGTTCGTCGATCGGCGCCAGCACATCGATGACGTCGATCAATGTTGCGCGGGCGGTCGCGCGGGGGCCGTCACCGTCGCCCACCAGCGCGGCGACCACCGCGCCGTCGACCGCACACACCAACGCCGTGAGCAGCTCCACGCGCACCGACCGTCCGGACCGCTCGACGACCTCGACGACGGCGTCGGTGCGCTGCTGCAGGATGCGCCGTTCGATATCGCGCAGCCCCGGCTGGCGAGCGCACGCGATGTAGCGCTCGTATCGGGAGATCAACTGTTCGGTGACCCGCAGTCCGTTGGCCTCCCCGACGAGCAGGTCGACCAAGATGTCGGCCGTCGACTCCGCGCCACGGCGCCGCCGCGACAGGGTCGACACCCGCACCTGAAGCTGCTCGGCCTCGCGCGCGCCCGCGTACTCGACTGCCTTGGCGATCAAGTCCTCGAGCGAGGAAAAGTAGTACGTCGTCGATGCCAAAGGCAGCCCGGCGCGACGGGCCACCGCCCGGTGCCGCACTGCGTCGAACCCACCTTCACACAGCAGGTCGGCAGCAGCGCTGACCAGCGCGTAGCGCCTTCTCTCCCCCTTCGGAGTGACCGCTGCTGTCACGTAAAGCATGCTGCCAGTCTCCAGGGCATGGCATCGGGCTTTCGGCCAATCATCAGGCTTTACTCAGGGAAGTCCGCCCTTCTGCTCACCGCCGAGCCGATGGCATGATGGCCGCCATGCCCGAACTGAGTCGACGCGCCCTTCTGCGCCTCGGTGTCGGCGCGGCGGCCGGGGCGGCGGCGCTGCGCCTGTCCTCACCTGCGACCGCAGCCCCCGCCCCGACGTACGTTGACGGCTCGTTCGTCTCGGCGGCGCGCGGCGGCGTCTCGACCAATTGGGCGATCGCGCGTCCGCCGGGACAGACCGCCCCGTTGCGTCCGATCATCGCGCTGCATGGCAAGGGACAGGACGCCGCGGGTGTGATGGCCGGCGGTGTCGAAAACGGACTGGCGCAAGCGGTTGACGCGGGCATCCCACCGGTCGCCGTGGTCGCGGTCGATGGCGGCGGTAGTTACTGGCACAAGCGAACCTCCGGTGAGGACTCGGGTGCGATGGTGCTCAACGAGCTCATCCCGATGCTCGGCGAGCAAGGTCTCGACACGTCACGCGTGGCATTCATGGGATGGTCGATGGGCGGTTACGGCGCACTGCTGCTCGGCGCGCGCCTGGGTGCGGCGCGGACCGCGGCGATCACCGCCGTCAGCCCCGCGTTGTGGACATCCTCGGGTGCCGCTGCGCCTGGTGCGTTCGACGGCGCCGACGACTACGAGGCCAACAGCGTGTGGGGCTTGCCTGCCCTGAACTCGATTCCGATCCGGATCGACTGCGGAGACAGCGATCCCTTCTACTCGGCGACGAAGCAGTTCGTCGGCCAGTTGGCCAGCCCGCCCGCGGGCGGCTTCTCCCCCGGCGGCCATGACGGCGCCTACTGGAGCTCGCAGTTGCCCGGCGAGGTGGCGTGGATGGCGCCGCTGCTCGTCGCTTAGACCGAGACGCGGCCCTCAGCTGCGGCCAACCCGATATCGCCACGAAAGTGGCTGCCCGGCAAGCGAATCGATTTGATCAGCGCATAGGCGGCGTCGCGCGCCGCGGATAGATCGTCCGCGGTGCCGACCACGGACAGCACCCGGCCGCCCGACGACACGATCGCGCCGTCGTCTCGGCGCGTGGTGCCCGCGTGCAGCACCCCGTCGGCCTCCGATCCGGTGATGACATCACCGACCCGCGGCCGGCCGGGGTAGTTCTCAGCGGCCAGCACGACCGTCACCGAGGCGCCACCGCGCCACACCAGCTGCGGCTGCTCGGCGAGCTTCCCCGTCGCCGCTGCGTACAGCAGCTGGCCCAGCGGGGTCTCCAGCAGTGCCAGCACCGCCTGGGTCTCCGGATCGCCGAAGCGGCAGTTGAATTCGACGACGGCGGGCCCGCGCGACGTGAGCGCCAGCCCGGCGTACAGCAGGCCCGAAAAGCCATTGCCACGCTTGACGAGTTCGGCGGCAACGGGTTTGACGATGTCATCGACGATCGCGGTGACCACACCGCTGGGCAGCCAAGGTAACGGTGCGTACGCGCCCATGCCGCCGGTGTTGGGTCCGGTGTCGCCGTCGCCGACCCGCTTGAAGTCCTGGGCCGGCAGCAGGGGCACGACGGTTTCGCCGTCGACGACACAGAACAGCGATACCTCGGGACCGTCGAGGAACGACTCGAGCAGCACCGGGTGTCCGGAGTCGAGAAGACTGGCGGCATGTGCCCGCGCCGCATTGCGGTCCGCGGTCACCACGACACCCTTGCCCGCGGCCAGACCGTCATCCTTGACCACCCACGATGGGTCGCCGACCGCCGGGCCGAATCGGTCCAGCGCCGCGTCGAGGTTGGCGGGGTTGTCGACGATCTCACTGGTCGCGGTGCGCACCCCCGCGGCGGCCATCACGTCCTTGGCGAACGATTTCGAGCCCTCGATGCGAGCGGCGTCCTTCGTGGGCCCGAAGCAGGCGATGCCTGCGCTGCGTACCGCGTCGGCCACACCGAGCACGAGCGGCACCTCGGGGCCGACCACCACCAGGTCGGAGCCGATGCGCTGGGCGAGCTGGACGACGGCCTCGCCGGAGGTGATGTCGACGTCGTACTGGTCGGCGATGATCGCGGTGCCGGCGTTCCCGGGCGCCACCGCAAGCTCCTCGACCTCGGGGTCTCGGCGAAGTGCGAGCAGCAACGCATGTTCACGGGCACCGGATCCGATTACCAGGACGCGCACAACCGCACACCTTAGTGCCTCTCGCGGTGCAGCCCCCGATCGTCTCGGCCATACACTTGACTTAGCAGTGTATGGTCAGAGTATGACGCAGAGCACATGCCCCTTTGGAGCGGGCTTCGACTTCACCGACCCCGATCTGCTCTTGAAGGGCATCCCCGTCAACGAATTCGCCGAACTGCGCAGGACCTCGCCGGTGTGGTGGAACGACCAGCAGGAGTCGATTTTCGATGACGGTGGCTACTGGGTGATCACCCGTCACGAGGACATCAAAGCGATCTCCCGTAACGGCGAGCTGTGGTCCACGAACCGCAAGGGCGCGGTGATGCGGCTGCCCGACGGCGTCACCAGCGAGCAACTCGACCTGACCAAGGCGCTGCTCATCAACCACGACGCTCCCGAGCACACCCGGCTGCGCAAGATCGTGTCGCGGCTGTTCACCCCGCGCGCGGTCGCCGCGCTCGAGGAGAAGCTCGCCGTTGCCGCACATGAGATCGTCCGCGCGGCGAAAGAGAAGGGCACCGGGGACTTCGTCGACGACATCGCGATGAGCCTCCCGCTGCTGGCGATCGCCGACCTGATCGGCGTGCCCGAGGCTGACCGCGAGAAGCTGTTCCACTGGACCAACTCGATCATGAACACCGACGATCCGGACTTCGACTCCGATCCGACGACCGCCAACGCCGAGCTGATGGGTTACGCCTACAACATGGCCGAGGAGCGGCGCCGTTGCCCGGCCGACGATATCGTCACCCGTCTGATCGAGGCCGATATCGATGGCGAATCGCTCGGCGACGTCGAGTTCGCGTTCTTCGTCATCCTGCTGGCCGTCGCGGGCAACGAGACCACCCGCAACGCCATGACGCACGGCATCAATGCCTTCTTCGAGAACCCCGACCAATGGGAGCTGTTCAAGCGGGAGCGGCCAGAAACGACGGTCGACGAGATCATCCGCTGGGCCACGCCCGTGCACTGCTTCCAGCGAACTGCGTTGGCTGACAACGAGATCGGCGGCGTGACGATCCGCGAGGGGCAGCGCGTCGGCCTGTTCTACAGTTCGGCCAACTTCGACGAAGATGTCTTCGAGAACCCCTTCGAATTCAACATTCTGCGCAACCCGAACCCGCATCTGGCCTTTGGCGGCAACGGTGCGCATTTCTGTATCGGCGCCAACCTGGCGCGCATGGAGATCAAGCTGATCTTCGACGAGATCGCCGATCAGATTCCGAACATCGCGAAACTGGATGAACCCCAACGGCTTAGGTCGGGTTGGATCAACGGGGTCAAGGCGCTGCCCGTCTCGTTCTGAGGCGCAGTACTATACGCAGGATGCGTACCCACGGCTGGTCCGGATCGGCACCCGCCACCGACGAGGAGGCCATCAGCCGCATCCTCGAGGCGGCGAGCAGGGCAATCGACGAGCGTGGTGCCGATTTCTCGATCAGCGACGTGGCCCGCACGCTTGGCGTCACCCGCCAGACGGTGTACCGCTACTTTCCCAGCACTGACGCGCTGCTGATCGCCGCCGCCGTCCACGCGGCAAGTGGCTTCCTCGACCGGCTGGCAGCACATCTGCGGGGGATCACCGATCCGGCCGACGCCATCGCCGAGGCCGTCGCAACAGCGCTCGAATGGTTACCCGAGGACAAGCACATCGGCCTGCTCATCATGCCCGGCCAGCCCAGCCGCCACACCGAGTCGGTGACGTCCGACGTCGCGATGGATTTCGGCCATTCGTTGGTACGCAGATTCGACGTCGACTGGACGGGCCTCGGTTACACCGACGCTGATCTCGCCGAACTGGTCGAGCATCTGCTGCGGATCATCCAGTCGTTCGTGATCGACCCGGGCAGACCGCCACGCCGGGGCACCGAGCTGCGGGACTACCTGCGCCGGTGGGTTGGTGGCGCTATACGACCGTCAACGGAAGCGACTTCCGCTCCTCGAACTCCCACGACGCACCACCGCTGAACTTGCACACGGACACCTCGGGCAGTTCCTTTGCTGCGGTGTCCGTTTCGATCACCCGCACGGTCCAATCGGACTCGGTGCCCGACACCTCGGCGCGCAAGTGCGGATCGACCGCCTGGACGATCGCCTGCAACGGCAGATCTGCCGCCGGCGAGACCAGCGAGATCCACGAACCGTCCTCGTATGCAGGTGAGCGCCGCACGTGGACGAAGTCTGGGTCGACGTCGGCGTACACGTAGGCCGCCGGATTCAGCAGCGGATGCAACTCGAGCACCCGCAGTGCGCCCTTGACATCCTTGGAGATCTTCAGTGCCTTGTGGATTCGCTCAGCGGCCACTCCGGCGATACCGATCAGCTGTTTGGTGCGGATCGATCGCGCCAGCGCCGCATCGTCCTTGGCACGCTTCTCGACCGCGATCGTGAATGACTTCACCAGCAGGTGCATCTGCAGGCAAACCTCGTCGGCGATCCGGACCAGCGCCGACTTCGAGAACGCCCCGAAGTCGACATCGGCGAGCAAATTACCCGAATAGTCCGCCATGCCTTCGTCGTTCGGGTCGATGGGCGCGAGCTCAGTGTGGTGGGCGCGAGTGGCACCGACGATGTCCATCGCCGGGATGAACGGAACCTCTGGGTAGGACTCGTCGATGATCACCGTCCACCGACAGTGCGGATGCTGGTCCGACGGTATTCTCGGCGGCCGGTGGATCGGCCGAACCTGCGCCTTGCGGTTGGTGGCCAGGGCCGTCGCGTCGAACGTCGGGTCCTCGATGTCGTGGCACATGCCCTTGACGTATTCCTCGCCCATCGGCTCGACATCGAGAAGGGCGCCACAGTGATTGAGGTAGAACTCACCGTGCCAGCGGTCGTGCACGACGTAACGGAAATCCATGAACTGCGGCGGCGCACCGATGTCGAGTTGCAGGCCCTTGAAGAGGGTGAAGATGTCGACGCCCTCGTAGTTCAGCGCCTTCTGCATCCGCTTGGTGTAGAGCGGGCTGGACGCGGCCCACTCCTCGATGGCGATCTGCAGCATCTCCTCGCGTCCCCACGCGCTGATGCAGTGCGCCATTCCGGAGCGGTCGATGAGCTGACCGATCAACAACAGCTCCGGCACCAGGGTGGCCAGCTCCTCGCGCGACAGCGCGGCATACCTACTCATCATGGACCGAGCCCCCTGAATGCATTCGGACCGCCGCGTTGACGTTGCCCTTCTTGTCTTCACCCTTGCCCCGTTCGGCGGCCTTTTTACGCTGCTTGATCACCTTGGAGACGACCCCGTCGAGCTTGGACCCCAACGGGAAACCGAGGTAGTGAGTCAGGAAGATCGCCATCTCTTTGAGTTCGGTCTCGGTGATCTCACCGTTGGCCAGCGCAGCGTTGGCCTGGATCTCGGCGAGGTCGGCGTTTCCGACAGCGGTGACCACGGTGAGCGTCATCAACCGCTTGTCGCGCATTGACAGACCGGGTCGCGTCCAGATGCTGCCGAAGAGATGGTCGACGGTGAGGTCGAAAAACGGATCGCCCTCGATGTTGGGCATCTCCCAGCCATAGACCTCGTTCATCTTCTCGAGGCCCTTGCGGCGCTGTTCGTCCATCGATCACTCCTTCGCGGTCGAACTCGTGTGCGGCACACCAAGTCCGGCGGCCAAATCTCGCAAAGCTATCTCGGCCAGAGGCAGTTCCACACCGTTGGCCTCACCGAGTCCGAGTGCCAACTTCAGATCCTTCTCGGCCAGACCGCGCGTGTGCACGAACATGTCGTACAGGAAGTGATCCGGTGCAAGCGGTTTGGTGTCGTCACGGAACATGATCGCTCCGGGGCCGCCGCTCTGGGCGTCGCTGTGACGCACCACTTTGCCGAGCTTCTGGAGGTCGATGCCCGCCGCCTCCGCAAGTCGCTGTGCCTCACAGGCCGCGGTGAACCCGATGAATGTCAGCATGTTGCGGGCAATCTTCATCCTGGTGCCCGCGCCTGGCTCGCCGGCGCGCACGACCATCGACGCCCACATCTTGAACACCGGCTTGACCATCTCGTAGGCCTCGTCGTCGGCGCCGACCATGACGGCCAGCTCACCCTTGTCAGCCGCACCTGCTCCCCCGCTGACCGGGGCGTCGACAATATGAATTCCCTTGGGGCGCAGCTGGTCGGCCAAATCAGAGGCGGTATCGGGTTCGATCGTCGAATGAATCGCGATGACGGTGCCGGGCTTGGCGTGCTCACCCAATTGCCCCACGACGTCGCGCACCTGCTGGTCGTTGAGCACCGTGACGCTGATGACGTCGGCATCGGCTACGTCGGCAATGCTGTCGGCGAGGCTCGCGCCGAGTTCCGCCAACGGTGTCATCGCCTCGGTGCGCACATCGAAGACCACGACGCCGCCGGGCCAGTCCACGAGGCGTTTCGCCATCGGAGCGCCCTGGTTGCCGAGGCCGATGTAGCCGAGCTTGACGTCCTCGCTCATCGAATGATCTGTCCGCCGTCGACGTTGAAGATCTGACCGGTGACCCACTTCGCCTGGTCGGACAGCAGGAACAAGCACATGCCGGTCAGATCGTCCACCTCGCCCATGCGCGACAGCGGGATGTTCTTGACGATGTCGGCGACCATTTCCTGCGGCGTGGTGGTGCGATTGGCCTCGGTGTCGATGGGGCCGGGCGCGATGGCGTTGACGCGAATGTTCTGCCCACCGAGTTCGGTCGCGAGCTGCTGGGTGAGGCCGTTGATGCCGACCTTGGCCAAGCCGTAGAAGTTCGAGTAAAGCCACGCTGCCGTGGAGGATTGGTTGACGATCGCGCCCCCGCCGCGCTTGGCCATCTTGCGGTACACCGCGCGGGTACACACCAGCGCACCGTCGAGGTTCACGCTCATGAACTTCTTGTAATAGTCCCAGTCGACGGTGATGAGGAAGTCGAGCTTCATGCCGCCGAAGATCGCAGCGTTGTTGACCAAGTAGTCGATGCCCTCGAACTCGGCGAGTGTCTGCGCGGCCATCTCCTTGGCGGAGTCCGGATCCGAAACATCGACGCGGACGGCGAGCGCGTTGCCGCCCTCACCCTTGATGCCGTCGGCCACCTTCTGCGCACCCTCGACGTTGATGTCGGCGACCACCACAGCCGCACCCTCACGGGCCAGCGCTTCGGCGTACGCCTGCCCGATACCGCCGCCGGCACCGGTGACGATCGCGACCTTCTCCTTGAACTGATCTCCGTAGAGTCCCACGTATGTCTCCTTAGTTCGCCGCTGTGGCAATGGCTTTGATTTCCAGGTACTCCTCGAAACCGGCGAGCCCCATTTCACGGCCGAGGCCGGATTGCTTGTATCCGCCGAACGGCATGTCGGCGGAGTACCAGACACCGCCATTGACGTTGACCGTGCCGACCCGCAACCGTGCAGCGATGCCCGCCGCACGTTCCTCGTCCGCGGAGAACACCGTGCCCGACAGCCCGTAGGGCGAATCGTTGGCGATGCGAACGGCGTCGTCGTCGCCGTCATGGGCGATGACGGTGAGCACCGGCCCGAAGATCTCCTCGCGCGCTACCTTGGCGTTGTTGTCCAGACCCGCGATGACCGTGGGCTCGATGAAGAATCCCGTGTCGCGATCGGCGGGACGTCCACCGCCACAGGCGAATTTGCCACCCTCGGCAGTGGCCGAGTCGAGATAGCCCTGAATACGATCGCGCTGACGTTCCGAGATGACCGGCCCGCAGATGGTGCCCGGATCGTTGGGGTCACCGGGGCGCAGTCCGGCCATGGTGGCCGCTGCGGCTTCGACGGCCTCGTCGTAGCGGGCCCGCGGCACCACGAGGCGAGTGGTGATCGCGCAGCCCTGACCCGCATGCATCGACGCCGTGAACGCCGACATCGAGCAGGCCCCGGCCAGGTCGGCATCGTCGAGCACCAGGAACGCCGACTTTCCGCCGAGTTCGAGGAACACCTTCTTCAGAGTCGGGGCACCGTCAGCCATCACCGCGCGGCCGGTGTTCGTCGACCCGGTGAACGAAACCATGTCCACCCGTGGGTCTTTCGACAACAGCGCGCCGACACCGTGGTCACTGGAAGTGACGATGTTGACCACACCGGCCGGAATGTCGGTGTGCTCGAGGATCAGCTCGCCGAGAATCGCCGCGCTCCACGGAGTGTCTGGAGCGGGTTTGAGCACGACCGTGTTGCCTGCCGCCAGCGCGGGTCCGAGCTTGGCGAGGTTGATCTGGTTCGGGAAGTTCCACGGTGTGATGGCGCCGACGACGCCGATCGCCTCCCTGGCGATGGTCCGACGAGTCTTGATTCCCATCGGCTCGGCGATACCGAGGTCGGTGGTCCATTGATAGCTCTCGGCGGTATCTGCACAGAAGGTCAGATCCTCGACGGGACCTTCGAGTTGGGCCATCGAGGTCAACATCCGAGGTGCGCCCACCTCGGCGATCGCCAGCTCTCTCAATTCTTCGACGCGATCGCGCATCGCCTGCTGCAGTTGGCGGATACCGCGCACCCGCAGCTCGGTGTCGGTCGACCAGCCGGTCTCGTCGAATGCGCGCCGCGCCGCCTCGATCGCCCTACCCATGTCGTCGCTGCTTGCGTCGGCGGCGACACCGAGCACCTCCTCGGTCGCCGGGTTGATGGTCTGGAACGTGCCCCCGCTGCCGGCGACAAGCTCGCCGTCGATGAGCAGACGACTCTCGCGATCGGCGAGGATTCCCATCCGAACTCCTGTGTTCGTAGTACTGGACAACTGTCCGACTATGTTACGTCGAACCTTAGTCGCACTGTGTGGAGAGAAGCAAGGGTACCCAACTTCACCTGTGTACTTGCCTCATGCTGACCACGTCAGATAAGTTGGACATGTGTCCAGTGATCCCGTGGTTGTGGTCGCGCAGCCGTCGTTCCCTCAGCCTGGGGAGACGCCGCGCAACCGCCGCCAGGAGGAGACCTTCAACAAGGTGCTCGCCGCCGGCATTGAGATGCTGCGCGAGTCGTCCTATGCGGATCTGACAGTGCGCGCCGTGGCGGCGCGGGCCAAGGTCGCGCCCGCGACGGCCTACACCTACTTCTCGTCGAAGAACCACCTGATCGCCGAGGTGTATCTGAACCTGATCCGACAGGTGCCCTACTTCACCGACGTCAACGACAGCCGGGTCACCCGTGTCGAGAAGACGCTGCGCAGCATGGCGCTGACCGTCGCCGACGAGCCGGAGGTCGCCGCCGCGTGCACCACCGCGCTGCTGAGCGGAAACGACGAAGCGGTGCGCGCGGTCCGTGATCGCATCGGCGCAGAGATCCACCGCCGCATCCGTTCGGCCGTCGGCCCGGATGCGGACCCACGCACGCTTGCCGCGTTGGAGATGACATTCTTCGGCGCGTTGGTCAATGCCGGAAGCGGCGCGTTCACCTATCACCAGATCGCCGACCGCCTCAGCTATGTGGTCGGCCTCATCATTGGGGACGACAATGAGCGTTGAGACGAGCGATCTGCTCCTCGACCCGTACGACTACGACTTCCACGAAGACCCGTATCCGTACTACAAGCGCCTACGCGACGAGGCTCCGCTGTATCACAACCCCGACTTGGGCTTTTGGGCGTTGTCGCGGCATCAGGACGTGCTGGCTGGATTCCGCAACAGCACCACGCTGTCCAACAAGTTCGGGGTGTCGCTGGATCCGGCGTCGCGCGGTCCACACGCGTCCAAGACCATGTCGTTTCTGGCGATGGACGATCCGGCGCACCTACGGCTGCGCACCCTGGTGTCCAAGGGTTTCACGCCGCGTCGCATCCGCGAGCTGGAACCCCGGGTAACCGAGATCGCGATTCAGCATCTCGACACGATGCTCGAGAAGGCGGGCTCCTCCGCTTCTGAGACCGTCGATTACGTCAACGAATTCGCGGGCAAGCTCCCGATGGACGTGATCTCCGAGCTGATGGGCGTGCCCGTCGAGGACCGCGACCAGGTGCGGGCGTGGGCCGACGGTGTGATGCACCGCGACGAAGGCGTGACCGACGTGCCGCCCGCAGCAATCGAGGCGTCGCTCAACCTGATCGTCTACTACCAGGAGATGGTCGCCCAGCGCCGCAAGCAGCTCACCGACGATCTGACGTCGGCATTGCTCGAGGCCGAGATCGACGGCGACCGTCTCACCGACGAGGAGATCCTCGGGTTCATGTTCCTGATGGTGATCGCCGGCAACGAGACCACCACCAAACTGCTTGCCAACGCGGCGTTCTGGGGCCACAAGAACCCCGATCAGCTGGCCCCGGTGTACGCCGATCTGGACCGTGTGCCGCTGTGGGTCGAGGAGACGCTTCGCTACGACACCTCGAGCCAGATCCTCGCCCGCACCGTCGAGGGCGAACTGACGCTGTACGAGACGACCATCCCCGATGGTGACGTGCTCCTGCTGCTTCCCGGCTCTGCCCACCGCGACGAGCGGGTCTTCGATAACCCCGACGACTTCATCATCGGCCGCGAGATCGGGGCCAAACTCCAGAGCTTCGGCAGCGGCGCCCACTTCTGCCTCGGTGCACACCTTGCCAGGATGGAAGCCCGAGTCGCGCTGACCGAAATGTTCAAGCGAATCCGCGGATTCGAAGTCGACGAGGCCAACGCCGTCCGCGTCCACTCCAGCAATGTCCGCGGATTCGCTCACCTACCCATGACTCTCGAGTTCAACTGAAGGTCGTTTCAATGCCGCGCTTCGCACCACTTCCCGACCGCCGACCGGCCATCGTCGCCGGTGCCTCCGCGGGCATCGGAGAGGCCACCGCCCTCGAATTGGCATCTCGCGGCTTTCCCGTCGCACTCGGTGCCCGCCGGGTCGAGAAGCTCAACGACCTCGTCGGAAAGATCCGCGCCGAAGGCGGCGAGGCCGTCGGGTTCCACCTCGATGTGACCGACCCCAATTCGGTGAAGTCGTTCGTGGCCAACGCCGTTGACGCACTCGGCGAGATCGAGGTGCTGGTCGCCGGTGCCGGTGACACCTACTTCGGCAAGCTCGCCGAGATCACGACCGACGAGTTCGACTCCCAGCTGCAGATCCATCTCGTCGGGGCCAACCGGTTGGCGACCGCGGTGCTGCCGGGCATGCTTGAACGTCAGCGCGGCGACCTGATCTTCGTCGGCTCCGACGTCGCACTCCGCCAGCGCCCCCATATGGGCGCCTACGGGGCGGCCAAGGCAGCGCTGGTCGCGATGGTGACGAACTACCAGATGGAGCTCGAGGGCACCGGTGTCCGCGCGTCGATCGTGCATCCGGGACCGACCAAGACGAGCATGGGCTGGAGCCTGCCGGCCGAGAAGATCGGCCCCGCACTTGAGGATTGGGCGAAGTGGGGGCAGGCCCGACACGACTACTTCCTGCGTGCTTCCGATCTCGCGCGCGCGATCACCTTCGTCGCAGAGACCCCGCGCGGCGGCTTCATCGCCAACATGGAACTGCAGCCAGAAGCCCCATTGACCAACGCACCGGCAGAGCGTCAGAAGCTGGTCTTGAACGAGGAGAACCTGAACTCATGACCACTGCGATCGTGCCCCGGGTTTCCGGCGGCGAGGAAGAACATGGACACCTCGAGGAGTTCCGCACCGACCCGATCGGACTGATGAAGCGCATCCGCGAGGAATGCGGCGACGTCGGCTGGTTCCAGCTGGTGGACAAGAACGTCATCTTCCTGTCCGGCGCGGAGGCCAACGAGTTCTTCTTCCGTTCTGCCGACGAGGATCTCGACCAGGCCGAGGCCTACCCGTTCATGACGCCGATCTTCGGCAAGGGCGTGGTTTTCGATGCCAGCCCGGAACGCCGTAAGGAGATGCTGCACAACTCGGCGCTGCGTGGCGAGCAGATGAAAGGCCACGCGGCCACCATCGAGCGTCAGGTCAAGGGGATGATCGCCGACTGGGGCGACGAAGGTGAGATCGACTTGCTCGATTTCTTCGCCGAGCTGACCATCTACACCTCGACGGCGTGCCTGATCGGTGAGAAGTTCCGCAACCAGCTCGACCACCGCTTCGCCGAGTACTACCACGACTTGGAGCGCGGCACCGATCCGCTGTGCTACGTCGACCCCTACCTCGACATCGAAAGCTTCCGGCTACGAGACGAGTCACGCGTCAAACTCGTTGCGCTGGTGCAGGAAATCATGAATCACCGGTTGGCCGACCCGCCCGAGGACAAGGCCGACCGGGACATGCTCGACGTGCTCGTCTCGATCAAGGACGAGGACGGCAACCCGCGGTTCTCCGCCGACGAGGTGACCGGCATGTTCATCTCGCTGATGTTCGCCGGTCACCACACCAGCTCGGGCACCTCAGCGTGGACGCTCATCGAGTTGATCCGTCACCCAGAGATCTACGCCGAGGTGCGCGACGAGCTCGACGAGCTCTACGCCGACGGCCAGGAGGTGAGTTTCCATGCGCTGCGCCAGATTCCGAAGCTGGACAACGTCGTCAAGGAAACGCTGCGCCTGCATCCGCCCCTCATCATCCTGATGCGCGTCGCACAGGGCGAGTTCGAGGTCAAAGGCTTCCCGATCCACAAGGGCGATTTTGTGGCGGCTTCCCCGGCGATCTCCAACCGGATCCCCGAGGACTTTCCGGATCCCGACGAATTCAACCCGGACCGCTACAACAAGCCCGAGCAGGCCGACATCGTGAACCGCTGGACGTGGATTCCCTTCGGCGCGGGCCGACACCGTTGCGTCGGTGCGGCGTTCGCGCAGATGCAGATCAAAGCGATCTTCTCGGTGCTGTTGCGCGAGTACGAGTTCGAAATGGCTCAACCGGCCGACAGCTACCGCAACGATCACTCCAAGATGGTCGTCCAGCTGGCCAGGCCCGCCAAGGCCCGGTACCGCAGGCGCAGTTCTTAGGAGAGCCGCAGATGAGCCCCTCATCGAACTTCCGAGTTGAGGTCGACCTGGACCTGTGCCAGGGACATGCCATGTGCGAGCTGGAGGCACCCGATGTTTTCACCGTGCCCAAACGCGGCAAGGTCGAGATCCTCGACACCGAGCCGCCCGACGACGCCCGCGACGAAGTGCAGAACGCGGTCGACATGTGCCCCACCCAAGCTCTGTTCATCAAAGAGAAAGAAGACTGACAATGGCGTCACGCGAACAACTCGACGACTGGGTAGCCCGGTGGCTCAAGGCCAATCAGGACTGCGAAAAGGCAGGCGACTGGAAACCCCTCGCCGACTTCTACACCGATGACGCGACCTACGGCTGGAACATCGGGCCGAAGGAGGACGTGATGTGTATCGGCATAGAAGAAATACGCGAGATCGCCTTAGGCCTCGAGATGGAAGGTCTGGAGAACTGGGTCTACGAGTACCAGAAGGTGCTCGTCGACGAGAAGCAGAACGAGATCGTCGGCTTCTGGAAGCAGATCGTGAACAAGTCCGACGGTACCCAGGACGAGATTTACGGCATCGGCGGCAGCTGGTTCCGGCTTGACAGCAACCTCATGATCGAGTGGCAGCGCGACTTCTTCGACTTCGGCCACGTCGCCTACATGTTCGGCAAGCTCATCGAATCCGGCGACCTCAGCGAGGGTATGCAGAAACGGATCGAGCGATCCATGGCAGGCGAGAAGCTACCCGGCTACTACCCTCTCGGCCAAGCTCCAGCAACAATCTGGTAGCGCCCGGCCAAGCGGTTGCTTGGGGGTGCGTGTGACGCACCTAACTAATGGCTCTAGTCTGGCCTCACAGGCACTAACGGAAGGCACATACGGATGAAGACAAAGGGCGCTCTCATCTACGAGTTCAACCAGCCGTGGTCTATCGAGGAGATCGAGATCGGCGACCCCGTCAAGGACGAGGTCAAGATTCAGATGGAAGCGTCCGGGATGTGCCACTCCGACCACCACCTGGTCACCGGAGACATCCCGATGGCCGGCTTCCCCGTGCTGGGCGGCCACGAGGGCGCGGGCATCGTGACCGAGGTCGGCCCCGGCGTCGAGAACGTCGCCGTTGGCGATCACGTGGTGCTCTCCTTCATCCCGTCATGTGGTGAGTGTCCGACTTGTCAGAGCGGTCAGCGCAACCTGTGCGACCTGGGCGCGCTGCTGCTCACCGGCACCGCGGTGTCCGACGGCACCAACCGGGTGCACACCGCCGACGGCAAGCCGGTCATCCCGATGACCCTGCTCGGCACCTTCAGTCCGTACATGGTCGTGCACAAGAGCTCGGTCGTGAAGATCGATCCGTCCATCCCGTTCGAGGTGGCCTGCCTCGTCGGCTGTGGTGTGACCACCGGCTACGGCTCGGCCACCCGCAGCGCGGACATCCGTCCGGGTGAGGATGTGGCGATCTTCGGAATCGGCGGCGTCGGCATGGGCGCGTTGCAAGGTGCCGTGAACGCAGGCGCGCGCAACATCTTCGCGATCGATCCAGTCGAGTGGAAGCGCGATCAGGCGCTGAAATTCGGTGCGACACATGTCTACCCGGACGTCTTCTCCGCGATGGCCGGCATCGCCGAGGTCACCGCGGGCGGCATGGCGCGCAAGACGATCATCACGACCGGCGAGCTCAAGGGCGAGGACATCGACAACTACCTCAACTGCACGTCCAAGGGCGGTACCTGCGTGGTGACCGCGGTCGCCAACATGGCCGAGATGGACGTGAAGCTGAACCTCGCCCTGCTGACGCTGATGCAGAAGAGGTTGCAGGGCACCATCTTCGGCGGCGGCAACCCGCATTACGACATCCCTCAGCTGCTGTCGATGTACAAGGCGGGAAAGCTCAACCTCGACGACATGGTCACCCGGCAATACAAGCTGGAGCAGATCAACGACGGCTACCAGGACATGCTGCAGGGCCGCAACATCCGCGGCGTCATCCGGTACACCGACGAAGATCGGTAATCGCCATGTCCGACAGCACGATTGACACAGTCGAGAAGACACCGGTCGTCACCGCTTCCGAGGCGTCGTGGCGCTGCGTGCAGGCCGGCGACAAGGACGGCTGGCTGGCGCTGATGACGGACGACATCGTCATCGAGGACCCGATCGGTCCGTCGGTGACGAATCCCGACGGCAACGGTGTGCGCGGCAAGGCGGCGGTCGGCGAGTTCTTCGACACCAACATCGGACCGAACAAGCTGACCGTCACCCGCGAGGCGACGTTCCCGTCCAGCTCTCCGAACGAGATCGCGTACATCCTGGTGCTGCGCACCCTTTTCCCGAACGGCTTCACCGCCACCGTGCGCGGCGTGTTCACCTACAAGGTCGACGATGCCGGGCTGATCACCAACCTGCGCGGCTATTGGAACATGGACGCAATGGAATTCGGGCAGGAGGAAGGCGGCGGCGATTAGCCGCCTATCCGGCCGCGGCGCCGTCGTCGTCGGTGGCACCCGCGGCATCGGGCTCGCGGTGGCGCAACTGCTCGCCGAACAGGGCGCCGGAGTGGTGCTCAACGGGCGCGACACCGATACCGCGATCCACGCCGCCCAGCGGATCGACCGTGCGGTCGCCCATCCCGGATCACCGTCGAACCCCGACGTGGCCGACGCGCTGATCGACAGGTGCATCGACGAGTTCGGCCGGATCGACATCCTGATCAACTGTGCGGGTACGCCGGGACTGGCCGGTGAGTCGATCCTCAACGTCACCAGCGAGCTGTTCCGCGATCTCATCGACGCACACCTGATGACCACGTTCGAGACGTGTCGGGCCGCCGCGCCGAAGATGGTCGAGCAGGGTGGCGGTTCGATCATCAACACGAGTTCGTTCGCCTACCTCGGCGACTACGGGGGCACCGGCTATCCGGCGGGCAAGGGCGGAGTGAACGGGCTGACGTTGGCCGTCGCCGCGGAACTCAAGGAACACGGTGTGCGAGCGAATGTGGTGTGCCCCGGCGCGAAGACGCGGCTGTCGACGGGCGGGGAGTACGCATCCCACATCGCCGAGCTGAACCGTCGCGGCCTGTTGGACGACGTCAGCATGGAGGCCGCGCTGGACGCGCCCCCCGCCGAGTACGCCGCACCCACGTATGCCTATCTCGCCGGTGATCTGGCCAAGGATGTGACGGGCCAGATCTTCATCGCCGCAGGCGGTTTCGTCGGACGCTTCGACCGTCAGACACCGGCGATCATCGGCTACCGCGACCACAATGACTCCCCGCCGTGGACGGTCGAGGAACTCGGCGACCTGATCCGCTGAGCGCCCCGTAAGCTCGGGCACATGGCGAGCGTGTTCACCAAGATCATCAACCGAGAGCTGCCCGGTCGATTCGTCTACGAAGACGATGACGTCGTGTCGTTCCTATCGATTGCGCCTATCACCGTCGGCCACGCGCTGGTGGTGCCTCGCGCCGAGATCGACAACTGGCAGAGCGTCGACCCCGCAGTGTTCGGCCGGGTCATGGAGGTGTCGCAGCTGATCGGCAAGGCCGTCATCAAGGCCTTCCCCTGCGAACGCGCGGGTTTGATCATCGCCGGCCTGGAGGTGCCGCATCTCCATGTCCACGTCTTCCCGGTGAACAACCTCTCGGACTTCGGTTTCGCGAACGCCGACCAGAACCCGTCGCCGCAGTCGCTCGACGACGCTCAGGCCAAGATCAAGGCCGCACTGGCCGAATTGCGCTGACGCTCAACCGACATGGGCGGGCACGTCGGCGATCCGCGGTAGCTCAACCCGGAACCGGCAGCCCTGTCCGGGCGCGGTGGTGACGCTGACCGTGCCGCCATGCGCGTACACCAGCGAGTCCACGATCGAGAGCCCGAGTCCGGTGCCACCGCTCGCCCGCGCGCGCGACGAGTCCGCGCGGTAGAACCGTTCGAAGACGCGATGCGCGTCCTCGGTGTTCATGCCCGGCCCCTTGTCGCACACCTCGATCACCGCGGTGTCGTCGTCCGTGCCAACGCGCACGGTGACGTCGGCGGTATCCGGGGTGTGCTGCAGCGCGTTGGTCATCAGGTTGGACAGCACCTGCCGCAGCCGCGGCTCGTCTCCGAGCACCTCGGGTGTTCCCGGCCCGTCGAAGACCTCCATCGTGATCGTGCGTTTCGGCGCGATCGAGCGCGCGTCGTGCACGGCATCGCTGGCCAGCACCAGCAGGTCGACCCTGCGCCGATCCAGCGGGCGCTGCGCGTCGAGTCGGGCCAGCAGCAACAGGTCCTCGACCAGCAGACCCATCCGGCTCGATTCGCTTTCGATCCGGCTCATCAGCATCTCGACGTCGTTGGCTGCGCCCTGCCGGTACAGCTCGGCGAAACCCCGGATGGTGGTCAACGGCGTGCGCAGCTCATGGCTGGCGTCGGTGATGAACCGTCGCATCCGCTCCTCCGACCCGCGCGCCTTCTCCGCGGACGACTCAGATGCCGCCATCGCACTTTGGATCTGAGCGAGCATGCCGTTGAGCGCCAACGACAATCGGCCGACCTCGGTGCGGGGATCACGTTCGGGAACCCGACGATCGAGCTGACCCGCCGCAATCGCCGCGGCGGTCCGCTCGACTTCTGAGAGCGGGCGCAGGCTTCGGTGCACGACGGCATAGCTGGCCACACCGAGCACCAGCAGCACCGCCAAACCGATGCCGAGTTGCGCGTACGTCAGCGCCCGCACGGTCGTCTGGACGTCGGACAGGTCGATGGCCACGGTGGTGAGCTCACCCTGCGGGCCGCGCACCGTCATCGCGCGCCATTCGACACCGGAGTCGCCGACCGAGCCGATGGTCACCGGGACCGGCCCGACGTCGTTGTCATCAGGGAGCGCGGGTTCGGCGTCGCGGTCGTTGACCGCCATCCAGATGTTTCCGTCGGGACCGATACCCCGGACGTAGAAGTTCGACGGCGGCCGCGCGGGATTGGGTCCTTCCATGGGTAGCGCCGGGAGGTGCCGGGGAGCTTGCGCCCAGCTGCGGGAGGCGTCGAGCAATTCCTGGTCGACGCGGTTGCTGAGCGTGTGGCGCAGGATCGAGGTGACCGCGACGTCGGCGGCGAGCAAACCGCATGCCACCAGCACGAGAGTGGCGGCCACCAGCCCAACCCGCAGCGGGATGCCTCGTCCGCTCAGAACGCCCACGCCCCCATTGTTCAGGTCTGTGGTCTGCTCGACTAGCAAGCGCTCATCGCGGCTCGCGCAGGACGTACCCGACACCGCGCAACGTGTGCAGCAGGCGTTGCTCGCCGGTGTCGATCTTGCGGCGAAGGTACGAGACGTAGGACTCGACGACGTTCACGTCCCCGCCGAAGTCGTAACGCCACACGTGGTCGAGGATCTTCGGCTTCGACAGGACGGTGCCCGCGTTGATGATGAAGTACCGCAGCAGAGTGAACTCCGTCGGCGACAGGGCGACCGGCTCGCCGGCCTTCCACACTTCGTGGGTGTCCTCGTCGAGTTCGATGTCGGCGAAGGTCAGCCGGGAGCTGCGAGCCTCCTCGACCGCGCCGCGACCCGAGCGCCGCAGGATGACCCGCAGGCGTGCGACCACCTCTTCGAGGCTGAACGGCTTGGTCACGTAATCGTCGCCGCCGAGCGTGAGGCCGGCGATCTTGTCTTGCAGCGAGTCGCGCGCCGTGAGGAACAGGGCCGGGGCGTCGATACCGTCGGCGCGCAGTCGGCGCAGCACGCCGAACCCGTCCATCCCGGGCATCATCACGTCGAGTATCACCGCGTCCGGCTTTACTTCACGGGCCTTGTCCAGGGCGGCGGAGCCGTTGGACGCCGTGTGGACCTCGAATCCCTGGAACTTCAGACTGACCGACAGAAGCTCCACGATGTTCATCTCGTCGTCGACGACGAGGACCCTGGCTTCTGGGGCTTTTTCGGGTGCAGCAGGCATCGCCATCTCGCTACTGTCCACCTATTGCCTTGTAATGATCCTGCCCGATAGCTGTGTACTTCCTGTGAGTTTATGCTTGCGCGGTCCATAGACTGGGGAAATGAACCTGGGCAAAGCCGTAACCGACCTGGCCACCGCGCCGGTCAGGGTCGGACTGGCAATGGCGGAGACAGGGCTTTCGATGGCCAGCGGCGCGCTCGGCATCGCACAGCGGACCCTCGGTGAGACGAATGCCGATGCCGGCGGGTCGGCTTCGTTCGCGCACCTGCTGGGCCTCGACGACGCAGTCGAACGCGCAAATCGCCTGGCCAGGCTCATGGATGACGATGCGCCACTGGGCCGGGCGCTGGCGCCCAACGGCCCGCTCGACCGGCTGCTGCGCCCCGGCGGCGTCGTCGACCAGGTGACCGCCGAGGGTGGCCTGCTCGACCGGCTGACCGCGGAGAACGGAGCAGTCGCGCGTGCGTTGGCGCCGGGCGGGATCGTCGACCAGGTGACCGCCGAAGGCGGGCTGCTGGACCGGATGACCACCGACGACGGCGCGATATCGCGGGTCATCGCCCCTGGCGGCCTGGCCGATCAGTTGCTGGCCAACGACGGCCTGATCGAGCGGGTGCTGCGAGAGGACGGGGTGGCCGACAAGCTGCTGGCCGAAGGCGGGCTGCTCGACACCCTGACCGACGAGAACGGCCCGCTGCTGAAGCTGGCCACCGTCGCCGACACGCTGAACCGGTTGGCGCCCGGACTGGAGGCGCTGGCGCCGACGATCGATGCGCTGCACGACGCCGTCATCACCCTGAGTCAGGTGGTCAACCCGCTGAGCAACATCGCCGACCGGATTCCCCTGCCGGGCCGACGGCCCAGAGCACGCGCCAGGGCCGAAGCATCGAGGACTGTGACGTCGCAGCGGGTCATCGACGTCGACGAGTGACGTCAGCTGTCGCGTTCGACCTTGTCGACCAAGTTGACGATGCTGTCCGGCGGCGGAGGTTGACCCTGCGGCTGCCACTCCTGAAGCAGCAGAACCGCGGCACCGCGCAGCATCCGCAGGTAGTCATCGACGTCGCCGGACGCCTTGTATGACTCGATTCGGCGGGCGACGTTCGGCACGAGCGGATCGAGTGCAGTGGCGACCGACAGCCCCATGCTGGCCTCGGTGCTGGCGCTCTGGTCGAGCAACGTCAGCAGTCGCTCGACGTCGGGCCGCTTCAAACCCGGGTAGACATGCGGCAAGTCCTCGAGCAGATCGTCTTTGACACTCACACCGCAGCGAGTCCCCGAATGTGCGACCCGATAAACTCGTAGCCCGCAGGCCTCCTTAGCTCAGTGGTAGAGCGTTCGCCTTGTAAGCGGAATGTCATCGGTTCAATCCCGATAGGAGGCTCCACGTTCCGCCCGCTGGCTTGATGTCGGTGGCCGACCATAGCTTACGTGCATGAGGCGATGTCGCGGTTGCGGTTGTGAACTGACAAGGCGCAGCCAGAAGGTCTACTGCGGTAACGCATGTCAGCAGGCGGCCCGACGGAAGTCGAGCCTGCAACGGTGGCTCGAATCCGGCAACGCGCGGGTCGGCACCACTCGCGGCCACTACATCCGCGAGCACATCGCCGACGCCCAGTCCGGTTGTTGCGCGATCTGCGGTGCACCGAGCATCTGGTTGGACCTGCCGCTCGCGTTGGTGATGGACCACATCGACGGGGACCCGACCAACAATCGGCGGGAAAACCTGCGGCTGATCTGCCCGAACTGCGACTCGCAGCTCGCAACCTACAAGAGCCGCAACCGAGGCAAAGGACGCCACTTCCGCCGACAGCGGTACGCCGACGGGCAGTCGTATTAGGTCGCCCGCGTCAGTTATTCTCCGAACAGCCACGGATTGAGGACCGGTTGCGTCCGTTGGTCCGCGGCTAGACGGCCGCTGGTGCAACTGTGGTGTTAAACAGTCAGCATCAGACTGGCCGCCGTCGAAACACGCTGTGTGCACAGACGCGGCAACCGCAAGGGATCGAACCTACGTAGCAGCTCATCTGAATACTGGTGCCATTGCAGTGGTCCACTACTGCGCCAGCGGTCGCATCCGCGCATGACGATCAATAGCGTGGCGCCCGTACTGCGCCTCGGCGGCGTCGGCACGACATATCGCAGGGGCGACGAGCAGTGAAAGTCCTGACTGACCTCGACTTCGCCTTGGATGCAGGCGAATTCGTTGTCGTCACCGGGCCGTCGGGGTCAGGCAAGTCTCAAACCGCTGGCAATGAAGCGGTCAACGCCAACGCCGGTCGCGGCGCCAGCGGCCGCCAGGCCTGCCTAACCCAAGACTTTGCGACGATTCACCGTCACGATCCGCGAGCCTAGCGCCGGCCGTATATCTGCGACGGAAAGGCCGATGAGTTTGCCCCGAATTCACTCAGCCGGACGCTTGCTGGGCCATCATTGTTGGGTTCGGTAGCCAACGTCGGGGCTTCTACTTGGCATCACCGGCCGCGCAACTCATGTGTGCCCCGACGAAGGAGAACGATGATCAACCGAATCGCGAAAATCGCAGTGGCGACCACCGGTCCGGCGCTGGCCGGATTGGGATTGGTGACGACCGCGTCCGCCCAGGGACCCAGCTACCAGGGCGGCAACTGTCCGCCGGGCCAGACGTGCACCCACTGGCTACCCGGCCAGCCCCCGCCGCCGGGCGGTCAAGTGCTGACGTGGGACTGGAACGTCCCGCACGATTGGTACTGGACCTCCGAGGGCATCGTCGACGTCACGACCAACACCATGTACCCGTGGTCAGGCTCGCCGCATCCGGCTTCACCGCCACCAGCTCCAGTCGGCGCGCCCCCGGCTCCGCTGCAACCGCCGCCGGGTATGCCGTTCTGCAGCCCGCGCGGATCGCTGATCATCATCCCGCCGATCTGCGACGAGATCGGCTATGACTGGCCGCCAGGCTCGCTGCGGCGCTAGTTCCTGACTGTCGGGCTGTGGCCCACGGTGACACGAGGTGTCCTGCGCGGCTGTTGACTTTGCGCCATCGCGAAGCACACGCCGTAATGGCCACCCGTGCAGGTGATCCCGTTCATCGTCGGGGCGGGGCCACCGGATCTGTTCGTCGGGACGCCGTTGGCGTCGGTCGCCGGATACCCCGGAGTCGGTTCGGCGAGCGCGGCCGGCGCCGCGGCGATCAGGACAGCGCAGATACCACCCACGATCAACGCTGATGACCACATATCTGCAGGCTACGCCGATTTTGTGATTGTCCGTTCGAAAGGAACAGAGATGAACCGATTTTCACGGTTCGCAACGGCGCTCGCCGCATGCGCCGCCGTCGCGTCCGGAATGGGCGCCGCCACCGCAACCGCCCAGGGCGGATACACGTGGTGCCCCGGCCAACCGCTGCCGATGCACGGCCTCGGCTGGGACATGAACGTGTGCCATACCTTCGTCACCGTCCCGATGGGCAAGGGCAACGTGCCGATGTTCGACGTGGACGGCAACGCGATGGCCAGCTACCTGTGGATGGATTCCCCACCGCCGCCCATGGGTCCGCCGCCGCCGCCGGCTCCGCGGCCGGCGCATTGCCCGCCCTGGAACGTCATCGTCGGGCCGTCGGAATGCGGCGGCCTCTAGTAGGCCGAGGCGCATAATATATGTCCAACTGTTCAGATGATGTGATAACTTGAACACGCGGACCGGCCGAGCGCGTCGTCGATGCAGCACATCACGTCCGACTTGCCCACCGGCAGGGGACGGCCGGTCCGCGTATATTCCTGCGATTCAACCGAATTGGGCTCATGCGTGAGGTGTCCGCCGACGGCAAGCTCGTCGACTAGCCGGCCCTGTCACATATCCCGGGCCTGCCCGGTCTTCGCGGTGTACCCGCAGAAACCGAAGGAGCCCAGATGACCACACCGAAGCAGCGCAGCAACGCGTGGCAGACCGCGGCAACCGTGCTGCAGGAGGCCACGCCACCGGACGTGGCCGCGGGTTCGCACGCGATGACCATCGCCGTGGAGTTCCCTCCCGGTGACCCCGGCACGCCGCCGCACCGTCACAGCGGGCCGGCGTTCGGCTATGTGCTCGAGGGCGAGATGCTGTTCGAACTCGAGGGGGAGGCGCCGCGGGTCGTCAAGGCCGGCGAGACGTTCTGGGAGCCCGGCGGCGACGTCATTCACTACTCGGACGGAAATGCCCGTGACGATGTCAAGGTCCGCTTCCTCGTCACGATGCTGTGCGCTCCGGGTAAGCCGATGCTCACCCTCGTCGAAGACGACGAACTGATCTCGCGCCGAGACCGGCGTGTCACAGCCGCCAAATCCTGAGTGAATAAGGAGATTCCGATGTTCTGGTGCAGACCATACTCAGGATTCGCGCGCCTCGATGACGACGCCCGCCGCGGCTTCGATCGGTTTGACGATCGACGTGAAGTCGGAGTCGGGCCCCTCCGCGGCCAGCGTGCTTTCCCACAACTGAGCGATCGCGCCGGCCAACACGGTGTCCAGCCCCATCGACTTGGCCTCGTCGAGGTACAGCCGGACGTCCTTGACCATCAAACCGGTCGCGAAACCGTAGTCGAATGTGCGCGGCAACACCGCCCGCGGAAACTTGTCGCGACTCGCGTGGGTCCCGCCCGAGCCCGCGTTGAGCACGTCGATCATCACCTGGGCGTCCAGGCCGGCCTTGACGCCCATCGCCAAGGCTTCCGCGGTGACCGCGAGCGATGATGCGGCGATCAGGTTGTTGACGAGCTTCATCGTCTGCGCCGCACCGGGTTTCGTGCTGATGAACATGGTACGGCCGATCGCGTCGAATGCGGGCGTGCATGCTTCGAACTCTGCGCGCGGCCCGGAAACCATCACCGCAAGCGTCCCCGCCTCGGCGCCGTGCACACCACCGCTGACCGGACTGTCGAGCGCGGCCACTCCGTGATCGGCCAACAGCGCGCTATTTTGTTGCGCTGTACGGCTTCCCACCGTGGAGAAGTCGACGAAGCGACGGATGGCCGAACCGCCCGCGACGGCCTCGGCGACATCGGTGGATGCCTGCGGCGTCGGCAGGCTGGCCATCACGGTGGGCACCCGGCCGGCGACGTCGGCCGCGGATTTTGCGGCCTCGGCACCGCGCGCCACAGCGTCGTCGACGACGGCCGTTCGGGTGTCGAAGACGACGACCCGATGTCCGACGGCCACCAGCCGGCACGCGATCGGGAACCCCATGTTCCCCAAGCCGATGAAGCCGACGTCCATTCCGCGCTCCTAACTTTCTCCGGGGCCCTGTTCGATCTCGTCGAAGGCCGCTCGCGCGACGCGGAAGCTGTCGACGGCGGCGGGGACCCCGCCGTAGATCGCCACCTGCAGAAGGATCTCCCGAATCTCCTCGCGTGTGACGCCATTGGTGAGCGCACCTTTGACGTGGGTCTTCAACTCGTTCGGCCGATTCAGCACGGCGAGCATCGCGAGGTTGAGCATGCTGCGCGTCTTCAGTGGCAGACCCTCGCGACCCCACACCGCACCCCAGCAGTACTCGGTCACCAGATCCTGCAAGGGTCCCGAGAAGTCGTCGGCATTGGCCATCGCCTTGGCGACGTACGCCTCGCCGAGGACCGCGGCGCGGATCTCCCGGCCCTTGTCAAAGGTGTTCTGGTTCACGCTCTGCCTCCCTTTTCGCCGATTCTTGCAGTCGAGCCGTTAACGTTGCGCCGTGGGGAACTCGCAGGACCCGCTCGACCGCGTCGCCGGGCTCGCATCCGGCGCTGCCCGGTTCTGGCTTCGCACGTCGATACGAACCCAGGAACAGCTGATGGGCTGGCTCGGCGACGATTCCGACAAACCCGCATCCCCGCCCGAGCGCCCGGAGCCGACCGCCCCCGACCCACCACAGGCCGACGGCCTCGGGTCGAAGATGCGGAACCTGCTCGACCGTGCACTCGACAACAGCACGAGTAGCAGCCAGGTCGAACTGTTTCACCACATCCTCGACCAGTTGGTCGCCGACGAAGCGCGCATCATCAGCGCGCTCTCCGACGGTTCGTCATCGCCGGTGGTGACCGTGCACGACTGGGTTCGACGCGCCGCGCCCGGCCGCGCGGTCCTGGAGAACGCCTCGCTCATCGGCCGTACGGCCAATGTCGCGTTACCCGCGATGGTCCCCACCTACGTCAGCCATCTACTGTCGTTGGGGTTGGTCGAGATCGGTCCCGAGGATCCCGATCTGAAGGACGACTACGAGGTGCTGCTGGCGGAGACCGCGGTACTGGACGCAATCAAGAGAGCCTCTCGCGGCCCTCTGGTCGCAAAGGTCGACAAGTTCACCCTGTCACTGTCCGGGCTCGGCAAGTCGTTGTGGGAAGCGACGATGCAGCAGGGCGGCACGTGAGCGATCTCGTTGTCGCCATGCAGTCCTGGGCGGAGATCAAGAACGACTTCGGCGCCAACTGGCTGATCTACCTGTCGATGCCACTCGTGGCCGCATTTGTCGGCTGGGGCACCAAAATTGTTGCGCTGGAGATGATCTACCGCCCACTCGAGTTCAAGGGCATCGGACCGATCGGCTGGCAGGGCATTGTGCCGCGGCGCGCGGGCAAGGTCGGATCCAAGACCATCGAGTTGCTCACCACGAACCTGCTCAAACCCGAAGAGCTGCTGGAGCGAATCGACGCCGCGGAGGCGGTCGAGGCCTTGCGCGGCCCATTGGTCGAGGCCATCGACGAGATCACGCGCGACCTCGCCGAGCAGATTCGCCCCGGCCTGTGGGACTCACTGCCCGACCCCGCCCGCAGGGCCATCCAGGATCGGATTCAGGCGCAGGCGCCCAAGGTCACCGAGAACATGCTCAACGAGATGAAGTCGGACCTGAGCCGCTACGTCGATCTGCAGTTTCTCGCGGTCACCACGTTGGTGCGCAACAAAGAGAAGCTCAACAAGCTGATGCGCGGTGTCAGCGACGACGCGATGGCCTTCGTCCGGCGCAGCGGAATCTATTTCGGCCTCGCCATCGGTCTGGTGCAGATGATCGCGTGGGCCCTGTTCAAGAACCCGTGGATCATGCCGGCGTTCGGTTTCGCCGTCGGCTTCCTGTCTGACTACATCGCGCTCAACATGTTGTTCCGTCCCGTGCACGAGAAGAAGTTCTTGGGCTTCATCCCGTTTCAGGGGATGCTGCACGCCCAGCGCGAGAAGATCACGCGGGACTACGCCAAGATCCTCGCCGACGATCTGTTCTCACCGGAGATTCTCTTCGACGGCATTCTCAAGGGTCCCGGCTCGGACAAATTGTTCGCGCTGGCCGCCAAGGAGACCGAGGCCGCCATCGACGCACAGACGGGGATCGCGGGCCCGCTCGTTGTGCTCGCCGTCGGCACGAAACGCTATCGCGCCCTCAAGGATCGGGTGGTCGGGCTCGTGCTCGAGCGTCTGCCGTCGACACTGCTCGAAGCACAGGACTACGCGACGAGCGTGATAGACCTCGAGAACACCATCGTCGAGAAGATGGACCAGCTCACGAACGAAGAATACGAGTCGATTCTGCGGCCGATCTTCAAAGACGACGAACCGTTGATGATCACCGTTGGCGGTATCCTCGGCGGCGTGGTCGGCGAGGTGCAGGTGCTCATCATCGAACAGTTCGGGCATTGATCCAGATCACATGAGCGCGTGCGTTTTACGCGCGCGCAGGAGTAGAACTAGGGCCAGCTGTTCGACGAGGGCTCGAAGCGCAGCGGTACCGCGCGCGGGAGGGTGCGTTGCCGAGCTCCCGTCGATATCGAGTCGATGAGCAGAGCGACGTAACGCCGCCAACCGTCGCTGTCGGAATCCATCGTCGACAGCACGCCGTAGAGCATCGCGATGAAGCGGGGCAAGTCGTCGGCAACCACGTCGGCCCGGATCACTCCCGCTTTCCGGCCGCGCGCGACAAGCCTGGCCAGGGCGTCGTTCAGCTCGGCCGAGACGTCGGACCGCAGCGCGCCCGCACGACGCGCCGCGGTCAGCATGTGGTGCTCGCGGGCCCCCAGGGAGATCGCCGCCTCGATCAACGCGACCAGTCCGCGCATCGGGTCCTTGTCGCCAAGGGCCTTCTCGATCACCGGGGTGAGGTTCTCGGCGATGCTCTGGTCCAGTGCGGCGTTGATCAAGTCGCCCTTGGTGGGAAATCGCCGATACAGCGTCCGCTCGCCGACGCCCGCGCGGCGGGCGATGGCCTCCATCGGCGCCTCGGCCCCCAGTTCGCCGTAGACGTCGCGCGCTGCGCGAAGAATGCGCTCCGCGTTGCGCGCCGCGTCGGCGCGCAACGGCCGATCGGCGATGTCGGTCATCATCCCAGTCTATCTGACAGTTGACTGCCACTCCGCTGGGTCCTACCCTCGGGACTAACTGTCAGGACACTGACACTTGACGGAAACGCCGGTGATGACAAGCACTTCCACAGCCACAGAGTCCGACCTCCCCGCAATCCCCGCTGCGCGCTCGGCGACCTGCCCGTTGCGCCCGCCCGCAGAGTTCGCGCAATGGCGCGACGAGCCCGGCCTGCGACGGGCGATCTATCAGGGCAGGCCGACGTGGGTAGTCAGCCGGTACGAAGACATCCGGGCCGCGCTCGTCGATCCCCGGCTGTCCGCCGAAACCATTCCATCCGAAATGATGCCGAAGGACAGCGAGAACAGGACGCCGATCATGTTCGCACGCGTCGACGATCCCGAACACCATCGCATCCGGCGAATGCTGACCAGAGACTTCACCTTCCGGCGCGTCGACGGCATGCGACAGCAGATCCAGGAGATCGTCGATCACTATCTCGACGCGATGCTCGACGCCAGCCCGCCGGCCGATCTCGTGCGCGCCTTCGCGTTGCCGGTGCCCTCGCTCGTCATCGCGCACCTGCTCGGCGTACCCGGCGACGACCTCGAAATGTTCCACCGTCACACGACGGTCGGGTTGGACGTTCGCACCTCCGACGAAGAGAAGGCGAAGGCCTTCGGGGAGATGTTCGCCTACATCGCCGAGCTGGTCGAGCGCAAGAAGCACGAGCCCGGTGACGATCTGCTCAGCCGACTCGTCACCGATCATGTGGTGACCGGCGACATCAGCCCAGAGACCGCTACCGTCACCGGCGCGATCATGATGCAGGCCGGTCACGAGACGACGGCGAACATGATCGCCCTGGGAACCGTTGCGCTGATGGAACATCGGGAGATGTTCGAGCTGCTCGGGCATACCGACGACCAGTCGGTGATCGCCAAGATCGTCGAGGAATTGTTGCGCTACCTTGCCATCGTGCACAGCCAGGTCGACCGGATCGCGACCGAAGATCTCATCCTCGGCGGACAACAGATCCACGCCGGCGACTGGCTGGTGATGAACTTGCCCGCCGGAAACTGGGATCCCGACTTCGTCGACAACCCAGATGTACTCGATGGTGACCGAAATGCGCGCGGCCACTTGGGTTTCGGTTACGGCGTGCATAGTTGCATCGGTGCGAACCTCGCCCGGGTGGAGATGCAGATCGCGTTCGCGACGTTGGCGCGACGAGTGCCGGGACTGCGACTGGCCGTGGACGTGGAAGAGCTGAGATTCAAGGGCGAATCCGGTATCTACGGCATGAAAGAGCTTCCGGTCACGTGGTGACACCGACACTGCGATTCGACGGGCAGGTCGCCGTGATCAGCGGCGCGGGCGGTGGTCTCGGCCGGGAGTACGCACTGTTGCTCGCGTCGCGGGGCGCGCACGTCGTCGTCAACGACATCGGTAGTTCCGTCAACGGTGACGGCTCGGACCACGCAGCCGCCGACGCGGTCGCCGACGAGATCCGGGCGATGGGCGCAGAGGCGGTCGCCGACCACCACAGCGTCACGTCGCCCGAGGGCGGGCAGGCCATCGTCGACGCCGCCGTCGGGGCGTGGGGGCGGGTCGACATCCTGATCAACAACGCCGGCATCGTGCGCGACGCCCCCTTCGAGGACGTCACGCCCGAACGCCTCGATCCACTGCTGGATGTGCATCTGCGGGGTGCGTTCAACCTGACACGGCCGGCGTGGAAGGTGATGCGCGCACAGGGCTATGGCCGGATCCTCAACACCTGCTCGGCGGCCGGACTGCTCGGCGCCGAGCGGATGAGCAACTACGGCGCGGCCAAGACCGGCCTGGTCGGCTTGACCCGCGTGCTGGCGGCCGAGGGAGCCGATACCAACATCAAGGTGAATGCCATCGCGCCGATTGCGTTCACGCGGATGCTGCAGCAGTCCATCGACAATGCGTTCGCCGCGCCGCACCAGAACGACGCCGCTGAACAGGCCGTCCTCGATGAGCTTGCCGACCAATACCTGAAGCGCCTGGACCCCGCACTTGTCGCACCGGTGGCGGCGTTCCTGACACACCGCCAGTGTCCGGTGTCCGGCGAGATCTACACCGTCGGCGCCGGCCACGTGGCGCGCTTCTTCATCGGCAGGACGAAGGGCTTCTACCGTCGCGAACTGTCCGTCGAGGACGTGCGTGACCACCTCGACGAGATCCGGGATGAAACCGGCTACACCGTGCCCGGCGGCCCGGCAGACGAGATGGCCGAACTATTCGCCACCATCATTGCACCGGCGCCGGACTAGGGGCTGGGGCCGGGGCTGGGGCTGGGCCAGGCAACATGGCGGCGTCCGGCACCCGTGCGGGGTTGAGTCGCGCCACCGCGTAGGCGGCCGCCTCGTTGACGCTTCCGTTCACGCCGTACATCGCATGCGAGAAGCTCGGCGGACCAGCCGGTGCCCCGTTACAGATCGTGTCGTCAGGCGCGCAGACCTTGAGGGTCTTGCCGACGTACGACGGACCGATCGTGATGGGCGGTGCCCCTCCGCTGGCCAGGAACTCCGGCGACGGCAGGCCGATCAGCACCACCGCGGCGACGTGGTCAGCCACCTCCGACGGCATCGGGTTCGGGATGAACTCGCGGTACTCGGCGGGCACCTCTTCGGGAATCTCGGCCGAGGTCACGTAACCGGCGAGGGCTGCGCCCTGAGAGAATCCGCCGAGCACGATCTGAGTGTCAGGACAGTTCGCCGCGGTCGCCTCGATGTGCGTACCTGCATCGCGGATGCCGTCGACGACGGTACGGGCAAAGGCGATGCGATCACCCATGAAGTCGCTGCTGGCGGCGTAGTTGACCGGGTAGACGTTCACGGACCGGGGCGCCGCTTGGGTGCGCACCGCATCGACGAACGCCTGGCCGACCCCGCCGACGCCCGGGGGTTCACCGGTGCCGCGGGCGAAAACCACCTCGACATCGGGGCAGCCTTGGGCGGCGGCGAGTGGGGCGGGTGCGAGGAGGAAGGCTGCGACGGCAGTGACGGCGACGCCGAGCAAACGAAGGGCGTTGGAAACCATGCCCACTTGTACCCCCTTTCCTTCGGAGGTATTCAGCCGTTTTTTGGTTCGCTGATCTTCACCAACATCTTGCCGATGTTCGCCCCGGTGAACAACCCGTTCATGGCGTCGACGCACGACTCGATGCCCTCGTAAATCGTCTGGCGGTGGACGAGCTTGCCTTCATCCGACCAACGACGCAGGGGGCCGAACGCTTCATCGAATCGGCTCCACTCGTCGAGCGCGTTGAAGCCCTGCATGGTCGCGGTCTTGGCGAGCAAATTCACGTAGTTGGCCGGTCCGGGATGCTCACCGGTGAGGTAGCTGGAAATGACACCGCACAGCACCACACGCGCCTTCGGCGCGAGACGGCCGAGCACAGCATCCAGAATCGGACCGCCGACGTTGTCGAAGTACACGTCGACCCCGCGGGGGCAGTGCTCCTTCAGCGCGGCCTTCAAGTCGTCTTCCCGGTAGTCGATGCACGCATCGAATCCGAAATCCTCGACCACCGCCTTGCACTTGTCGGGCCCACCTGCGATGCCCACGACGCGGGCGCCCGCGATCTTGGCGATCTGACCGGCCACCGATCCGGTGGCTCCCGCCGCAGCGGAGACGACCACCGTCTCCCCCTCCTTGGGCTTACCGATGCCGACCATGCCGAAGTACGCGGTGGCGCCCGTCGGTCCGTACACGGACATCACTGCGAGTTGGTCGACCTTGTCCTGCGGGCCTGGCACCGGGGTGGTGAAGATGTCGTCGCGACAGATCACGTACTCCTGGAAATTGGTGAGCGTCGTGACGACGTCGCCGACGGCGTACGCGTCACAGCGCGACTCGACCACCTCGCCGATGCCGGCCGCGCGGATGACCTCACCGATCTGCACGGGCGGCAGATAGCCGGGTTGATCGTTGAGCCAGGTGCGCGCGGCGGCGTCGATACCGACATACGTCGTGCGGATCAGTGCCTCACCCTCGGCGGGCTCGGGCGCCGGTGTGGTCACCAACTCGGTGTCGCCGGGCGCCACCAACCCGGTCGGACGACGACGCAAGACGATCTGGCGGTTCATCAGTTGGGCCACGTTGGTGAAACTACCTAATACAGACCCCCTTTCGGCCGGGGTTTCACCGGACTCGGCCGACGCCGGCGCGCACGGCCGAGTAGCCTGAGAACATTCCCATTCACGGCGAGACTGGCGGTCCGATCCGAGTGGCGGTGCTGGCGCCGATCGCCTGGCGGACACCGCCCCGTCACTACGGACCTTGGGAGCAATTCGCCTCGTTGCTCACCGAGGGACTGGTGGCGGCCGGTCATCACGTCACGCTGTTCGCCACCGGGGACTCGATCACCACCGCCAGCCTGCATGCAACCTCTCCCGTCGGCTGGTCCGAGGAGGCGACTATCGATGCCAAGGTTGCAGAATGCCTACACGTCGCCTCGGTTTTCGAGCGCGCCGGCGACTTCGACATCATCCACAACGGGTTCGACTTCCTGCCACTCACATACAGCGACCTCGTCACCACACCGGTGGTCACCACGATTCACGGGTTCTCGTCCGATCGGATCATTCCTGTTTATGAGCGCTACGACACCACGACCGCATACGTGTCGATCAGCGACGCCGACCGACATCCGAATCTGCATTACGCCGCCACCGTCCACCACGGCATCGATACCGACGAATTCGCGATTCACCCCAATCCCGGCGAGCATCTCCTGTTCTTTGGTCGGATCCACCCCGACAAAGGCACCGCGCATGCGATCGAGGTCGCTCGTCGAAGCGGACGTCGGCTTGATATCGGCGGGATCATCCAAGACGAGAGGTACTTCCGCGACGAGATCGCACCGCACATCGACGGCGAGCATGTGCGTTACCTCGGGGCTGTCGAAAAGTCCGACCGCGCCGCGGTATTGGGAAACGCGCATGCGTTGCTCCATCTCATCGACTTCGATGAGCCGTTCGGCTACAGCGTCGTCGAGGCGATGGCGTGTGGCACACCGGTCGTCGCCAACAACCGAGGTTCGATGGGCGAACTGATCATGCATGGGACGACCGGCTTTCTGGTCGACGACATCGAGTCGGCGGTCGCCGCTATTGATGCGGCGGGCAAGCTGAACCGGCGCACGATCGCCGAACACACCGCGGAACGCTTCACGGTAGCCACAATGATCGGCAAGTACGTGGAGGTCTACCGCGACGTGATCGGCAAGTGACTCGGCGCGACCGCCGCAATGCGGCATGGTGGAAATCGGCTGTCGTCTACCAGATCTACCCGCGCAGCTTCGCCGACTCGAACGGCGACGGCTTCGGTGATCTGGCTGGCATCATGACGCGGCTCGACTATCTGCGCACGCTCGGGATCGACGTGATCTGGTTGTCACCGATCTACCCTTCACCGCAAGCCGACAACGGTTACGACATCAGTGATTACCGCGACATCGATCCGCGCTTCGGCACGTTGACAGAATTCGACGCGTTGCTCGCCAAGGTGCACGAACTCGGTATGAAACTGGTGATGGACCTCGTCGTCAATCACACCTCGGACGAACACCCGTGGTTCGCCGAGTCGCGCTCATCCCGCGACAGCCCAAAGCGGGACTGGTACATCTGGCGGGACGCACGTGACGGCGGTGAGCCGAACAACTGGGGATCACTCTTCTCCGGCTCGGCGTGGGAGTGGGAACGAGGCACCGACCAGTACTACCTGCATCTGTTCGACCGCAAGCAGCCGGATCTGAACTGGAGGAATCCGCAGGTACGAAAGGCCGTGCAGGACATCATGGTTTGGTGGCTCGACCGCGGTGTCGACGGGTTCCGAATGGATGTCATCAACTTCACCTCCAAAGCTGACGGGCTGCCCGATGCGCCCGCGATCGCCGGGCAGCGCTTCGTCGTTGCATTCGACAGTTTCGTCGATGGTCCGCACGTGCACGAGTACCTGGCCGAGATGAACCGAGAAGTTTTCGGGGGCCGCGACGGCGAGTACCTCACCGTGGGAGAGATGCCCGGCGTGAGCCCCGAACAGGCTCGGCTGTATACCGATCCGGCCCGCGGTGAGCTCGATATGGTGTTCCAATTCGAGCACGTCTCCGTCGACCATGGCCCTGCGGGCAAGTTCGACTGGGTCGGTCGCGACTTGGTCGCACTCAAGAAGTCGCTTCACCGGTGGCAGGTGGCGTTGGCCGAGACCGGCTGGAACAGCCTGTATTGGAACAACCACGACCAGCCCCGTGTCGTGTCCCGATTCGGGGATGACGACCCGGAATACTGGGCCGCCTCGGCGAAGGCACTCGCGACTGTCCTGCACGGCATGCGTGGCACCCCGTTCGTCTACCAAGGCGAGGAACTCGCGATGACGAATTTTCCCTTCCGAAGTCCGCAGGACCACAAAGACATCGAGGCGGTGAACTACTACAACGCCGTTGTCGAATCCGCTGGCGATGAGGCTGCGGCGCTGGCCGGCCTGGCCGAGATGAGCCGCGACAACGCCCGAACACCCATGCAGTGGGACCACGGACCGAACGCGGGATTCACCACAGGCAACCCATGGCTGTCGGTCAATCCAAATTACACCTGGCTGAACGCCGCAGCCCAGATCGACCGCACAGATTCGGTCTTCGCGCACTACCAGGCGCTCATTCGCCTCCGCCACGAGCTGCCCATCCTGGTCGATGGTGATTTCACGCCGCTGATGGAAGACGATCCCCAGATCTGGGCATACTCCAGAAACTCATCGGCTGCAAGACTTCTCGTGATCGCAAACTGCGGTCGCGAAGTCCGGAACGTAGAAATCGGGCGAGAGTGGATGGCGGCCGACCTTCTGCTCGGCACCCTGCCCGGCGCACCCGCTGCGCCATCGTCGCAGTCTCTCGAACTTGCCGGCTGGGACGCACGTATCTACTACGCAGTCGCCCCTTGATCTGATTCGACCATCTCATTGACGAAGCGCCTGCTCGCCAGGAGATAGCAGATGATCGCGATCACCTGTGCCGCAGGCACGATGAGCAAGGCCCGGCCCAGCGACATGGAGCCGAGCTCGGCCTTGAGCGCATCGCTGATGACGCCGGTCAAGAACGGGCCGGCCGAGCCGACCATGGAGCCGACGAACAAGAAGATCGCCGAGGCCGTCGCGCGCTGTTGGGCTGTTGCCAGCCGCTGAATCGCGGCAATCGACGGCGCCATGTGCGCGGTCCCGATGACGTAGCTCAACGCGATGAACCAGACGCACAGCGTGCGGTTCTCGACGACGAAGGCCAGCACCGAAAAGGGGACTAGGACAGCGGTCACCGCGGCCACCAACCACAGTGACCATCGAGGATCCCTGGAGGACAAGCGATCCGCGACGCGGCCCACGATCAGCAGGCTGCCGATCCCGGCCAGACCGCTGGCGATTCCGTACTGCACGCCGACCTCACCGAGCGTCATTTCGCGCGTCCTGATGAGGTAGGCGGGGGCGAACGTGGTCAGCGAGTAACCTGCGAACGAAATGAACGCGGCGCCGAGGACGACGCCCATGTAGCTCGGTTTCTTTAGCAGATCAAGCACTTTCGCCGCCTGCACGTCGCCGCCCGTGGGTGCGGTCGCAACGGGCATCGGCTGGCGGCGGCCGAGGACGAGAAGCACGAGGGGGGCGAACACGACACTGATCGCACCCATCACCACGAACGCGGTCCGCCACCCGAGCGTCTGCGCGAGCAGTCCGCCGCCGATCAGGCTGGCGGCGCTGGCCAACGGAATGGACACGGAGATGACGGCCAGCGGCGCGGCGCGGCGTTCCGGTGGAAAGTTCCGTGCCACATAGGCGTGCGCGGCCGGCGTACTGCCCGCCTCCCCTACCGCGACTCCAATACGGGTCAGCGCGAGCTGGAACGCGGACTGCACGGCTCCGCCGAGCACCGTCATGGCGCCCCACAGGGTCAGGCATGTCGAGATCACCAGACCGAACGCGCCGCGATCGGCGATCCGAGCGATCACCAGCCCGATCACCGCGTAGACGACCAGGAACCAGAAGCCGTTGATCACGCCGATTGCGGTGTCGGACAACGCCAGATCGTTCTTGATCGGCTCGGCCAGGACGGCGGGCAGGAACCGGTCGGCGTAGTTGAGGGTGCCGACCACGGCGAGCAGCGCGACCGCCGCCCAGGCGCGCCGTGTGCTGTGGGGCGTGAGTCGCTCATCGGCAAGAGTCATCCGCCGAAGCTTCACAGATCACGTTCTGCATGTCACGCGCATGAACGCGACATCTGGGTGTAAAAGGGGAGCCATGGCAGAAGCGGGTGTCTGGGTGGTGTGGGGGATTCCCACGCGAGGACGTGAAACGCAGGCCCTCGAATTCCTGAAGGACAAGCTGACCGGGTACCTCGAAGAACTCAAGCGTGACGGGCGGATCGAGCGCTTCGATGCCGCCATCCTCAAGCCGCAGAGCAACGAATTAGGGGGATTCGTTCTCATTCAGGGCACCCGGCAGCAAATTGACAGTCTGCATCAGGACAAACAATTCGAGACGTATGCCTATGAGGTGCAAGCCATTGCCGACAGTGTAAACATCGTGGAGGCCTGGGTCGGAGATGGTCTGCCCTACGCGTTCGGCTTGTACGAGGACGCGCTGCGTGACGCTGGCTTGATGTCTTAGCCGAGAGAGAGCACGCCAGACTAACTTTTCAGCAAAACGCCACCAAGATCAGAGCCACAGCGACCAATGTGAATCCTGGGACGTTTGGCCCATTTTGCTATTCGGACCGGTTGCGTGCTGTCTAATTGACACTGACGTCGGGTTGGGGCCACTTCACCATGTGAAAGGTATGGGCATGGGACCTGCCAGTTATATCGGCCGCGTAGGTGGCCTGGCCGTCGCCTTAGGCGTCGGCACGGCAATCGCGATGGGCCACGGCGTGGCAGCAGCAGAGATGTCAGATTCATCGTCCCCCTCGTCCGATTCCCCTACCGGCAACACGTCAACGACGGACTCGTCGACCGGCAATACGTCGACGACCGACTCGTCCACCACCAACACGTCTACCACCGACACCTCGACCGTCGACTCTTCGATGACGCCCAAGACGCCCGAATCAGGCGCTGGCGGCGCCAATGGGGCGACGCAGAATGTGACGCGCGGCGCCGTCGAGCCCGGGCAGGTGAGTGCCCAGACCAACACCGGCACGTCCGGACCGGCGCCGGAAATCAAAGACCCTGACGCCAAAGACGAAGAGGCTCCGGACACCAAACCGGAGGAATCCGAGCAGGTGCCCGCTGCCGAAGAAGAAGTTGTCGACGAAGTCGAACCCGAGGAACAGCCCCTTGAAGAGGGCGGCGCGAAGGAAGAGATCGTCGAGAAGGTCGACGCCAAGAATTCGGGTAACGATCCCGCATCGCGTACCCCATCGCAGCCGGGCACCATCACCACCACGGTGACGGGCCAATCAACGACGGACCCCGGCTCGGCCAAGCAGGAGGAGGTCGTCGGCGGCGCGACGTTCGTCGACGCGCGTGTCCTCGCCGCGTCGGGACCATTGAACATCTCTCCGATGATGGCCGCGCAGACGGCGGAAGATGTCACCGTCGCACCGGAGACCGATCCCGATCTGCTCACCGAGATGGTCGACGCTATCTCGAAAGTCGTCGACTCGTTGCTCAATCCGCTTGCGGGAGACGTGCCGATCGATCCTGCTGCGCCACTGGCGTGGGGACTGCTAGCCTTCGCCCGCCGCGAGGTGGACGACTTGGTCAATGCGCTCACTGATAACACGGAGGAGAACATGGCGCTGGCCTCCACGCAGACCATGAGCCTCGCGTTGACGGCACCGACACCGCCGCCGACGGTGCGGCCAGGTTTCCCCGTGCCCGGCCAATACCTGAGCGTATCAACACAATTCGTCGACTGGATCACCGGTAACAATCCAGCGAACAACACCCAATACTACTACGGTGTCACGGGCACCGACCTCGGCATCATGTGGGACAACGGCATGGTCGACGACCCGACCACCCCAATCAACGAACACCAGGTCCTAATCGCCTTCGGCGACACCTTTGGCCTCGGCGGCATGGCGGCGGGTACCCATTGGCGACCCAACGTCCTGTTCCGCAGTGTCGACGCCGATCTGTTCAACGGCATGGACTTCACAGACCCAGAATGGTTCACCGGCAGCGACTTCGGCGGATCACCGTTGACCTATGTTCCCTCAGGTGCGCCGTACCAGTACATGGCACGGCAGATCATTTTCCCCGAAGGGCTGCCCGCCGGGATCACCCTGATTCCGACCGCGGGCATCTCGGTGCCGACACCAGGAACCGAATACGGCGTCACGCAGTACATCAGCTTCATGTCGGTGACCCAGTGGGGCGCTCCCGGGGTGTGGACCACGAATTACTCGGCGATCGCCTACTCCACGGACAACGGCGAGGTATGGCACGTGGCCCCGCAGACCGTCCGCTACAACAACGCGGCGACCGGCAACCAAAACTTCCAGCAGATGGCGTTCGTCAGGCCGGGCGACGGTTACGTCTACGCATACGGGACACCCAACGGTCGGCAGGGCGCGGCCTACGTTGCCCGCGTCCTCGAGCGCGACATCCTCGACCTGAGCAAGTACGAGTACTACAGCGCGGGCAGCGCCGGCGGATGGTACGGCGTGGGTGCCACCCCGGCCGGCTGGGTCAAGGGCAATCCGGCGGCTGCGACGCCGCTGTTCGGCCAGTCGACGACGACGCCAGGGGCCTGCGGAGCCGTCAATGACAACCCAGGCAGCGCAGTCAGCGAGATGTCCGTCCAGTACAACCAGCAGCTCAAGAAATTCGTCGCACTTCACGGCGACCGGAACAACAACATCGTCATGCGAACCTCCGATAGGCCGGAGGGCGGGTGGTCGGGACCGACGGTGTTGCTGACCCAGCAGAACGGCGGAATCTACGCGCCGATGATGCATCCGTGGTCGCCGTCTACGCAGGGCACTGGAACCGACCTGTACTGGAACCTGTCGCTGTGGTCTGAGTACAACGTCATGTTGATGAAGACAGATCTCAGCAAAGTGAAGTGAGCATGAAGCGCACGATGGCGGGAGTGGTCGCAGCCGTCGCCTTGGTGTTCGCATCGGGTGGCGCAGCCGCTGATCCCATCGGTCCGCAGGCGAATACGCCGTGCCCGCCCGACGCCGCCGGGGCGGCGACACGGCCCGCGGACGCGAAGATACCACTGGTGTGCACAGGTGGCAGTTGGCAGTCCGAGACGACACCGCAGCCTCCGAACGACCGCTGGCTCAGCGTCGGTCCGCCGATCCTGCTGCACGGGAACGGACGGCAAAACCCGGACGTCCAGTCCGGCGACTGGACTGGCACGCCCCGCAATGCGGACACCCGATGCCGCGCCGAACAAACGACCGTCCTCGAACCCGGTGTCCTCACCGCTCCCGAGATCGCTGAAGGATCTGCGGGCCAGCAACTCGTGGTCACATTCGAGCCGAGGTTGTTCAACGTGACGCTGAGCGGCGACTGTTTGTGGATTCGAAAGGATTAGGTTCCGCATCGGTTCCGCATCGGACTGGGTAGTAACGCCGCATGCCGGAAGCCAACGAAACCGCCGTCGTTACTGCGTGCGGGCGGTGTGGTTATCCGACGCACGGGCCGCGGGTCTGCGCGTTTTGCCTGCCGACGACCGAGCATACAGCCGTAGGGCGGTTCAGCCCGCGAACGAAAGCGAAGTTTCGTCACACCGTGTGACGGCCCGGGTGGCCGGAAAGGTCGACGGGTCCGCTCCTGCCACAACGGAGTTTCGGTAGTACGCATGTTTCGCATCTGCGGAGCGCTCGAATCGGCGTTCAGCACGCGGATTGTCGAGGGGTCGGCGCCTAGGATCTGCTTTCCCATCCAGTAGACCCGCGCCTTGTCAGTCGCATACGGCCCTCGAAGGGGCGGAACGATGGCATATCGGCGTCGGCGATCTGGTCGGTGAAGTAGGAGACCCGCTGATCGCCGTGTGCGTACGCGCCACCCCCCACACGGAACGTCGCGGGGTCGGCGCCGTCGATGGGGTTGCCGTTGACGTGGACCTCCGCGTGTCCTTGGTGAACAGGTAGTGGTCCGCGTTGGAGATGATCGCGAAGTGTGCGGGATCGTCGGACAAGAGGTCGCCGACGCTCCAGTACACCGCGGTGCTGTGCTTGCACAGTTCCCTGTCGAGCAGTTCGAAATGGGCCGGGTCGTCGCTCACCCGTCGATCGCGTTGGTAGACGTGACGGGCGTCCTTGCGAAGTTGGGGCGGTCGAGGAGCTCGAAGGTCGCCGCGTCCGCGTCCGGCAGAGGACGGCCGTCGACGCAGACCGTCGACCGTCGCGGGCGGAGGTCTGGTCGAACGCCCGGAACGAGGCGGGGTCGGCGTTGGAGACGATCACCAACGCGTCGCCGGGGAACGAGCGCAGGTAGTAGACCTTCTCGCCGCGCACGTGGTGCCCGCCGCCGCGATCAACCTGCGCACCGGGGAATCAAATCACCTAATTCACAGGAACATCGAGAATCGGGTGGTTGGCGTAGGCGCCGGGTGCGTCGAAATGCCACCACTCGCCCTTGTAGACGGTGAACCCGCCCGCGGCCATCGCCTCGCGCAGCCGGGCGCGGTTCGCCTGCGCCGCCGCGCTGACTCCGTCGGTGGCGTACGCGTTCGCGCGGGGCGTGAACTCGTCGAAGCCGGTTCCCATGTCCACGAGCGCGCCGTCATGTGCCAGCGTCACGTCGACCGACAGCCCCGCCTCGTGGCTACGGGCATAGGGTCCGGGCTTGCTGACCCAGCCGGGCTCGGATACCACCTCGTACATCTGGACCTGCACCGCGTGCGGCCGGTAACAGTCCCAGAAAACGAGGACATCGCCGTCGGCCCGCAGGATGCCGGCGGCGGTTCTGAGGCCGTTGGCCATGGACTGAGCGACGAGGCACCGTGCGTCGGCCGGATACATCGCCACCCCGACGAAGTTGTTCGACGTCGCGTACCGCAGGTCGATGACGGCGTCGGGCACAACGGTCCGGACGTCGACCAGTCCGGCGGCACGCGCCGCATCCGAAACCGGCGGGATGTCGGGGGCCGCCGACGCGACGCCGGGCGAGCCGGGCACACCCCACGCCACGATGCCCGCGACGAGTAGACCTGCGATGACCTGTCGCATTCGTGACCTCACTCTGCGCTGAAATCTCGGGTTGGGGTAGTCGCCTACGCTAGTCCGCTTCCCCGCCCCGGATCGACCATCGAGGTGTCCTTCAAACGCCGGGGAGGCCCTCATGACCATCACACTTGAACCCACCATCGTCGACCTGCCGACAGTCGACTACGAAACCGCACCCGACCCTGCGGAAGCGCACCGCCGACTGGCCGTCGCGCTGAGCCAGGGGCCGGTCGTGATGGGGGCGCACGGCCCCGAGATTCTGAGTTACGACCTGGCCCGCACCGCGCTTCGCGATCACCGCATGTGCGTGCCTGAAGGCCTTGGCCTCGAGACGCAGGGCATCACGTCGGGCCCCATCTGGGATCGCGCGGTCTCGACCATCTTGAGCATCAATGGACCCGACCACGATCGGCTGCGCCGTCTGGTGTCGAAAGCCTTCACACCGCGGGCGGTGGGCCGCCTCGACACGGTGATCACCGACATCATCACGCGACTGGTCGAACCGCTGCTGCCCGCGGGCGCGAGCGAGATCGTCGCGGACATCGCCCGCCCCTACCCGGTCCCGGTGATCGCGGAGCTGCTCGGCGCGCCGAGCGAGGACTCGAAGCTGTTCTCCGAGTGGGCCGATGACTTCTTCAAGCTGTTCACCTGGAACGTGGCCGAGCACGAGCAGGTGATTCTGCAGGCGTGGGCGGAGCTCGACGACTACATCGACGCCATGGTCGCCGAACGCCGCAACTCGCTGACCGACGATCTGATCTCGGATCTGATCCGCGCCGAGGACGACGGCGACCGGCTGACGACACCCGAGCTGCGCATGCTCGCGGCGGGCATCCTGATGGCGGGCACCGACACCACCCGCAATCAGCTCGCGGCAGCGGTGGACACGCTGTGCGATCACCCCGACCAATGGGAGTTGCTCGCCGAGCGGCCGGAGCTGGCGATGAACGCGGTCGAGGAGCTGATGCGCTTCAACCCCGTCGTCTTCGGCGCGATGCGGATGACGATCGAGGACGTCGAGTTCGGCGGCGTGACGATTCCCGCCGGCACGTTCGTCATGGTGAACACGGCCGCGGGCAATCGCGACCCCGAGGTGTTCGACGATCCGCATCGCCTCGACATCACGCGTGCGGGTGCAGCGCCTATGCAGACGTTCGGCGCGGGTGCGCACTACTGCCTCGGCGCGAACCTGGCACGACGCGAGCTTGCCGAGGCCCTGGTGGTGATGACCCAGCGGATGACCAACGTGCGGCGAGCGGCGCCCGCGGTGTGGAAGCCGTTGGTGGGCATCACCGGTCCCGCGGTGTTGCCGATCGAGTTCGACGAACGCGGCCGCAACTGAAGTCGGCTTACACTTCGACGGTGCGCGACGTCCTCGACGATTTGCTATCGGTATGGCGGACCGGTGGCACGGCGGGCGTCGCCACCGTCGTTCGGACGATCCGGTCGGCGCCGCGGCAGCCCGGAGCGACGATGCTCGTCGCACCCGACGGGACGGTGGCGGGCTCGGTGTCCGGGGGGTGCGTCGAGGCGGCGGTCTACGAAATGGCCAACGACGTCGTCGCGTCCGGGCAGGCCCGGTTGCAGCGCTACGGCGTGAGCGACGATGACGCGTTCACGGTCGGGCTGACCTGCGGGGGGATCGTCGACATCTTCGTCGAGCCGGTATCGCGCAGCACCTTCCCGCAATTGGAGACGATTGCCGACGACATCGCCACCCATCGCCCGACCGCCGTCGCCACGGTTATCGCCCACCCGGACCGACAGCGGGTGGGGCGCAGGATCGTCGTGGGACAGCACGGGGTCGACGGCTCGCTGGGATCGCATCGGGCCGACGCCGCGATCATCGACGACGCGCGGGGTTTGCTGGCGGCCGGGCGGTCGGCGGTGCTGTCCTACGGCGCCGACGGACAGCGGCAGGAGTCCGGCATGGAGGTGTTCGTCGCCAGCCATGCTCCGCGTCCCCGGATGCTGATATTCGGGGCGACCGACTTCGCGTCGGCGCTTGTCACGCAGGCTTCGTTCCTGGGTTATCGGGTGACGGTGTGCGATGCGCGGCCGGTGTTCGCGACACCGGCGCGGTTCCCGGGTGCCGACGAGGTCGTCGTCGACTGGCCGGGCCGCTATCTCACCGGACAGGCGGCCAAGGACTTGATCGATGACCGCACCGCAATCTGCGTGCTCACCCATGACGCCAAGTTCGACGTTCCGGTCCTCCACGTCGCGCTGCGACTGCCGCAGGTCGGCTATATCGGTGTGATGGGCTCGCGGCGCACCCACGACGATCGGATGGCCCGCCTGCGCGAGGCCGGCATCTCAGATGTGGAGTTCGGCAAGCTGTCGAGCCCGATCGGCCTCGATCTGGGTGCGCGCACACCGGAGGAGACGGCGGTATCGATCGCCGCGGAGATCATCGCGCGACGGTGGGGCGGCGGGGGTCTGCCGCTCGCGGATACGGATGGACGAATCCACCACGACCGGTGAGGTGCGGCCGTAGGCGGCCGGGCATGAGGTGACGGCGTACAACCGCTCACCGGGCAAGGTCGCCGCTTTGGTCGAGAAAGGCGCCGGCGAGGCGCGGACCGTGGCCGAGGCGTGCGGGGGCGACGTCGTGATCACGATGCTGGCCAACGACGATGCGGTGGAGACGGTCACATTCGGCGACGCAGGCATTCTCGCATCGCTTCCGGCCGGCGCCACTCATGTCTCGTCGAGCACGATCAGCCTCGCGCTGGCGGAACAGCTGACGGACGCGCATGCCGGGGCGGGGCATCGGTTCGTGGCGGCGCCGGTGTTCGGGCGTCCGGAAGCGGCGGAAGCGGCCAGGCTCTTCGTGGTGGCTGCCGGTGAACCCGCTGCGGTGCAAGCACTTTCGCCGGTATTCGATGCGATCGGTCAGCGGACGTTCGTCGTGGCGGAACAGCCGAAGGCGGCGAACCTCGTCAAGCTGAGCGGAAATTTCCTCATCGCGTCCGTCATCGAGTCGCTCGCTGAGTCCATGGCACTGGTTCAAAAGGCCGGCGTCGATAAGCAGAACTACCTCGAGGTGCTGACGTCGACGCCTTTCGATGCGCCGGTCTACAAGACTTACGGCGGCTTGCTGGCCCGCGAGGAGTTCGAGCCGGCCGGATTCACCGCATCGCTCGGCCTCAAGGATGTGCGCCTCGTCCTCGCCGCGGGCGAGGCGCTACAGGTGCCGCTGCCGGTGGCGAGCCTGATCCGCGACCGCTTCCTCACCTTGCTCGCCAATGGCGGCGCTCATCTCGATTGGTCCGCGCTCGGCAAGGTGGCCTCGTGGGAAGCCGGCGCTGCAGACGGTGGTGGTTCGTTTCGATCGGCGCTTTGACCCGCCTCAGTGGGGTGTCAGCCGCGAGGCCACGTGGTGCGTGGCGCGGGCCCTCCGGGGGGAGCGGGCTGCAGCGCTGCGCCAGGAACCTGCGAGTTCTGCCAGGCCGCCATGCACAACCCGATCCTGCCGGGCTTACACCAACCGCCGGTGCCCGACACCCCGAGAGTGGTCTGGGACTGCGACCAGCACACCCCGGTGCGCTGGTCCAACACCTCGCCGGCCGTACACTGCGCGTGCGCCGCCGGCGCAGTCACCAGGGGGGATGACATCAGCACGGCGCTGCACACCGAAGCCAGTAGGAAGCCTGGAGCCGTGATTCGGATTCTCATATCGATGCTTCTCCGTCGGTAAGCAGGGCACGTGGGTCTCGGTCGGTGCGAGCTGTCATGACGATGGGGTGATCGTCGTCTGTTCATCGATCACTTTGGTGGCATCGAGCACCACATTCTGTTCGTCTCCTAGGCTCTCGCCGTTCAGCTGCAGGACGAATAGACCATCCGCTGCCGGCACGACGACCGTCTTCTGGGCGACGAATCGCGTCTTACCGTCCTGCACATAGGTACCGGCGAACTCGATGGCGTCAAAGCCACTCAACGTGCTCCTCTTCGGCTCTGCCAGCGGCTTGAATTCGGACATCCCCTGCAACTGCTCCGGGGCATACTCGAAGATTTTCTCCGCGTCGACGTCGCCGGTGAGCTTGGAGGCAATCGCGTACATATCGGGCGGGTCATTGGGATCTGTCGGGTTGTCGTAGACGATGGCACCGTAAGCCCAGTCCGGCGTCATTTCGCCGGCGTCGCTCCATTGGGGCGGGATCGGGAAATCGATTGTCGGGGTTCCTGTCTCGCCTGGTTTGATCGGCGTTTCGGCAATCCCGTTGTCCGTGATGTAAGCATTGATCGTCTCATCGGCGCCCGCCTGGGGGCTTGGTGCGGCGGCGGTACCGGTCTCGGTCGACGTGGAAGTCGAGGTCGTCGTCGTAGTTGCCGTGTCGCTGCCGGAACCACAGCCAACGAGCCCGAAGATCACAGCGACGGCGACCAGTCCCGCCGTTGTCCCTGGTTGGTGGTTCTTCATCGGCTCGCTATCTCCTAACCAAGTTTTGCCAACAACACCGCATCAAGATCATGGATCCGAGAGTAGGCGCCTAAAGCATCTGATATTGGCTTCTTGGTCAATTTGAGGGTTCCACTGATTGTGGGCGGCCGGTTCCGTGTCGACCTCGGCCGGCGGCTCGGCATCGGCGATCAGCCAGACGCCCCCGCGTTACTGCGCGACGACCCCGCGCAGGCCTTCGGCCCCGAAGAGCGGCTCGAGCATCGCCGAGTAGTCGGGCCCACGGCGCACCAGTACCCCGCCGTCGACGTTGATCACCTGGCCGGTGACGTAACTCGCGGCGTCGCTCAGCAGGAACACCGCACAGTTCGCGATGTCTTCGACTTCACCCGGCCGGGGCAGTGGTGTGATACTCGCGTAGTCTGCGCTCAGCTCGGCCGAATCAAGAACCGGCGCAACGAGTTCGGTGCGGATGAGGCCCGGCCGGATGCAGTTCACCCGTACCCAGGACGCGCCGAGCTCGTCAGCCGCCAGTTGCATCATGTGGTCGATGCCCGCCTTCGAGACCCCGTAGGCGCCGAACCACCGGTGGGTGTTGCTCGCAGCGATCGACGAGATACCGATGAAGGATCCGCCGCCGCCGCGAACCATCTCCCGCGCGGCGTGCTTGAGCACGTACATGGTGCCGTTGATGTTCAGGTCGACGGTGCGTCGCCACGCCTCGGAATCGATCTGCGTGATCGGCCCGATCGTCTCGCTGCCACCGGCGCAGTGCACGACACCCTGCAACCGGCCGGACCATGCGGTCGTCGCCTCCACGACGCGGGCGACCTCGTCCTCGTTGGTGACGTCGGCGGGCTCATACAGCACCTCACCGGGTCCGCCCAGAGCCTTGATCTCGTCAGCCGCGGCCGAAAGCCTGTCTGCGTTGCGTCCGACGAGCATCGCATTTCCGCCGGACGCGACCACCGCGGCCGCGCACGCTTTGCCGATGCCACTGCCACCACCGGTGACCAGAACCGTTTGCCCCGTCAATGACAGTTGCACTGCAGACCCCTTCGTCCGACAACTAGAACAGGTTCTAGTTATACGTCACGGCTCGTCATAGCGCGCAGGCTTGGGCGCTCCCAACGTTCGCCAGTCCGGTACGTCTGGCGGCAGTCCGACCGGGTAGCGGTTCTCGTTGGCGGCCGCCCAGTGGGCGTGCCCGAGTTCGTGGATGTGGAACGCATGCCGAAGCGCCTCGGTGAAGCCCATCGCGTCGGCCGCGGCATTGACCGAATCCTTGACCAACAGTGCCGCCATCGTGGGTCGCTCGGCGATGCGCCTCGCGAAATCAAGCGTCTTGTCCTCGAGCTCGGAGCGCGGGAAGACCTTCGACACCATGCCCAGCCGGTAAGCCTCTTCGGCGTCGATCGAATCACCGGTCAGCAGAAGCTCTTTCGCCTTACGCGCGCCGAATTCCCATGGGTGCGCGTAGTACTCCACTCCCGGCATGCCCATCCTGACGGCGACGACGTCGCTGAACTTCGCGTCGTCGGCGGCGACGATCAGGTCGCACGCCCAGATCAGCATCAGGGCGGCCGAGATCGCGTTGCCCTGCACCTGCGCGATGGTGATCTTGCGCAAATCGCGCCAGCGGCGGGTGTTCTCGAAGAAGTAGTGCCACTCCTGCAGATACGTCTTCTCGGCAACGGCGTGCCTCGTGGCTCCGTTGATCGAGAACGTCGGATGCTGGCCGGGGCCGGGCTTGCGCTCCAGCATCGCCTCCTCCGAGCCGAGATCGTGTCCGGCAGAGAAGTTCTTGCCGCGGGCGGCGAGAATCACCACCCGGACCTCGTCATCCGCCTCCGCACGGCCAAAGGCTTCGTCCAGCTGCACCAGCAGAGTTCGTGACTGGGCGTTCTGCGCTTCGGGCCGGTTGAGCCAGATGCGCGCAATACGCCCCTCGTCCAGAGTCTCGTAGGTGACCTGTTGTCCGGTCGGTTCCGCACGTGTCACATCAGGGCTAGCCACAGCCGACCACCTCGTTCGTGTAATTGGACAGCTTGCACATTACGGTGCTTCGTCAAGCGGTCGCTCAGCGGTGCCACAGCCATCGCGCAGCGAATGCACAGTCTGATGGGTGCCAACTTGCAGAAAATGCGCCCACCTCGCTATTCCCTTGTTTACGAATTGACTTGAGCCACCCGACGCGGGGCACAGGCTGACGTCATCGGCGCTTCGCACCCGTACAGCAAATTAGAAGTGCGAGAGCTGGCCGCCCAGCGGATCACCGCATCACGACTCACAATGCGCCCCGCGATCGACGGAATCCCCTGCGGTGCCACAATTCGGGTCAGTGCATCGGACTCGCGGAAGAGCAGCAGGCCCAGACTCCCCTGGTTCAGCCGCACACCAGCGTGAGCTCCAGCCCCTGACCGCGCGGGCGCTGCCTCAGAAGATCCACAGAATCGCGGCGCGATCACTAGACTCTCGGAATGGCCTCTTCCTCATTCGCGATCCGGCGTCACCTTCTGATCGGCGCCTTCGTCGTCGTCGCGGCGGCAGCCGCGCCCGCCGTCGCCGCGTACTCGATGCCCGAGCCCGGAATACCGGTGGCGCAATGCACGGGTGGTGAGGAACCCGACCAGTTCACGACCACCTGCGTTCCATTCATGGTGCCCAACGCCGGATCCCCGTACACCACGACCGCGGCCAACCCGGATGTGCCGGAGATCGACGGCATTCCGTGCATCGGGCACAACTCGGGTCAGTGCATCGGTCTGGCCGAGGATCAAGCGCTCATCCCGAATGTCACGCCGCGTTCGACAATCAGCTCCAGCCCTACGGTGACCTAGCCCCGGCTTGGTATTGGCTCGTAATCAGCCAACTCACGGAAGCTGTGCAGGAAGTCGGCAACTTCCATAGAATCTTGCCGACGACACGGTCTAACTAGAGAAAGCGTGACGATGGCGACCTTCCAGCTCTCAGCTCGACGACTGATCCTTGCCGGTGGCTTTGCGGTCGCAGTTGCCGCGGCCCCCGCAATCTCCGTACTCGCGGTACCGGCCACCGAACTCGCCCCCGTTGCACAGCCGTGCAACGGCGGTGAAGAGGCCGACCAGTTCACCGGCGTCTGCGTCCCCCACACGGTTCCCAACTCGGGCTCCTCGCCGTACACGACGTTGCCGGGCAACCCCGACGTTCCTACGGTCATGGGCATCCCCTGTGCCGGACACAACTCGGGTCAGTGCATCGGCCTTGCCGAAGAACAGCAGGCCATGACAGTGACCCCGCCGCCTGCGCCGATCGTCGGCCACAGCCCGACGGTGACGAACTAGCCTTCGGAAGCCTCCGAACAGGGGCTATGACACCGTCCCCTAGAGTTGTCATATGCCTGCGAAATCTGATCCCGCCGAACTCGGCGACGTCGAACCGCTTGCCGACAGCACTGCGCGCCAGGCCAGGCGCGTCGTGGCCGCATATGCGAACGACGCCGACGAGTGCCGGATTTTCCTGTCGATGCTCGGCATTGGACCCTCGAAACTCGAGGCGTAAGTGAGTCGGGGGGGTGACCGGAAGGTCAGCTCCGGAGATTCCGACTTCGTCGTGGTGGCCAACCGGCTGCCCATAGACATGGAACGGCTGCCGGACGGCACCACGACGTGGAAACGAGCCCCAGGCGGCCTCGTGACAGCTCTGGAGCCACTTCTGCGTCGCCGTCGGGGTGCCTGGATCGGTTGGCCTGGCGTACCCGACGCCGGTGACGAGACGATCGAGCAGGACGACATGCTGCTCTGTCCGGTCAGCTTGTCCGCCGAGGACATCGCCGAGTACTACGAGGGCTTCTCGAATGCGGCGCTGTGGCCCCTGTATCACGACGTCATCGTCAAGCCGATCTACCACCGCGAATGGTGGGACTCCTACGTCGACGTCAACCGCCGGTTCGCGGAGGCGACGGCGAAAACGGCGGCCAACGGCGCCACGGTGTGGATCCAGGACTATCAGCTGCAGCTGGTTCCGAAGATGCTCCGGGAGCTGCGACCCGACCTGACCATCGGCTTCTTTCTGCACATCCCGTTCCCGCCGGTCGAGCTGTTCATGCAGATGCCTTGGCGCACCGAGATAATCGAGGGGCTGCTCGGCTCTGATCTCGTCGGCTTCCATTTGCCCGGCGGCGCGCAGAACTTCCTGATACTGGCTCGTCGGCTCGTGGGCGCCAACACCTCGCGCGCGAACATCGGCGTGCGTTCACGGTTCGGCGAAATCGAAGTCGGCTCGCGCACCGTCAAAGTCGGCGCGTTTCCGATCTCCATCGATTCGACGGCTCTCGATCAGCAGGCACGGACACGCCCGATCCGTCAGCGGGCCAAGGAGATCCGCCGCGAGCTCGGCAATCCGCGAAAGATTCTGCTCGGTGTGGACCGGCTCGATTACACGAAGGGCATCGACGTCCGGCTCAAGGCGTTCTCGGAGTTGCTCGACGAGGCCCGCGCGAATCGTGAGGACACCGTGTTGGTCCAGCTCGCGACGCCGAGCCGGGAGCGAGTCGAAAGCTACATCGCGATGCGCGAGAGCATCGAACGTCAGGTCGGCCACATCAACGGTGAACACGCCGAGGTCGGGCATCCGATCGTGCACTACCTGCACCGGCCGATACCTCGCGACGAGTTGATCGCCTTTTTCGTCGCGGCCGACGTCATGCTCGTGACGCCGCTGCGCGACGGTATGAACCTCGTCGCCAAGGAGTACGTCGCTTGCCGCAGCGACCTCGGCGGCGCCCTGGTCCTCAGCGAATTCACCGGTGCCGCAGCCGAATTACGCCAGGCCTATCTGGCGAATCCGCATCACCTCGAAGGTGTCAAGGACGCCATCGAAGCGGCGTTGAATCAGACACCTGAGGAGGGCAGGCGTCGGATGAGAGCCATGCGTCGCCAGGTGCTCGTACACGACGTCGACCTGTGGGCACAGTCGTTCCTCGAAGCGCTGACCGCAACCCGCGACGCTAAATCGGAGTGATGTAGTCGATCAGCCACTTGCCGTCGATCTTCTGGTAATCGACGCGCAGTCGCGCACCGTCGTAGATCGGCTGCTCACGGTTCGTCTTGTCCGAAACGGTCCGGTTGATGTAGACCATCACCGCCGCCGAATCCCGCTGCGCGTCCAGCACTCCGACGCCGACCACGTTGGCTTGACTCACTAGTTCTCGAGCCCGGGCCTGCGGAATGATTTCAGCGTTGGCCCTGTCCTCGAACTCCTTGCGGTAGCCGGGTGTGAGCATGCTGGACGCGTCGGTGAGGTTACGCTCGACGGTCTTGTAGTCATAGGTGAATACGCTCGGAATCTGTTTCTGCGCAAGTGGTCCGAGCTCAGCGCGAGCCGCTTGCTCACCACGTGTCTCCACCCGCTGCCAGTACAGCCCGCCACCCACTGCGGCGAGGCTCACGAACGCGACAGCCACCAGCGCGACGATGCCGCGCACGACCCAGCGCATCAGTTACCGCCGTTGGGATAGTTGAGGTCGTAGGCCGTCATTCGCCCGTCGTCGTCCTCGTGCACGATGATGCGCAGCCGGTACGGCTGCGACGGCCTGTTGTTCCCGTTCATGTCACTGGCGGTGACCCTCGCCGAGACCAACACTGTTGCGTTGTTGCTGACATCGTCGAAGCTCTCGAGGGCGGCGCCGTTGATCACCGTCTCGGAACTGCCGCCGGTCTGCCGGAAGATCGCCTTGAGATTCTCGACATTGTTGTTCTGGCTGAACATGTCGCGCAGCGGGCCGCTGGTGCTGTCGTAAAACTGGTCGACGCTGTCGTCGACGGTGTCCGGCTTGAAGCTGAACATGTTGACCACCACCTGCGTCGCGGTGTCGACAAAGCGTTGGTTGCGCGCCTGCGCTTCTTCGGCGCTGTTCTTCTGGACGATGAACACCGCCACGGCGGCGCCCACAATGGCGGTCGCGACAAGCCCACAGGCCAGTGCCACGGCCGTGACGAGCCGGCTGGGCGCCAACCGGCGCGACGGCGGGGCCACGGGCTTGACGACCTTGTGAACGGTCGTCGCACCGACCGCTTCAGCCGTCGGAACGCTTACGGCGGTGGTCTCGGGGGCCTTGCCGGTCGTCGGACCTGCCGGCCGGGAAGCGCGCCGGCGCACGGGCTTCCCCGGTGGTGTCTGGGTGGACGTCATTACACCTGCTTCGGATACAGCATCAGATCAAGCCAGTTCTCAGTTGGCCGCAGATCAGCGGCACCGGGCGCGTACACCCCCGTACCGCCGGCCGGGTCAACGAAGACTCCTGTGTGCTGATCGTACGTCCCGTAGGCAGCCCCATCGGCCGCAGGTGGCGTTCCCGCAGGTGACGGCGCTGCGTCTGACAATCCCGCGAGCGGCGCAGCCGCAGGTGGCAGTCCCGGAGGCGGTGGCGCGGGTGCAGGCGGTGGCGGTGGCCCGTAGGGCCCGGCGAAGATGTCCGGTGGATTGGTCGGATTGGTCGCCCAGCCCGGCGGGATCGCCGGCGGCGGCCACGCGTTCGGATACGGCGCCGGCGGAATCCATGCCGTGTACGGCGGCGGCGGCGGTCCCGAATTCGGCGGCGGAATGTACGGCCACGGCTGATGGGGCGCCGGCCCGGGGCCCCTTGGCACGTCAGGCGGCAACAGGCCGGGAGCGACGGGATATCCCGGATCCGGATCAGCTTCCGGCGGGATATACGGGAACTTGTTGGGCGGCAGGATATTTCGCCCATCCTCGGGCGTGTCATCCTCCATGACGTCCGACGGCGTGCCGATCGGCACCGGCGGACCGCGCCATGGGTTGTTGCCCAGCGGCACATAGCCGGCCGGGTCGCGGCACAACTGGATCGTCGGGGCGCGCTTGCCGGGGAACTCCTGGCACGGGTAGTTCCTCGCGCCACGGACCACGCTCGGATCGTTCTGCGGGACCTTGCAGTACAGGTCCGTCGGCAGATCGCGAATGGTTGTGTCACCAGGGGTGCGGATCTCCGCCCCTGGCAGGAATCCGGTCGTGCACGGCGGCGGGTCGTTGATCGAGATCTTGAAGTCCTGCTTGCCGCCCTCGCTCACGGGAAGCTGACCGCCGATCGTCATCAGTGACGCCTGCAGTGCGGGAAAGACGACCAGCGCCTGTTCGATCGACTTGTGGTAGATGACGCCGACGCGGCCGAAGTTGGCCAGGTTGGCGGCGAGCACCGGGAACGACGGGCGGATGCCCGAGAACGTCTCGCTGGCCTCGGCGGCGGCCCCCGGCGCGGTGGCGAGCAGGTCACGCACCTGGGGGTCCGCGCCTGCCACTTCAGTGGTGAGGCGCGCAAGGCCATCGAACGACGACCGGATGTCGTCGCCACTTTGGATCTGCGCGTCCAGGAACGGTCCCGCCTGGTCGATCAGCGTCGAGGTCTGCGGCCAGCTGGCATTGGCCTCGTCGATCAGCGTCCGTGCCGACGAAAGCAGTCGCGCGAGCTCCGGCCCGGAGCCGTTGAACGCCGCGAACGTCTCACGCAGCAGGTCCTGGAGGCGGGTGTTGTCAAGGCTGGTCACCAGGCTGTCGGCCTCTTGCAACAGCTCGGCGACGTCCTGCGGGATCGCCGTCCGATCCTTGGGAATGGTCGCGCCGTTGCGTAAAAGCGCCTGCGAGGGATCCGCGGGCGGAACGAAATCCACGTACTGCTCGCCGACCGCCGACACGCTCTTGACGGTGGCGGTGGAGTTCTCCGGGATCTTGATGCTGCTGTTGATCCGCATGCGCGCGGCGACACCGTCATCGGTCAGGCTGACGGACTCGACCCGGCCGGCTTGGACGCCGCGGAACGTCACATTGGCGTTCTCGTAGAGTCCGCCGCCGGCTACAAAGTTCGCCGTGACCTCATACGTGCCGATGCCCAGCCGGGCGGGAATACGTACGTACAGCAAGGCAATTGCGCCGACCGCTAGCACGGTCACGACGGCGAAGATCCACAGTTGAATTCGCGTAGTTCGACTGAACATTACTCCGCTGGCACCTCCTGGCCCGACGCGGTGCCAGCCGGGATCTTGAACGGGTCAGCGGCCTGCCCTGAGAGGTTCGCCATCTCACCGGTGAGGAACTCCGGCGGGGTGACGACCTCGGCGAGGCGCTTCATGTTCGGGTCGAAGAACGACGTCGTGAAGATGGTTTCGCCGAGCCGCCGGATCGTCAGATCGAAGGTCGAGAAGACGTTCAAGTAGTCGCCCCTCGCCACCTTGGGCAAGTTCTTGCCGGGGAACGGGAACGTCGCCAGGCTGTCCAGGCTGTACACGAGATCCGAGCGGGTGTCGTTGACCGGCTTGATCACCGAGTACACGTCGATGACGTCCTTGGCGAAGTCATCCTTGGTTTCAGCCAGGACGCGCGACGCCACCATGCCGAGGCGCTGTAGTGCGGCGAAAGCGTCGACGATGTCGCCACGGTTCTCGTTGAGTACCTTCAGCGCTCCCGGCAGAGTGCCCAGCGCCCGGCCCAGACTGTCCTTGCTGCGCGCGAGGACACCGGCGAACCGGTTCAGGCCCTCGGCTGTCGCGATGATGTCGTCGGTCTGACGATTCAACGACGAGGCCAGTTCGGCGAGCCGCGGGATCAGACCGGCGAACTGCCCTTCACGGCCGGCCACCGCGTTGTAAAGCTCCTGCGTGATGTCTTGCAGCGCACCGAGATTGCCCTTGTTGACGACCGTACCCAACGCGGACAGCACTTCCTCCGTCGTCGGAGCGCGGCTGCCGTCACTCAGCGGAATCTGAGCGCCCTCACGCAGTTGGCCAACCGGCTCCTGGTCGATCGGCGGGGCCAGCGCTATGTGCTGCGAACCCAACAGCGACGTCTGCCCGACGCGCACCGTCGAGTTCTCCGGCAACTTCACGTTTTCGTCCAGCGACAGCTTCACCGCCGCGTAGAAGCTGCCATCGGCACGCTGAACGGCCTCGATGCCCGAAACGCTGCCGACCGTGACGTCGTCAACCAGCACCGGCGAGTTCTGCGGCAGCGTCGCCACGTCGGGCACTTCCACCGTGATGGAGAAGGAGCCCTTGCCGTGCCCGGCGGTGCCAGGCATGACGAGCGAGTTCAGCCCGCCGAACTGGCAGCCGGCAAGCAGCACTGCGCCGGAGCCGATGGCCAGCGTCCGGGTGGCCGCGCGACCCGCTTTGAGGCGCACTGGCAAGCGTGTCACTGTCCACCTCCATGCGGGACGCCGCCGGCCTCGGCGGGAAGCGGACCGGGCGGAATCGGCGCGGGCGGTGCACCCGGAACCGGACCGGGCGCGGGCGCTGGGCCTGGCGGGAGTATGACCGGACCGAGCGTATAAGGCTGCGCGGGCGGCGGCGGTCCCGGCACCGCGGGCTGCGGAAGCAGCAACGCGCTGGGATCTCCTGGATCACCCTGTCGCGGCGGGAACCGCCCGTCGGCGGGAATCCACTCCAGGTAGGGGATGTACGTCTTGGCCTTGGCCTCGGTGGCCGGGGTGTCGTAGATGACCTGGCCCTTGTAGGCGGTGATCGTGTTGATCCCGTGCTCCATGAACGGCGGGAAGTTCATCGCGAGGCGCTTCAACACCGGGGCCATCCGCTGGCGGCAGATCTCGGATCGCTTGTCATAGTCGGGCATGCCCGCGCCATCGAAGTTGCCGCAAATGAACTGCACCGGGTTCTGGAACTCCGGCAGGCCGAGCAGACCGTTCGCGGTGCCCTGTGCGGGATTGTAGATGTTGTAGAAGTTCACCAACGCGTTTGGAAGGACATGCAGGATCTGCTCGACGTCGTCGGTCTGGTTCGTCAGGATGCTGGTGAAGTCGGTCAGCCTGTCAATGCTGCCGATCAGCGTCTCGTTGTTCTCATCTAGGAAGCCGCGAACGTCCGAAAGGGCCTGGTTGAGGCTGCCCAGGGTGTCGTCGAGCCCCACCGTGCTGTCGGCCAACACCTGAGATACCGAAGCCAAATGCCCACTGAATTGGACGATCTGCTCGTTGCTATTGGAAAGCGCGTCGACCAGGATCTGCAGATTCTTCACCGTGCTGAACAGGTCGGTGCTCGAGTCGCCCAGTCGCCCCGCGGTCTGTGACAACTCGCGCAAGGCTTCTCGGAACGAGTCGCCGTTGCCGTCGAAGGTGTCGGCGGCCTGATTGACGAACTCGCTCAATGGGCCCTGAACCTGGCCCGCCGACGGTCCGAGCTGCTGGCTGAGCCTCGTCAGCTCGGTCTTGACGTCGTCCCACTCCACCGGCACCGCAGTGCGGTTCAACTCGATGGTGGCACCATCCTGCATCTCCGCGCCGTCTTTGTAGACCGGCGTGAGCTGAACGAACCGGGCTGCAACGAGGTTCGGCGCCATGATCACTGCGCGGGCGTCGGCGGGCAGCTTGACGCCGTCCTTCACCCTCATGGTGATCTTGACGGCATCGGCTTGCGGCGTGATCGACTCGACGGAGCCGACCGGAACACCGATGACGCGAACTTCGTCGCCCGGGTAGATGCCCGCCGCCGAACCGAAGTATCCGACAAGCTTGTAGGTGCTCACACGTGGCCATACCACGTACAGGCCACCGATCAGCGCCACCACCAGCGCGCCGACGATTCCGAAACGCATCCAGCGGCTCATGGCGACTTCGGCTTAATGATCAGGCGCTCGTTGATGAACCCGCGCAGGAGGTCGGAGAGGCTGTCCGGAAGCTTGCCCGGCTGGAAGTACAGGTCCAACAGCGCGGCCTCCTGCGTGGTGTTCGGTATCGCGTTGGGCAGGTTCACCTGGAAGCCCGAAGCCGAGCCGACCGACTCGCCGAGCGCAGTGGCATACGGCGGCAAACGCTTCAGCGCCTCGCTGATGTGCTCACGGCGTTCGAGCAGGTTGTCCAGCACTAAATTCAGTTTCCTCAGGGCCGGGCCGAATTCACGGCGGTTATCGGCGACAAATCCCGAAATCTGCTGTGACACATCGTCGATGCCTGCGATCAAGTTGCTCAGCGCAGCCCGCCGCTCATCAAGCGCGGCGAACAGTTGATTGCCGTCGGTGACGAGTTGATTCACCTGACCGGCCCGGTCGGCGAGTAGCCCGGTCAACGACTTAGCGCGGGCCAACAGTTGGCCCAACGCTTCGTCGTTGGCGTTGATGCTGCGTGACAACGTCGCCACCCCGTCGAGCGTTCGGCGCAGCTCGGGTGTGGCATCGCGAAATGAATCGGTAAGCACACCCAACGCCTGGGTCAACTGCTCCTGGTCGACCGCACCGGCGTTCTGACCGAGATCCGACAGGGCCATGTTCAAGGTGTAGGGAACTGTCGTGCGAGCCACGGGAATTGAGGTCACCGACCCGCTGCCCTCCGGAGCGACCCCGAGCGACCTCTCACCCAGCACGGTGTCGGTTCGGATCGATACGAGAGTCTGATCGCCCAGCCGGATATCGCGGTCGACGGTGAAAGTCACCTTTGCGACTTCGCCTGCGAGAGCGACGGCGCTCACTTTGCCGACCGTGATGCCGGAGATGTTGACGTCGTTACCCGGCGAGATGCCACCGGCGTCGGCGAAGAAGGCCTCATACGACTTGCCCTGGGGAAAAAACGGCAGGCTGCTGTAACCGAATGCGACGAATACGATCATCACCACGACCGCGATTCCGAAGATGCCGGCCCGGAGCGTCCTATCCATTTTCCGAGCACCTGCCCTTCGATAGGTCCGGCACGCCGCCAATCGGCAGGAGAATGTCGCTGCCTGCCGGCCCGTTGAACTTGAGTGTCGCCGAGCAGATGTAATAGTTGAAGTACGACCCGTAGGAGCCAAGGGCATTCAACCGCAGGTAATTCTCGGCAAGCGGTTCGACGACCGCGTTGACCTCGGCCTTCCGGTTGTCGAGTTCAGTCGCCAGCGGGCGAAGATTCTCGAGCACACCCTGCAGCGGCCGTCGCGAATTGGCCAGCATGTCGGTCAGATCCACCTCGGCCGAAGCCAGCGGTGGAATCGCTCCGGCGATCGGGTCCCGGCCCTCCGCCAGACCGGTGACCAGCTTCTGCAGCTCGTCCACGCTGGCGTCGAATTCGACGCTCTTCTCGTCAATGGTCCCCAGCACCTCGTTGAGATTCTGGATCACCTCAGAGATCACCTGGTAGCGATCGCCCAGAGTTTGGCTGAATGATCCTGTCTCCGAGAGCAATCGATTTAACGCGCCGCCCTCGCCCTGCAACAACTCGAGGATCGCACCGCTGATCTGGTTGACCTGCTCACCATCGAGACCCTTCACCACCGGCCGTAGACCACCGAGCAAGGCGTCGAGGTCGAGCGCCGGCTGCGTATTCGTCTTCGGAATGGTGCTGCCCTTGGACATCTTGCGCAGTTCGCCTGGGCCCGAGGTGATCTCCATAAAGCGATCACCGACCAGGTTTTCATAGCGGATCACGGCCCGCGTCGACGAGTACACCTGGTACTTCTTGTTGAGGGTGAACGCCACATCCACGGTGTTGTCGGGATTCAGCTTCACATCCTCGACGGTGCCCACCGGAACCCCCGCGATCCGCACGTCGTTACCACCCTCGAGCCGCGAGGCGTCGCTGAACGTGGCGTGGTAGCGGTTCGTCGAGGCGAACCGGAACTCTCCGAAGATCACTATCAGACCGGCGGCAACCAGCAGCATCGCCACCACGAAGATGCTCACCTTCGTCAGGATTCCCTTCATCAGAAGTCGTCCCGTTCTGCGAATGCGCCGTTGAAGAGGAACTGGAATGTACTCGGGGCGTCGACCTGGACCTCTGTGAACGGCTCATACGGGATGAGGGCGTTGTCGGTGACTAGAAATGGTGACCTGTAGTAAGAGCCGCCGAATTGCATGTTGGGAAGGTTGGGAAGGCCGCGGCAATTAGGGCCACCGGTGGCGTTCACGATCGGCAGGCTCTCCGGATACGTGTATGAGGGCACGCCCAACACGAAGCTCGAGCTGACCATCGCGCCGGGTTTATAACCACCGAGGACGTCTGAACCCCGCTGGCGGCCCTTCGCGATACCTTGGATGATGCAGCCGAGTTCCGGCGAGTAGTCGCCAAGCACCTTCAACGGCGCCCGCATCCGCTGGATGGCGGCGATGTAATTTTCTGCCGCCGGTTCCAGAGTGTCGGCTCCCTCGTTCGCAAGGCCGATTGTCGCGAGCAGCGTGGCGTTCAGGTTCTCCTGCTCGTCGACGACCGTCTGGCTGATGGTCGGCACGTTCTTGATGACGGTCACCAGGTCGGGGCCGGCATCGCCGTAGATGTTGGCCACCGTGTTTGTCTGCGCGAGAATCGCCTCGACCTGCGGCAGCTTCGGATTCAGCTGCGCGAGGTACTGATTCAGCCCGGCCGAGCTGACGCCGACGTCCTCACCATGACCGCGCAGGCCCTCCGCGAGCGCCGACATCGTTGCGTTCAGATGGATGGGATTGATCTTGTCCAGGACATCGATCAGCGTCTGGAACAACGTGTTCGCTTCGAGCTGGACATCCTTGGCCGCGATCACGGCACCGGCCCGCAACGGCGTACCCGAGGGTTGCTCCGGCGCAAGGAATTCCACCGACTTGGCGCCGAACACCGTCGTGCTGGCGATCCGCACCGGTGCGTTCGACGGGACGAAGTCAAGCTCGCCCTTGTTGATCGCGAGCGTCAGCTTCGCTTCTTTACCGGTATACGAGATGTCTTCGACCTTGCCGATCTGGATCCCGCGGTACTTGACCTTGGCGTCGCGGTCCATCACCAGACCGGCACGTTGAGAGGTGACCACCACGCTCTCGGTCGGCGTGAAGGCGGCGGAGTAGGAGAGATAGGTGAACACCGAGAACGCCACGATGATCGTCGCCAGCACTGCGGCGGCGATCCTGATCGCGACTGTCCTCGACATGGTTTCTCTTCCCCTTAACCCGAGAGGTTGAAGTTTCCGGTGGCACCGTACACGGCCAGGGAGATGAACAAGGTGATGATGACGACGACGATCAGCGAGGTCCGGACCGCCTTACCCACCGCGACACCGACGCCGACGGGTCCGCCGGATGCGTTGTAGCCGTAGTAGGTATGGACCAACATCACCGCGACCGCCATCACGATTGCCTGAGCGAAAGACCACAGCAGATCGGTCGGGATCAGGAACGTATTGAAGTAATGGTCGTACAGCCCGCCGGACTGTCCGTTGACGAAGACGGTGATGGTGCGGGCCGAGAAGAACGCGGCCAAGACAGCGAGCGAGTACAGCGGAATGATCGCGATGAGCCCGGCGACGATGCGGGTGGACACCAGATAGGACATCGAGTGCACGGCCATCGATTCGACGGCGTCGATCTCCTCGGAGATGCGCATGGCCCCCAGTTGGGCGGTGGTGCCCGCACCGATAGTGGCCGCGAGCGCGATGCCGGCGATGATCGGCGCCACGATGCGCACGTTGAGGTACGCCGATAGGAAGCCGGTGAGGGCCTCGATGCCGATGTTGCCCAGCGATTCGTAGCCCTGTACGGCGATGACACCGCCGGAGGCCAGGGTGAGGAACGCCGCGACGCCGACCGTGCCGCCGATGAGGACCAGCGCGCCGGTGCCGAGCGTCATCTCCGCGATCAGTCGGGTCGTTTCCTTGCCGTAGCGCCGCACCGCGTTCGGCATGTACCGGACCGACTCGGCGTAGAACAACGCCTGCTCGCCGAAGGTGTCGACGGCTCTGGGGAACCATCCGAGTGCCCGCCGCATTTTCAGCGTCACGTCGTAGCTCATCAGCCGAGCACCCGAACGCCGATTGCGGTCATCAGGACGTTGATGACGAACAGACAGATGAAGGCGTAAATGACGGTCTCGTTGACGGCCTCTCCGACGCCCTTGGGTCCGCCCTTGACGGTCAGGCCGCGGTAGCAGCCGACGAGGCCTGCCATCACACCGAACAACAGGGCCTTGACTTCGGAGATCACCAGCTCGCCCAAGCCGGTCAGGATCGTCAGACCGTTGATGAACGCACCGGGGTTCACCCCTTGCAGCAGCACGGAGAACACGTAACCGCCGGTGAGACCGATCGCGATCACCAAGCCGTTGAGCAGCAGGGCGACGGTGGTCGAGGCCAGCACACGCGGAACCACAAGGCGCTGAATAGGATCGATGCCGAGCACTCGCATCGCATCGATCTCTTCACGGATGGTGCGGGCACCCAGGTCGGCGCAGATTGCGGTGGCGCCGGCGCCGGCGATCACGAGCACGGTCGAGATCGGGCCCAGCTGCGTCACCGTGCCGAACGCGGTACCGGAGCCGGACAGGTCCGCCGCACCGATCTCGCGCAACAGAATGTTGAGGGTGAAGGCGACCAGCACCGTGAACGGGATCGAGATCAACAGGGTCGGGATGAGCGCAACCCGCGCGATCATCCACGTCTGGTCGAGGTACTCGCGGAACTGAAAGGGGCGTCGAAATATCTTGACGAAGGTGTCCATCGACATTTCGAAGAAACCGCCCACGGCCCGAGTCGGTGCCGCGAGCTGTTCGATCAACCTCGGGCTCCGTTTCTCTGCGGTGGCGGGCGGAGGGCTCGCGTGGCGAAGACTTCGGATAACGTCGCCGACGCTTGCTTTACACCCCTGGTTTAAGCACTGCTCTTAGTGAGCCGGATCATACTAACTAGAACAAGTTCACAGTGTCAAAGAACTGGAAAAAAGGTCCAAATTGTTATATCCGCGCTGGTCAAAGCCGGTGTGACACACGCCATGTTAGAACGTGTTCTAGTCTCTCAAGTCGCGGGCGGTCAGGATCGTCAGACTTATGAATTCATAATGTCGGTGGCTGCGAAATTCGCATCCGAGCCGCGTTCAGCAAAGTAGTCGCGCAATGTATTTGACAGGTCCGTAGGTTTCCAGGCGTCACCCAGCGCGCTGAACTGAGCTTCGACCGTTGGCGCCGCAACAAGCGTCACAGTAGGACCGTAAACGATGAAGAGCTGTCCGTTGACGCCTTCCGCAGCGGGCGATGCCAGAAATTGCACCAACGTGACGACATGCTCGGGCGACAGCGAGTCGATCTGCCCCTCGGTCAGTTCCGGCGCCTCGCCGAACACGTCGGCGGTCATCGCGGTGCGGGCGCGGGGCGCGATCGCGTTGGCCCGCACGCCGTAGCGTTCCAGGGCCCGCGCCATCGTCAGCGTCAGCGCGGTGATGCCCGCCTTCGCGGCGCCGTAGTTCGCCTGCCCGACCGGCCCGACCAGGCCGGCCTCGGACGACGTATTGATGACGCGGCCATAGACCTGTCCGTCATTCTCCTTGGCCTTACTGCGCCAATACGTCGCAGCGTTGCGGGTCAGCAGGAAGTGCCCCCGCAGATGGACCGCGATGACCGCATCCCAGTCCTCATCGGTCATGTTGAACAGCATGCGGTCGCGCGTGATGCCCGCATTGTTGACGACGATGTTCAGACCGCCGAGGCCGTCGGCGGTGGACACCAGCTCGTCGGCCGTCGACCGCTCGCTGATGTCACCGGCGACCGCGACTGCCTTGGAACCCGCGGCGACGATCTCGTCGATCACGTCGGAGCGGTCCAACGCACCTGCGATGTCGTTGACAACGACGGTGGCGCCGGCTCGCGCCAGACCGATGGCCTCGGCGCGGCCCAGTCCAGCGGCCGCGCCGGTCACCACGGCAACTAGGCCGGAAAGATCAGTCGCATCTGCAGTCATTTATGAATACCTCTAGTCTCTGCGGATCAGGGCTGCTCGAGGGCACTCGGCGATCGCCTGCTCCGCCAGGTCCTCCTGGTCGGCGGGCACCGGATCGGCCTTGACGACCGCGTAATCCTCGTCGTCGAGATCGAACAGGTCGGGGGCAATTCCAACGCATACGGCGTTACCCTCGCAACGGTCACGGTCCACTTCCACTCGCATGACGCACTCCTTGCGCTCGGGGCTGCTTCGAGCAACCAGTGTGGCACCGGCCTGGACCCCAAGACTAGAACGTGTTACAACCGGGAGTGAAGTCGGGCTGGACTTCGGTTCAAGCCTGGTGCACTTATACCGGTGCTCTACAGAAGTTAGGACAAGGCGATGCGGATCGGCTACACCCCAGAGCAGGAGGAGTTGCGTCGCGAGCTACGGGCGTACTTCACCAAGCTGATGACCCCCGAGCGCGCCGAAGCGCTGGCCTCCAGCGACGGCGAGATGGGGCGGGGCAACGTCTACCGCGAAACGGTCGCCCAAATGGGCAAGGACGGGTGGCTGACGCTCTCGTGGCCCAAGGAGTACGGCGGCCAGGCGCGTCCGCCGATGGACGGGCTGATCTTCAACGACGAGGCCGCCATCGCGAACGTCCCGGTGCCGTTCCTGACCATCAACAGCGTCGCGCCGACGATCATGCACTTCGGCAGCGACGAGCAGAAGAAGTTCTTCCTGCCCAAGATCGCCGCCGGAGAACTGCACTTCGCGATCGGATACTCCGAGCCGGGCGCCGGTACCGACCTGGCCGCGCTGCGGACCACGGCGGTACGCGACGGCGACGACTACGTCATCAACGGTCAGAAGATGTGGACCAGCCTGATCGCCTACGCCGACTACGTGTGGCTCGCGGTGCGCACCAACCCTGAGGCCAAGAAGCACCGCGGCATCTCGATGCTCATCGTGCCGACGACGGCCGAGGGCTTCTCGTGGACCCCGGTGCACACCATGGCCGGCGTCGACACCAGCGCCACCTACTACCAGGACGTGCGGGTGCCGGTGTCCAGCCTCGTCGGCGAGGAGAACGCGGGGTGGAAGCTGGTCACCAATCAGCTCAACCACGAGCGCGTCGCACTGGTTTCCGCGCAGCCGATCTTCTCGGCGCTCGACGGTGTCCGCGAATGGGCACAGAACACCAAGGACGCCCATGGCAGGCGCCTGATCGACTCCGAGTGGGTTCAGCTGAACCTGGCTCGGGTGCACGCCAAGGCCGAAGTGCTCAAGCTCATCAACTGGGAGCTCGCCTCCTCCACGGATGCCGCCCCGTCACCGGCTGACGCGTCGGCCGCGAAGGTGTACGGCACCGAATTGGCGACCGAGGCCTATCGACTGCTGATGGAGGTGCTCGGCACCGCCGCGACGCTGCGCACGAACACCCCCGGGGCCCTGCTGCGGGGGCGCATCGAACGCATGCACCGCTCGTGCCTGATCCTCACCTTCGGTGGCGGCACCAACGAGATCCAGCGCGACATCATCGGCATGGTCGCGCTCGGCCTGCCCAGGGTCAACCGGTAAGGACTGAGACGACATGGACTTCAAGACAACTGAGGCATCCGAGGATCTCGGAGGACTGGCGCGCACCATCACCGAGTCCGTCAGCACGCCGGAACGCCAACGCGAACTCGACGGTCTCGACGAACGCTTCGACAAGACGCTGTGGAGCAAACTGATCGAAGCCGACATCTTGTCCACCGCTGCGCCGGAATCCCTGGGCGGCGGCGGATTCGGAGCATTGGAGCAGGTCGCGGTGCTCGTCGCACTGGGTAGGCAGATGGCCGCCGTGCCGTATCTGGAATCGGCAGTGTTGGCCGCGGGCGCGCTGGCGACGTTCGGGTCCGAAGCCCTGCAGCAGGAGTGGGCGGTGCCCGCCGTCAACGGGCAGAAGATCCTGTCCGTTGCGCTCGACGGTGAGATGGGCGAAGGTCCGGTGCAGGCGAGTGCGAACGGAGACGGATTCCGGTTGACCGGCAGCCGCACCCAGGTCAGCTACGGGCCGGTCGCCGACGCGTTCCTCGTGCCCGCCGAAACCGATTCCGGCACCAGGGTCTTCGTGGTCGCCGCCTCCGATTCCGGTGTCGCGGTCGAGTCGCTGAGCACCACCGGACACGGCAGCGTCGGCCATCTGGAACTGCAGGGTGTTGGGCTGGGTGCCGACCAGATCGTGGGTGACGGCGAGGTACTCGCCTGGCTGACCACGCACGGCACGTTGGGCCGCAGCGCTTTTCAGCTCGGAGTGCTGGAGCGCGCACTCGAGCTCACGGCCGAATACGCCCGCGAGCGTGAGCAGTTCGAGCGGCCGATCGGCAGCTTCCAGGCCGTCTCGTCACGGCTGGCCGACGGCTACATCGACGTCAAGGCGCTGCGCCTGACCGTGACGCAGGCGGCGTGGCGGCTGTCCGAAAACCTGCCGGCCGAGGTCGAGGTCAACACTGCGGCGTTCTGGGCGGCCGAGGCGGGGCATCGCGTCGCCCACACCACGGTGCACGTTCACGGCGGCGTCGGAATCGACACCGATCACCCGGTGCACAGGTACTTCCTGGCGGCCAAGCAGACGGAGTTCGCGGTCGGCGGGGCCACTGGGCAGCTGCTGCGCATCGGTCGCGAACTGGCCGACACGCCCGCTTGAACCCCGCGACCGGAGGGAGCCATTGAACCCCGCGACCGGAGGGAGCCATTGAACCCGGCGACGGGAAGCGAGCTTCCCACCGTTACCGCGCTGATCGCACCGCTGGTCGACGTCGACGACCGCGGGGTCTACTTCGAGGACACGTTCACCACGTGGCGTGAGCACATCACCAACGGTGCTGCGGTGGCGGCTGCGCTGCGCGCGCGCATGAATCCTGAGCGGCCGCCGCATGTCGGTGTGCTGCTGCAGAACACCCCGTTCTTCTCCTCGGTTCTGGTGGCGGCGGGGTTGACGGGAATCGTGCCGGTGGGGTTGAACCCGGTGCGCCGTGGCGCGGCCCTGCAGCGCGACGTCACGCACGCGGATTGCCAGGTGGTGCTTGCGGATTCGGCATCGGCGGCTGTCGTCGGCGACATCGAACACATCGACGTCGACTCACCGCAGTGGGCAGCCGAGGTGGCGCGCCACTCCGACGAACCCGTCGTCGCATATGACGCCGACCCGGGTGATCTGTTCATGCTGATCTACACGTCGGGCACCAGCGGGGACCCCAAGGCGGTCAAGTGCAGCCAGGGCAAGGTCGCCATCGCGGGTCAGATGATGACGCAGCGATTCGAGCTCGGGCCCCGAGACGTCTGCTACGTGTCGATGCCGTTGTTCCACTCGAACGCGGTGCTGGTCGGCTGGTCCGTAGCCTTGGCCTCGCAGAGCTCACTTGCGTTGCGGCGCAAGTTCTCCGCGTCGCAGTTTTTGCCGGATGTCCGTCGGTTCGGTGCCACCTATGCCAACTACGTGGGCAAGCCGCTGTCGTATGTGCTCGCCACTACCGAACAACCCGACGATGCCGACAATCCGCTGCGCGCCGTGTACGGCAACGAGGGCGCACCCGCCGACGTCGAGAGGTTCGCCAGCCGGTTCAACACCCTGGTGATGGACGGGTTCGGTTCGACCGAGGGCGGCATCGCGATCGGCCGCACACCGGACACCCCGCCGGGAGCGCTCGGCCCGCTGCCCGAAGGCACCGAAATTCTCGACGTCGAGACCGGGGAGCCCTGCCCGCCCGGCGTCACGGGCGAGTTGGTGAACACATCCAACGCCGGGCGTTTCGAGGGCTACTACAACGATCCGGGCGCCGACGCCGAGCGGATGCGCGGCGGGGCGTACCACAGCGGCGATCTGGCCTACCGCGACGAGAACGGCTACGCGTACTTCGCCGGCCGGCTCGGTGACTGGATGCGCGTCGACGGCGAGAACCTCGGCTCAGCGCCGATCGAGCGGGTGCTGCTGCGCCATCCCGACGTCGTCGAAGTGGCGGTGTACGGGATCCCCGCGCCCGACGTCGGCGACCAGGTCATGGCGGCGGTGGTGCTGACCGACGGCGCATCGTTCGACCCGGAGCAGTTCCGCGAATTCCTCGCCGATCAATCCGACCTCGGACCCAAGCAGTGGCCGTCGTTCGTGCGGGTCGGAACGGATTTACCGCGCACCGAGACGTTCAAGGTGATCAAACGCCGGCTGCAGGCCGAAGGGACTGACTGCGACGACCCGGTGTATCCCGTTCCACGCTGAGAATTGATACGCGCAGGACCGACGTTACGGACACTGTGCGGTGGGATGTAGCTCTTTTGAAACGTACGAAGTAACGGATCCCGCGATCACCTGAAGCTCGCGCGGTATACCTCTCTCATGTTGGCTGAATCGCCATTGTGGTTGGTCCTCGATCTCGTAGGCACTTTCGCCTTCGCGCTCAACGGCGCGCTGACCGCAGTGCGCGCCGAACGGCTCGATATTTTCGGAGTCATCACGCTGGGCATGTTCACCGGTTTGGGCGGGGGCACGATCCGCGATGTCCTGCTCGACGCCTTGCCGCCCGCCACCTTCGTGGACTGGCGCTATTTGGCAGTGGCGTCGGCAGGCGGCCTGATCGCGTTCGCGCTCAGCCGTGTTCTCGACCGACTGGCCGCCACCATCAACGTTCTCGACGCCATCGGGTTGAGCGTCTTTGCGGTGTTGGGTGCCTACAAGGCACTCGACATGGGATTCGGCGTGGCGCAGGCGATCATCGTCGGCACTATCACCGCTGTGGGTGGTGGCACCATTCGCGACGTCCTGATCGGTCGGATTCCCACGGTCCTTCGTAGCGAGCTCTATGCCATTCCTGCACTGATCGGGGCGGGCTGCGCCGTCGCGGCCCACAGCTTCGGCTACCACGGGACGGCCGTCGCGCTCGGCGCGGCTCTGGTCTGCTTCGCCATCCGCCTGATCGGCATCCGATTCGATCTACACGCACCTCGACCGCCGGGCCGGCGCCACGACAGCTGACCATGCCTGCGAACTCACGTCGAGTGAGGGGCCGCGCGGACAGCCGGCCTCTCCCGACTCATTCGGCTTTGTCGAACCACCTGTGGCTCGGGAAGCGCTCCCCCGTCGGACTCCCATCGGTCCAGAGCGATAGGTTTCATCGTGCGAGCATCATTGTGTCGCAATGTTCTTCGAGACGAGGTGTGGGTGATTCCTCCCAACGATGTAAGCATTTCAGCTCCTGTTCTGCGAACGTCATTCGAGTCCGCTAGCTAATCTCCGCGTTGTGCAGGCCGTAAGGAACGGCTGCCAACATGGTGACGGAAAGCGCAGCACCACTTGGCAGTTGATAGGTGCGGCGCTCACCAGGTCGTGCGCCGAGGATGGCGGCGCCGAGCGGGGATTGGATGGAGTACACCTCGCTATCGCCGTGTTCGGCCCCGCGAACGCCGAGGAGAAACGATTCGGTGTCACCGGTGTCGTCGTAACGAACGGTGACGACCATGCCTGGCTCGGCGATCCCGTCATCGGGCGGATCGTCGCCAACGACCGCGTTGATGAGTAGGTCATGGATCTGTTGAATACGCCTTTGACGGGCACGCTGAATTGCGGTGGCATTTTCGCCGATGTCTCCATCGCCGTCCGTGGTCGCACAGAGTTTGCGCAGGGTTGCCAATTCCTGGTGCAGGCTTTCGTGGGCGTCTGTCGAGATCCAGACGCGTTGTGTGTCTCTCATATACGGTCCTCTCATTTCCAAAGGGATCGTCGTCAGGGGCGGGCCGCAACAACTGCGCCGCCCCTGACGACTCGCGGTGCCCGAAACGGGCGAGACCCTCGGTCTAGGTAACAACTCGCCGCAGCGGATCGAAAGGCCGCAGGGCTTCGGGTTGCTTGCCGGTGGTGATCTGTTCGGTCAGTAGCCGGCCGGTGATCGGCCCATGTGCTAGACCCCACATGCCGTGCCCGCCAGCGATATACACGTTGCGAGACATCTCACCGATCAATGGCAGGCCGTCGGGGGTTATCGGTCGCGGTCCCACCCAGATGTCGCTGCGTTCGGCCCATCGAACCCCTTCCAGCAGCGGACTCACGGAGGCGACGATTGCGCCGACACGTTCAGCCATCAATGGCTCATGCGGGTCGCGGAATTCCATCGTGCCCGCCACCCGCAGTGCCCCGTTGAAGGGAGTGCAGGCCACTCGCGCGTCCGGCAGGTAAATGGGACCGGGTATGGGCCGCTCGACGGGCACGGTGAACGAGTAACCACGACCGGCCCTCACCGGCACCCGCAGTCGGCTGCCGGCCAGTCGTGAAAGCCACGCGCCGGTGGCGATCACCGCAGCGTCGGCGGTCAACGGCTTGCCGCGGTAGGGCAACACCGTCGCTGAGTTACCGGAGCTGAAGACGCCCCGTACATCCGCCGTGAGGATGGTGGCTCCCCGCTCTTCGACAGCCCTTCCCAGGGCCGTGACGAAACGACCCGGATCCACGAATCGTTGACCGTTGATGTTGAGCGCGGCGGTGATCGCCGGCGACGCGAGCGGAACCTGCTCGCGCAGTGCCTCAGCAGACAGCCCGGTGACGAACACAGACTGTCCGGCGTTCTCGAGGGCACGGAGGTCCCGCAACATGTTCTCCGCGTCACGGGTCGTTCGGAACACCGCCGTGATCGGAGCATCGGTCACGGGCGCGTCGACCCCGTTCCCGACAAGAACGTCGTATGCCTCGATGCATTCCTCGTTGAGCGGCACGTTGGCTTGCACCGCGCGAATCCACGCCGACGGACGACAGTTGGCTGCGAATTGAATCAGGAACGACCACAGTGCACTGTCCGCGGACATCGGGATGTGCAGAGGAGCGTTCCGGTCGCGCAACGATCGCAACCCGTAGCGAAGCAGTTTCGGAGAGTTCAGCGGCATCGTCAGCGCGGGTGAGATCCAGCCGGCGTTACCGCGGGAGGCTCCGGCGGCTACGCCTGCGCGGTCCACCACGGTGACGTCGACTCCCCTCTCCTGCAGGAACCACGCCGTCGACAATCCGACGATGCCTGCGCCGACCACGACCGCAGACCGCGGACCGCCATCGATACGCACGTCGCCGACCATTGCCATACCTCCATCGCTGAATCCATCTACGGACATGGTGGCCTGACCATCGACGGCAAGGCTTGCCGCGAGGGGACAACCAACGGCGGCTCCGTTGTGGTGATCCGACAAACGGCGTGGTCAGTCGGTTTGAGTGGCAGCAAGTTCGATCATCATGGCCAGCCGCTTGCGGGCGTCGTCCAATTGAAGGTCGGTGATCTCGCCCATCTTGCGCAAGCGGTACCGCACGGTGTTCTCGTGCACGCCCAATCGGTTGCCCGCTTCGGCGGGGTCGCCCATGGCCTCCAGCCAGGCCCTCAGAGTCGACACATAGTCGGTGGTGTTATCGGCGTCGTGGCGTCGCAACTCGGCGACGGGTCCGCGGTCGGGGGTCCGGCCTGAGCGCGCCGCTGTCCGAAGCCGTTGCAGCAGGATCTCGTCCCACGACTCGTCATAGGCCGGCGGCGGGGCATCAGCCGGCTTGATCCCGTGCAGCGCGAGACATTCGTCGGCTTCCTGACGCGCCGCAGGCAGATCTGTGGCCGTGGCCGCCTTGCTGATACCGGCCAACACGGTCAACCGACCGGGCAGAGACGCCTGCAGCCCCGCGAACCACCGTCGAGCGGACTCCGCCTGCTCGCCCGGCAACAACGTGTACACCGTGTTGCCGGAGAGGGCACTTCGGCCGGGACGTGACCAACCGAACCCGGCCGTCGCCCGCTCGAAGGCGAGTAGAAGACCCGCATCTCGATCGAAGTCGATGAAAGCCTGCACTGCGATCACGCGCATACGGCCTGGCGCCAAACCGAGTCGGCTGGCCGACGCCGCGGCATCGGGGCTGCCGTTCAAGAGTCGCAGCACCAATTCGGATTCGACCTGACGCTCCAAATCCGCGCTGGCGCGTGAGCGCAACAAATGTAAGGCCACTGTCCGGGCCCCGTCGGCAAACGCCGTCCGTTCGGGTTCGACCAGCGGCTCGAGGCAGGCAACCCACAACGACCCCATGAGTTCTGTCCCCGAACGCACCGCAACGACCATGCGGCCCGACATTCCGCGATCGGTGTCCGGACTGACGAACAGCGGTTCGTCAGAGGTTGCAAGATGCGCGAAAACGCCTCGAGTTTCGAAGAATTCGCGCAGACTCGCCGGCGCCTGCCTATCCATGACCGTCGCGACACGGGCCGGATCGGCGTTCTGCTGCATCGTGGAGTATGCGAGCACCCGCGACAACGGATCCTCGATGGTGACCGCGCCACCGACCATCTCGGCCAGGCTATCGGCGAGGGCGAACAGATCGGTTGGACCGCGGCCGGATTCGGTTTCCCGACCTTCCAGAACCAGCCCGTAGACGACAGCCGAAAGCTCACTCCAGGAAACCGATGCATCGACAACCATCATCGCGACGCCCTCGTCCATCCCGGCGAAGGTGGTGGTGTCATCGTGGTCACGCAGAAGGACGACCACGGCGTGCGCCGACACCGCCCACCGCAATGCCTCGTCCGCCGAACGCGCCCCGATGGCCAGCAGCACGTCGCCGATGACCGTACGGCCGCGTGCAACCTCGTGCACTACGACGCTGCCGAGTTCCGTGGAGCGCGGTATTGGACAGAAACGCAGTCGGACGCCGTAGCTTCCCAGCACGTTCACCAAGCGGTCCAAAGTGACCACGCACTTCTCCTTTTCAGCCGAGTCTATTGTCGGTCAATGTGGGGTACCGCGAATACGCGCCGACGACTGCGCTGGCCGACCTGGATGCATCGCCGCGATCGTCTCCTCGTTGTCGAACGACAAGGTATTTCCACCCGGCAGTTCGACCGCCACATGCGGTGCGTCGGAGCCCGGCACCGGAAGACCGAGTGGCCGGTAGAAGTCCAGCGAAGCTCTGAGGTCGCTGGCGAATAACTACTCGCCCTTCAAGGCGGCCCTTTTCGATTACGCTTCGTCACGACCAAAGCAACCGGCCATGTTTGCCGACAGCGGCGACACGCGTTGCAGGACGACAGGAGTGACTGATGAGGCGCACGGCGATCACCGGAGCGGCCGCATTGGCTGCCGCTCTGGCCCTGGTGTTGTCGGGCTGCGGCTCGGACACCAAGACCGAACCGGCCACCAGCGAGTCGGAGACCACGAGCACCACCACGACCGAGGCCGCACCGACGACAACGGCCAAAGTCGCTCCGCGCGATGAGGATGCCGCCGGCCCGAACCCGACGATCGCCAGCTACATCAAGGAGAACAACATCCAGGAGGCGCCGGTCAAGCGCGGCGACCCGGGCTCACCCACCATCGATCTGCCGATCCCCGACGGCTGGGAGCCGGCCGGGGAGAACACCCCGGAGTGGGCCTACGGCGCCATCATCTACACCGGTCCCGAAGCCGCCGAGTACTCGCCGAGCATCGTCGCGCTGGTTTCGAAGCTGACCGGCAACGTCGACCCGCAGACGATCATCGACCTGGCCCCCGGCGAACTGCAGAACCTGCCCGGCTGGAGCGCGTCGAACGAGGGTGAGAACAGCACGCTCAGCGACTACCCGGCCTACCAGCTCGGCGGCACCTGGGAGTCGGAGGGGCAAACCAAGATCGTCGCCCAGAAAACCGTCGTGATCCCGGGAGCCGACGGCCTCTACGTGCTGCAGCTCAACGCCGACGGCCTGGAGAACCAGGGCGACATCGTCGGCGCGGCAACGGATGTCATCGACGAGCAGACGACGATCACCCCGTGATGTAAGGCTGTTCGCGGCGGCGTGAGCTAGTTACCGCGGATACCGTCGAGTCGCTTCGAGGCCTCGTCGAAACCGGAGACCAACTCGGCGATGATGTCGGCGACCGGCCGGATCTCGTTCATCCGTCCGACGATCTGACCGACGGGCATCGCGACGGTGTCGGGATTGTCCGATTCGTTCATCCGCTGATGGGCCTCGCTGACGAGGATGTTCTGCAGCGGCATCGGCAATGGCTCGGGTGCATCGGGGGCATCCCAGGCGTCGGTCCACTTCGACTTCAGCAGGCGCGCAGGCTTTCCGGTGTAAATACGGCGGCGCACGGTGTCGCTCGAGTTGGCCCGCAGCAGGGCCTCCTGGATCGTCGACACACCGGACGGCTTGCGATGGCCCAGGTCGTACTCGGCCGACGTCAGGAACGCCGAGCCCATCCACACCCCCTGAGCGCCCAGCGCGAGGGCCGCGGCGACCTGCCGCCCGGTGCCGATACCGCCTGCCGCCAGCACCGGGGTCTTACCGTCAAGCGCATCAACGATTTCCGGCCACAGCACCATCGAACCGATCTCGCCGGTGTGTCCACCCGCCTCGTGGCCCTGCGCCACCACGATGTCCACGCCGTTCGCGGCATGACGCTGCGCGTGCTTGGCGCTACCGGCCAGGGCCGCCACCGGCACCCCGGCCGCGTGCACCTGATCGATCACGTCCTTCGGCGGTGAGCCAAGGGCGTTGGCGATCAACTTGATCGGGTGCTTGAGCGCCACCTCGACGTGCGAACGGGCCACCGAGTGCAGCCAGCCGAGCACACCCGCGCTGCGCTCCCCATCCTCGGGCAACGGCGGAACACCGAGATCGGCGAGGGTCTTGTCGATGAAGTCACGGTGGCTCTGCGGGATGAGCTTGCCGATATCGGCGGCCGTGCCCTCCTGCGGGATCTTGGCCGGCATCACGATGTCGACACCGTACGGCTTACCGTCGGTGTTCTCGTCCATCCAGCACAGCACGTTCTCGAGATCGTCGGCGTCGTTGAACCGCACGCAGCCGAGCACACCGAGACCGCCGGCCTTGCTGACCGCGGCGGCGACCTTCTCCGACGGCGTGAAGACGAATATCGGATAGTCGATGCCGAAACGGTCACACAGCTCGGTACGCATCAGGATGTGCTGCCCGCGTGCTTGACGTGTGCGTCGTCGGCGGGCCGCTCCTCGGTGATGTCCTTGGCCCACCGGTAGTCGGGCTTGCCCGCGGGCGTGCGGTGGATCTCGTCGACCCACCAAACCTTGCGCGGCACTTTGTAACCCGCGATCTCATTCCGGACGAACGTGTCGAGTTCGGCCAGCGTCGGGTTGGTGCCTTCGCGGCGGTGGATGACGGCGGCCACGCAGTTCCCGTACCGCTCGTCGGGCACCCCGACCACCAGCGCGTCGAAGACGTCAGGGTGGCCCTTGAGCGCGGCCTCGACCTCTTCGGGGTAGATCTTCTCGCCACCACTGTTGATGGACTGCGAACCGCGGCCGAGCATCGTCACGGAGCCGTCCGCGTCGACCTCGGCGTAGTCACCCGGAATCGCATAGCGCACCCCGTTGAAGGTTCGGAAGGTCTGCCTGGTTTTCTCTTCGTCCTTGTAGTAACCGACCGGGATGTTGCCCTTCTTGGCGATCATCCCGCGCACCCCGGAGCCCGGCTTGACCTCGTTGCCGTCCTCGTCGAGAACGACGGTGCGATGGTCGATCGTCACGCGCGGTCCGCCGGTGTGCGACTGGCCCTTCGCCACGATGCTGGTGCCGCCGAAGCCGGTTTCCGAGGAACCGATCGAGTCGGTGATCACCCGGTTGGGGAGCAGCTCGAGGAACTTCTCCTTGATGCTCGTCGAGAACAGCGCGGCCGTGCTGGCGAGCAGGAACAGTGACGACAGATCGGGCTCGCGGCCCCCGTCGTGCAGTTTGGTCAACGCGTCCAGCAGCGGGCGAGCCATCGCGTCGCCCGTGAAGAACAGCAGGTTCACCTTGTGCTTCTCGATGGTCTGCCAAACCTCGTCGGCGTCGAACTCCGGTGCGAGCACTGTGGTTTGACCCGAGAAGATCGACATCCAGGTGGCCGACTGGGTGGCGCCGTGGATCATCGGCGGGATCGGGTAGCGGATCATCGGCGGATTCTCCGCGGCGGCCTTGGCCAGGTCGTACTCATCCTTGACGAACTCGCCCGTCGCAAAGTCGGTGCCGCCGAACAGCACTCGGTAGATGTCCTCGTGGCGCCACATCACGCCCTTGGGGAAGCCGGTCGTGCCGCCGGTGTAGAGCAGGTAGATGTCGTCGGCGCTGCGCTCACCGAAGTCGCGCTCGGGCGAGCCCTGCTCCAGCGCCGAGTAGAACTCGACACCGCCGTAACGCTGGTAGTCGTCGTCGCTGCCGTCCTCGACCGAGAGGACGGTCTTGACGGCGGGTGTCTCGGGCAGCACGTTGGCGACGCGGTCGGCGTAGCGGCGCTCGTGCACCAGCGCGACCATGTCCGAGTTGTCGAACAGGTACTTCAGCTCGCCCTCGACGTAGCGGAAGTTGACGTTGACCAGAATCGCACCAGCCTTGACGATGCCCAGCATCGCGATGACGATCTCGATGCGATTGCGGCAGTACAGCCCGACCTTGTCGTCCTTCTTCACGCCTTGGTCGAGGAGGTAGTGGGCCAGACGGTTGGCCTTCTCCTCCAATTCGGCGTAGGTCAGCTGTTCGTCACCCGAAATGAGGGCGACACGGTCTGGCACGGCATCGATGGCGTGCTCGGCAAGATCAGCAATGTTCAGGGCCACAGCACATAAACTAGAACGTGTTACATTTCGAGACAAGTCTGTGGCATCGACGCTGGAAGGCGGACTAGTTCGTGAGCGACGAAGGAAAACCGGAAAAAGGCCCCGACGCCCTCATTGAGCAGCGCGGACACACCCTGATCCTGACGCTGAACCGACCGGAGGCGCGCAACGCACTGTCCACCGAAATGATGTCGATCATGGTCGACGCCTGGAACCGCGTCGACGAGGATCCCGAGATCCGCACCTGCATCCTCACCGGCGCAGGCGGCTACTTCTGCGCAGGTATGGACCTGAAGACCGCAACCAAGGCGCCTCCCGGCGACTCGTTCAAGAGCGGGGCGTTCGACCCGACGAAGATCGAGGCCCTGCTGAAGGGTCGTAGGCTCACCAAGCCGCTGATCGCCGCCGTCGAAGGCCCGGCCATCGCAGGAGGCACCGAGATCCTGCAGGGCACCGACATCCGCGTCGCGGGTGAGAGCGCGAAGTTCGGCATCTCGGAGGCCAAGTGGAGCCTGTATCCGATGGGCGGCTCGGCGGTGCGGCTGCCGCGCCAGATCCCGTACACGATCGCGTGCGACCTACTGCTGACCGGACGCCACATCACTGCCGCCGAGGCGCTGTCCTACGGCCTGATCGGCTACGTCGTCCCCGACGGCACCGCACTGGAAAAGGCGCTGGAGATCGCCGACGTCATCAACAACAACGGCCCGCTGGCCGTGCAGGCGATCCTCAAGACCATCCGTGAGGCCGAGGGCATGCACGAACTCGACGCGTTCAAGCCCGACACCGCCAACGGCATCCCGGTGTTCCTGTCCGACGATGCCAAGGAAGGCCCGCTGGCGTTCAAGGAGAAACGCGCGCCCAACTTCCAGATGAAGTAGTGATTTCGGTGCGCAAACCGTCGCTGAGCGATCGCAAGCGCACCCAAATCGCTATCTCAGCACGCGCTTGCTCGGGGTGAACGTCACCGGCATCGACTCCAGGCCGCTGACGAAGTTCGCCGGCCGAAGTGGCAGCACGGCGTCGGAGGCCAGCTGCAGGTCAGGCATCCGCTCCAGCACCCGCCGCGTCATGTTGATCAACTCGATGCGCGCCAGCTGATTTCCGAGGCAGAAGTGTGTCCCGAATCCGAATGCCAAGTGGCTGTTGGGGTCTCGCTGAATGCGGAAGTTCTCCGGGTCTCCGAAGACGGCTTCGTCGAAGTTCGCCGACTCGAATAGCAGGAGCATCTTCTCACCGGCTTTGAGGCTCGCGCCGTGAAACTCCGTGTCGGCGGTGACCGTTCGCGCCATGTTCTTCAACGGCGATGTCCAGCGCAGCATCTCCTCGATCGCGCCGGGCAGCAGATCGAAGTCGTTGCGCAGCAGATCCCACTGATCGCGGTTGCGGATCAGCTGCTCGATGCCGCCGGAGATGGTGTGACGTGTGGTCTCGTCGCCGCCGACGAGAATCAGCAGGGTCTCCTGCAGGATGTCGTCGTCGGACAGCTGTTGACCGTCGACCTCGGCGTGGACCAGGACGCTGATCAGATCCTCGGTCGGTTCTTCCCGACGCTGGGCGATCTTGTTCATGGTGTAGTTGTTGTATGCCATGAAGGCGTCCATCGTGACCTGCATTTCTGCTTCGGACACAGTGGAACTGAGGCCGACCATCATCTCGTCGGACCACTTGAGAAACAGCTCGCGCTCTTCGGGGAGCACGCCGAGCATGTCTCCGATGACGGCCATCGGCAGCGGCGCCGCAAGGTCGGTCACCAAATCGCATTCGCCGCGCTCACACACCTGGTCGATGAGCCAGTCACACAACGCGCCGATGGTCCCGTCCTGGACCTTCAGCCGTTTGCGCGTGAAGCCGGCATTGACGAGCTTGCGGCGCAACAGATGTGCGGGATCGTCCATGTCGATCATCATCGGCAGCGGCCCCTGATCGGGACGGATGCCACCGGCGTTGGAGAACAGCTCGGGATTGCGCTCGGCCTCGATCACCGCGGCATAGGTTGCCGCGGCCGCCAATCCGTTGCGATCCCGGAACACCGGCTCGTTCTTTCGCATCCACTTGTAGACCTCGCGGGACGCCGGCCGATCGGCATAGAAGGCGCCGTCGGCGAGATCCACATCCGGCTTCGTTGCCGTGGTCGGTGACATATTGGTCAAACCTCCTGCGCGTCTGCGAATGTCATCTCGACGTTGCCCGCCGAACTGGAGACCATCGCACGTTTGGGGAAGCCTAGCGAGGCCAGTTCTTTGGCGTAGGGATGTTCGCCGAGACGGACGGTCGCACCGCCGGGTCGGTACCGAACATCGGTCGTCTTCATCTCGCCGAGGGTCTGACGGCGGACACCGTCGCGGTACGAATAGGTGGGGTGCGACTGTGGGCGCGACGTGAACGCCGACGGCACCGGTAGTCCCGGCTTGAAGTCCATGCCAACGGCGAACTGGCCGTTGATCGTCACGTCGAACGAATACGTGTGGCCGTCCCGAATCACGAAGTCGGCCATCACCTTCGGGTAGCCCCAGATCTTGCATCCGGCCTCGAGGGTGAACGGTTGGTCGACGGGCAGGTGGTGGACGAACGCCCCCGCCGACTGCAGGGCGCGCAGTCCCTTCGCATCCGATCCCGGTGGGTTCACCATGATGTTGGTGCCGTACTCGTAGTACTCGCCGAGATCGGAGTCGATGTAGCGCATCAGCATCAGCACGGCCATCGCGCGGTTCGGCCGGTAGCGGCAGACCTGCAAACCGCTGTAGTCGATCATCGCCTGGGCGGCGTCGGCGTCCACCGGGAACATCGCCATGTGCTGAGTCGCTTTGCGGACCTTGACCGGCATGGTGAGCACCGTGCCCGCGATGGTGTGCTGGCTCATCGGGTCAATCTAGAACGCGGACTAGACAACTAGCAAGGAAGTGTCTACCCGAGTCCTATACGAGTGCGGCGAGGTCCCGAATCTGCTCGGGTGATCGCGCGCCGACGACCATCATCGTCACGCCGGCGGCCTCCCACGCCTTGATCTGTTCCTGCACGTAGGCGAGGTCACCCACGATCGCCGAATCGTCGACGAGCTCGTCCGGGATGATCTTCGCCGCCTCGTCCTTGCGATCGGAACGGAACAACTTGGTGACGTCGTCGACCACCTCGGCGTACCCCATGCGGCGGTAGACGTCGGCGTGGAAGTTGGTGTCCTCGGCGCCCATCCCGCCCATGTAGAGCGCCAGATGGGGCTTCATCAACTCCATGATCTCGGCGCGATCGTCGGTGACGACGACCTGTGCGGTCGCGCAGATCTCGAACGTCTCGCGGGTGCGCCGCGCGCCGGGACGCGCGAAACCCTCGTCGAGCCACTCGTTGTACATGCCGGCGATCCGCGGCGAGTAGAAGATAGGCAGCCAGCCGTCACAGATCTCGGCGGCCAGCGCGACGTTCTTCGGTCCCTCGGCGCCCAGCATCACCGGGATGTCGGCGCGCAGCGGGTGGGTGATCGGCTTCAGGTTCTTGCCGAGCCCGGTGGTCCCCTCGCCCGTCAACGGAAGCGGGTAGTGCGGGCCGTCGCTGTGCACCGGCGCCTCGCGGGCCCAGACCTGGCGCAGGATGTCGATGTACTCGCGGGTGCGGGCCAGCGGCTTGGGGAACTTGGCGCCGTACCAACCCTCGACCACCTGCGGCCCCGACACCCCGAGGCCGAGGATGTGCCTGCCGCCGGACAGGTGGTCCAGCGTGAGGGCGGCCATCGCGCACGCGGTCGGCGTCCTGGCCGACAGCTGGATGACCGAGGTGCCCAGGCGCATCTTGGTCGTTTCACGGCCCCACCAGGCCAACGGCGTGTATGCGTCCGAACCCCACGCCTCCGCGGTGAACACGGTGTCGAACGCGGCCTCCTCGGCGGCCGCGACCAGTTCGGCGTGGTTCTCCGGCGGCTGCGCGCCCCAATAACCCAGCTGCAGTCCTAGCTTCATCAGTCCGCCTTCCGACCCGTGGTTGAAACCATTCTTAGAACCTGTTCTACTCGATGCCGTGACCACCAGCCAAAGCAGCCCGGTGCAGATCGATCCGCATGAGCCGCCACTTTCGGCGCCGTTACGGCTTTCTTTCGACTACACCCGTTCAGTCGGACCACTCCTATCCCAGTTCTTCACCGCCCTGCGAGAGCGACGGATCGTCGGCGTACGCGGTTCGGACGGGCGGGTGCACGTGCCGCCCGCTGAGTATGACCCCGTGACGTACGAGCCCCTGACCGAGGTCGTACCGGTGAGCAGCGTCGGAACGGTCATGTCGTGGACCTGGCAGTCGACGCCGCTGGAGGGCCAGCCGCTCGACAAGCCGTTCGCGTGGGCGTTGATCAAGCTCGACGGCGCCGACACCCCGCTGCTGCACGCGGTGGACGCCGGGTCGTCGGACGCGATCAGCACCGGCACCAGGGTGCATGCGCACTGGATCGACGAACCGGTCGGCGCGATCACCGACATCGCCTGGTTTCTGCCTGGCGAAGACACGGAACCCGAAGGCAAGCCCGACGATCGCGAACCGGTCAAGATCCAGGTGGCGCCGTCGATGATCGAGATCCAGCACACCGCCTCGCTGCCCGAGAGCAGGTTCCTGCGTGCGCTCGAGGAAGGCAAGCTGCTCGCGGCGCGGACCAGGAAGGGACGCGGCGATAAGCCAGGCCCCGTGTACTTCCCGCCCAAGGAGGCCGATCCGGCCACCGGCCTGGAACTCGACGAGTTCCTCGAACTCGACGACAAGGGCACCGTCACCACCTTCGCCATCATCAACATCCCGTTTCCCGGACAGCGCATCAAGCCGCCCTACGTCGCGGCGTACGTCCTTCTCGACGGTGCCGACATCCCGTTCCTGCATCTGGTCACCGAGATCGACCCGGCGGACGTCCGGATGGGCATGCGGGTGCAGGCCGTGTGGAAGCCTCGCGAGCAATGGGGCCTGGGCATCGACAACATCGACTACTTCCGGCCGACGGGCGAGCCCGACGCGGATTACGACACCTACAAGCACCACCTGTAAAGGGCCCTTTGATGACTGGTTCGAATGATGTAGCAGTGGTGGGCTTCGCACACGCACCCCACGTCCGCCGCACCGACGGCACCACCAACGGGGTCGAGATGTTGATGCCGTGCTTCGGCAAGCTGTACGACGAGCTGGGCCTGCAGCAGACCGACATCGGCTTCTGGTGTTCGGGCTCCTCGGACTACCTTGCCGGCCGGGCCTTCTCGTTCATTTCGGCGATCGACTCGATCGGTGCGGTTCCACCGATCAACGAAAGCCACGTCGAAATGGACGCAGCGTGGGCGCTGTACGAGGCCTACATCAAGCTGCTCACCGGTCAGGTCGAAACCGCATTGGTCTACGGGTTCGGTAAGTCATCAGCGGGCACGCTGCGACGCGTTCTGGCATTGCAGACCGATCCCTACACCGTCGCGCCACTGTGGCCGGACTCGGTGTCGATGGCCGGTCTGCAGGCCCGGGCAGGCCTGGACGCCGGCAAATGGACCGCCGAGCAGATGGCTCAGGTGGCGCTGGATTCCTACGCCGCGGGCGGACGTACCGACAAAGAAGAGGTCACCGGAAGCGTCGACGAGTTGCTGTCCCGGCCGTTCTTCGCCGATCCACTGCGCCGCCATGACATCGCCCCGATCACCGACGGCGCGTCGGCGATCGTCCTCGCCGCCGGCGACAAAGCACGGGAACTGCGTGAAAACCCGGCCTGGATAACGGGTATCGAGCACCGCATCGAGACGCCGATCCTCGGTGCGCGCGATCTGACCACCTCGCCGTCGACCGCGGCGTCGGCCAAGACTGCGACCGGCGGGGATGCGGGTTCGATCGAGGTGGCGGAGATCTACGCACCGTTCACCCATCAACAGCTGATCCTGAAGGAAGCCATCGGGCTGACGGACAAGACGAAGATCAATCCCTCAGGTGGCCCCCTCGCGGCCAACCCGATGTTCTCGGCCGGTCTGGAGCGCATCGGCTTCGCGGCACAGCACATCTTCGACGGCTCCGCGCAGCGGGTGCTGGCCCACGCGACCAGTGGCCCTGCGCTGCAACAGAATCTGGTTGCCGTTCTGGAAGGGAAGAACTAGATGGCGGGTCCATCCCAAAAGCACCTGGCAGCGGTGCTCGGCACCGGGCAGACGAAGTACGTCGCCAAGCGCCACGACGTGTCGATGAACGGTCTGGTTCGCGAGGCCATCGACCGGGCGCTCGAGGACTCGGGCTCGACGTTCGACGACATCGACGCCGTGGTGGTCGGCAAGGCGCCCGACTTCTTCGAGGGCGTGATGATGCCGGAGCTGTTCATGGCCGACGCCACCGGCGCCACGAACAAGCCACTGATCCGCGTGCACACGGCCGGCTCGGTGGGTGGCTCGACCGCGATCGTCGCCGCCAGCCTCGTGCAGTCCGGCAAGTACAAGCGCGTGCTGACGATGGCGTGGGAGAAGCAGTCCGAGTCGAACGCCATGTGGGCGTTGAGCATTCCGGTGCCGTTCACCAAGCCGGTCGGTGCGGGCGCCGGTGGCTACTTCGCGCCGCACATCCGCGCCTACATCCGTCGCTCGGGTGCACCGAGCCACATCGGCGCGATCGTCGCGGTCAAGGATCGGCGCAACGGCGCCAAGAACCCGTTGGCTCATCTGCACCAGCCCGACATCACCGTCGAGAAGGTGATGGAGTCCCCGATGCTGTGGGACCCGATCCGCTACGACGAGACCTGTCCCTCGTCCGACGGCGCTGCGGCCATGGTGATCGGCAACGAGGAAGCAGCAGAAGCGCATATCGCCAACGGTCACCCGGTCGCCTGGATTCATGCCACGTCGCTGCGCACCGAACCGCTTGCCTACGCGGGTCGCGACCAGGTCAACCCGCAGGCCAGCCGGGACGCCGCGGCCGCCCTGTGGAAAGCAGCGGGCATCAAGAGCCCGATCGATGAAATCGACGCCGCCGAGGTCTACGTGCCGTTCTCCTGGTACGAGCCGATGTGGCTGGAGAGCCTCGGCTTCGCCAAGGAAGGCGAGGGGTGGAAGCTCACCGAGGCGGGCGAAACCGAGATCACCGGCCGCATTCCGCTCAATGCCTCCGGCGGTGTGCTGTCGTCGAATCCGATCGGCGCCTCCGGGATGATCCGGTTCGCCGAGTCGGCGATCCAGGTGATGGGCAAGGGCGGCGATCATCAGGTCCCGGGCGCTCGCAAAGCGCTGGGCCACGCGTACGGCGGTGGCGCACAGTATTACTCGATGTGGGTCGTGGGAGCTGACAAACCGTGACTCGCATGCAGTACACCATCAGCATCGCGTTCAGCCCACTCGACCAGCTGATCGAAATCGCCAAAACGGCTGAAGAACTCGGCTTCGACAACATCGCGCTGCCGGACTCGATCTTCTATTTCGAGGAGCAGTCCGTCGACTATCCCTACACTGCCGACGGCAAGCGGATGTTCGATGAGAACTCGCCCTGGGTCGATCCGTTGATCCTCGCGGGTGCATTGGGTGCGGTGACGTCGAAGCTGCGCTTCTACACCAACGTGATGAAGCTCGGTTCGCGGAATCCGCTGCTACTGGCCCGACAGGTCGGGTCGGTGGCAAACCTCACCAACAACCGATTCGGCTTCGGCGTCGGGATCGGCTGGGCTCCCGAGGAATTCGAGTGGTGCGGGGTGCCCTACGCGAAGCGCGGCAAACGAGTCGACGAGATGATCGATGTCATCAAGCTGGTGCTCGCCGGCGGCATGGTCGAACACCACGGCGAGTTCTACGACTTCGACCGGCTGCAGATGAGCCCGGCACCGTCGGAGCCGGTGCCGTTCTACGTCGGCGGGCACACTGATGTCGCGCTCAAACGCGCCGTCCGCATCGGTGACGGATGGACCAGCGCGATGATGACCTGCGACCAGCTAGCCGAGACGATCGGCAAGATCAAGAAGCTGCTGGCCGAGAGCGGGCGTGCCGACGACCCGTTCGAATACCAGGCCGTGTGTATCGACAAGTTCGGTGTCGACGGCCACCGCGACCTCGTCGCGGCGGGTGTCACCGACTACATCGGGATTCCGTGGGTGTTCGAGGGCCTCGCCTTCGACGCACCGGTGGAGCAGAAGAAGGACGCGATGAAGCGCTTCGCCGATACCTACATCCACTCTGGCTGGCAGGACTGACGCATGGCGGTCACCGACCCGAACGCCCCGGTTCACCTGGCGGGCAAGCGTTCTCGCGAGGCGGCGATCGCACACGACAAGGATGCCTGGCTGGCGAACTTCGCCGACGACGCCGTCGTCGAGGATCCGATAGGGCCGTCGCACTTCGATCCGGAGGGTAAGGGTCACCGCGGCAAGGAAGCAATCGCACTGTTCTACGACAAGGCGATCGCCCCGAGCGACCTGACCTTTCACTTCGAGCAGACGTACCAGTGCGGCAACGAGGAGGCCAACGTTGGCCACATCGTGATCAGGGCCGCCGGCTACGAGGTGAAAGCCGAAGGTGTGTTCACCTACCGCGTGAACGACGACGGCAAGATCGTTGCACTGCGGGCGTTCTGGGAGCTCGACCGGGCGACGGCGAGCGCTCGCAAAATCTAGCGCCCCTCCGGCTGTGGCACGGTGGAGGTATGCGATCCAGATCCACCGCGGCCTTGGCAGCGTTGATGTGCGTGGCAGCGATCGGATGTGACTCATCCGGCACTGGCCCCGCCGGTACCGTTCCGAGCCTGCCTGCGTCAACGACCTCATCAGCGTCGGCCGCTCCGAGCACCACCAAGACGGACCAACAGGCCGACTACAGCCGATTGCTGCTCCAGCCAGGTGACCTCAGCGACGACGAGGACATGTTCACCGAGCAGTCGAGCACACCGTCCGGTCCGGACGGACTGCCCGGTGCCAGTGCGTTGTTCGTCAACCAGGACGACACCAGGGCCATCTCCGACACCATCGTGATCTATGCGGATGCCGAGACGGCCGCCGACACCCTGAAGGCGGCGCTGCCCACCATCGGCTCCACGATCACCGGCGCCACCACCCGTCCGGCGCCGGTCGGCAGCAATGGCACGATGGCCGTCGGCACGTCGGCGGACGGCAGTAAGGCCACCACACTGCTGCTGTTCAACGAGGGCCCGGCGTTGGTACGTCTGGAGTTCCAGAGCGCTCCGGGTGACGTCACCACTGACCAGTTCGTCCTCAACATCGGCAAGATGCAGCAGATCGCACTGCGAACCGGGTTGGCGCCGGCCGGTTAGCGTCCGAGTCGTTCCATGGCCGACGTCGCCACGCCGAACGCGAACCGCTTCGCACGGCGGGCGGCATCGGCGAGCACACGATTCCTGCTCTCCTTCAGCGTCGCCTCGTCACCGACGCTGACCGGACCGCCGACGTTCACCCAGCAATAGGTCCCCAGGCAGCGTCCGGCCCGGGACGCGACCGCCTTGGTGATTCGGCGGTCGACCTCGAGGCCGGGTTGCGCACGACTCGGCACGACGCACCGGATGGTCGGCATCGTCACCGCGAGCACGGCCCCGCCGAGCGAGAGGCGTCCGCCGGTCCACTGCGACTCGGGCAGCCCGTCCTCGGGATTGGCGACTGTGAGCAGGATGTTGGGGCGGAAGCGGCGCACATCGACGGCGTCGGGGTCACCACCGAGTTCGGCGCCGATGGTCGCCAGGCTCGTTTTGGTCATGACATGGACGGGCGCCAAGTCGACGAACATGCCCGGCGGCGTCGAGTACCTGCCCAGCAAAGTCAGGTCGGTGACCCGGAGCATCGACATGTCCGGGAACTTCTCACCTTCGGCGATCCCGAAGTCCTTGCGCAGCGCGGCGATCGACATGTTCTCGCGCTCGTCGCGGCTCAGCTTGTGCAGCGAAGTGTCGTCGGCGGGTGGCAGTGCGGTCAGACGGACATCGCGATCGGCCAGCTCGGAGAGCTTCTTGTGCACATCGGGGTCGCTGCTGGAGCACACACTGCCGTCGGGGAAGGTGATCTGGACCTCGGGCGCATTACCTGGGCCGGCGTCGGCACCGACCGGATGCGCATAGCGAGCCGTTACACCGAGCAGGGCAGGGATGCGCCTGGCTGTCGCGGTGACGTCGCGTTCGAGGTCGCGAACCGCCCACAACCGGTCGCCGCGCAGACCGCGGGCGCCGATGTCGATCTGCTCGAGCTGCTCGCCGCCGAGGGACTTCACCGGGTAGCGCCACAGCGCTGTGACCTGACCGAACGACATGCGGCTACGGTACGCGCTACTCGGGGATGAGCTGCAGCCCCGCGATGTAGCGACGGGCCAGATCCTGATAAGCGCCGGGATTGGTCTTCACCCACATCTCCGCGCCGGTCCCCGCCACGGGTCCGCGGACTTTCGCCGGGGCGCCGGTCACCACCACCTCGTCGGGGATCTTGGTGCCGCCGATGACCAGCGAATGCGCCGCGATCAGGCTGCGTGCGCCGATGACCGCGCCGTCGAGCACCGTGCAGTGGTTGGCCAGCACGGCCTGGGCGCCTATGTGCACGCCATGCACCACGCACCCGTGCGCGACCGTCGCACCGGGTCCGACGTCGACCGGGATGCCCGGTGGGGCGTGCAGCACACAACAGTCCTGCACGTTCGCGCCCTCGCGGACGACGATCGGGGCGAAATCCGCCCGGAGTACCGCGTTGAACCACACCGAAGCACCCGCCTCCACATGCACGTCACCGACCAGAGTGGCGGTCGGAGCGACGAAAGCACTGGGATCGACGATCGGTGATCGCCCCTCGAACGAGTACAACGGCATTGTCTAGATATACCGCAGTTGTCTCGCGATAGTGCCCGCGCGAAAAAGCAGGTAGATGCGTTTGATTGCGCGGCCGCAGGGAAAAACTGTAACGTGTTCTAGTTAGAGCCACAGAAACGGGAGGCCCACCGTGACTACCGAAACAGCAGCCGTCCGCGAAATCGACACCGGGGCGCTCCCGGACCGGTTCGCGCGCGGTTGGCACTGCCTCGGTCCTGTGAAGGACTACCTCGACGGCAAGCCGCACGGTGTGGAGATCTTCGGCACCATGCTCGTGGTCTTCGCCGACTCCAACGGCGACCTCAAGGTGCTGGACGGCTACTGCCGGCACATGGGCGGCAACCTGGCGCAGGGCACGATCAAGGGCGACGAGATCGCCTGCCCGTTCCACGACTGGCGCTGGGGTGGCGACGGCAAGTGCAAGCTGGTGCCCTACGCCAAGCGCACCCCCCGACTGGCCCGCACCAAGGCCTGGCACACCGACGTCCGCGGTGGTCTGCTGTTCGTCTGGCACGACCACGAGGGCAACCCACCTCAAGAAGAGGTGCGCATCCCCGACATCCCGGAGTTCGCCGATGACGGGTGGACCGACTGGCGGTGGAACACGATGCTCATCGAGGGCAGCAACTGCCGCGAGATCATCGACAACGTCACCGACATGGCGCACTTCTTCTACATCCACTTCGGCCTGCCGACGTACTTCAAGAATGTCTTCGAGGGCCACATCGCGTCGCAGTACCTGCACAACGTGGGCAGGCCCGACGTCAGCGATCTGGGCACCTCCTACGGTGAGGCGCACCTGGATTCGGAGGCGTCCTACTTCGGGCCGTCATTCATGATCAACTGGTTGCACAACAACTACGGCGGGTTCAAGGCCGAGTCGATCCTGATCAACTGCCACTACCCGGTCACCCAGGACTCGTTCGTGCTGCAGTGGGGTGTCATCGTCGAGAAGCCCAAGGGCCTGGACGAGGCGACCACCGACAAGCTCGCGCGGGTGTTCACCGAGGGCGTCAGCAAGGGCTTTCTGCAGGACGTCGAGATCTGGAAGCACAAGACGCGCATCGACAACCCGCTGCTCGTCGAGGAGGACGGCGCGGTCTACCAGATGCGCCGCTGGTATCAGCAGTTCTATGTCGACGTCGCCGACGTGACTCCCGACATGACCGACCGCTTCGAGATCGAGGTCGACACCACGGTGGCCAACGAGAAGTGGCATGTCGAGGTCGAGGAGAACCTCAAGACTCAGGCCAAGGAGCAGGACGAGAATGAAAAGGCAGAGCACGCGAGCTCATGACCCCGCGTGAGGACGCCCCTGACTCCGGTCAGATTGTCGGCCCCGCCGACGTCGACCAGCTAGCCAGGTCGATGCTGCTTCTGCACGGCGTTCATGACGACGACCACGCGCACGGCGAGGCCGGGGGTCCGAAGGAAACGGGCGCTCGAAGTTGGTCCAAGGCACCGGCTTTCGGCGACGACCGGGCCGAGGCACTTCGGGAGGCCACCGCACGCGACCGTGAGCGTTACCTGAGATCGGGGCTGGTTTCGGTCGACTGCCGGTTCTGCCACGTGGCGGTCGAGGTGAAGAAGCTCGGTCCCGCGCAGACGTCGGTGCAGTGGAACTCCGAGGCAACCCGGCGCTGCGCGTACTTCAAGGAGATCCGGGAGGCCGGCGGCGATCCGGCACGGGAGCGGTCCTGTCCCAAGCTCGCGGGCAGTATCAAACACGCTGTGGTCGAAGGCTGTCTCGAGGAGATGTCGTCGGCACCCTCGCCCGGCGACGGCTAGCTTCCACCATGGCGGCGCGGTGGTCGGTGCTTCTGCTCGCACTCGCACTGGTTCCGGGCTGCACCGACGTCGTTGACACCCCACCGAAGGCCGCGCCGCCGGTGGCTCCTATCACCGCCGGGCAGGTCAAGGACCTGCTGAGCGCCAAAGTCGAGAAGTACGACGGGAATCTGTTCTCCACCGTCGAACCCAGCGAGTGCAGCGGCGTCGCCAAAGAGGTGGATCCGCCGTTCATTTTCGACCACGATCCGGCTGCGACCGACGGCGGGCACTGGATGGTCGACGACGTGGGCCGCCAGGTGTACATCGAGGAGATGGTCGGCGTGTATCGGGCAGACTACGACGCGAAGAATGCACTGGCGCAGGCGAAGCAGACGCTGCAGTCGTGTGCGGATACTCCGTTCACGGTCACCGACATGAAAGGCCGCTCGTATGACTTCACGCTGCTGCCCCCGGTGACGTCCAGTTCGCCCAACATCCTGCTGTGGTCCTTCACAGCCAACGACTGGGCCTGCGACAGTACGTTCGTCGCTGCCCACAATGCGGCGATCGAGATTTCGACATGCGGTCCGGTCGGCGGTTATCCCGTGGAGACCCTGGCCACCGATGCATTGGATCGCATTGAACGGCTGGCCAATACGACGGCCTGACCGTCACAGCCCCTTGAACTGCTCCTTGACCTGCTCGTCGGTCAGCCCGTAGTCGGCGAGTGAGTACGTGTGCTTCGGCGCGCGCGGGCCCTGTTGACTTTCGGCGTGGCTCTCGGTAATCGCCGTGCGGGCCTCGTCGGTGAACTCGATGTCGAAGTGCGAATAGATGCCCTCGACTGCCGACACCGGATCCTTGACGAACTCGAAGTAGTCGACGTCGCAGAACTGCGCCTGGTCAAGATCGGCCCGAACCTCGTTGAAACGCTTGAGACCTCGCGTCCACGTCTCCATGGCGTCCGCGCCGATCTGCGCGCCGACGAACGAGTTCGACCATCCTTCGGTCGTGTGCTGCGCCAGCGAACACATCGACGCCATGATGGTCTCCGCGGGTCGATGGCACTGCACGATGAGAGCATCCGGATACGTCTTGAAAATCGCGTCGAGCGCGAACAGATGGCTCGGATTCTTGAGCACCCAGCGCTTCTCGGCGTCGTTGAGACCGATCAACTGCAGGTTCTTGCGATGCCGCTGATACGGCTTGGTCCAGTCCTGCTTGGCCAGCCACTGTGAATACGTCGGCAGATGGGACAGCGTCTCGTAGGACACCGAATGCAGCGACTGGCGCAGCAGCTGCCAGCACTCCTCCACCTCGTCGGCAGTCATGTAGTGCAGACCGGTGTAGTCCGGATTTTCCGCATGCGCCTTGGCGAACTGGGCGTCGATCTGCGCGAAAACCGGGTTCTCCGACCATGTCTCGCGCGGCGGACGGGGTTGTGGAAACTCGGCCAGCCAGAGTTCCAGCCCTTGATGCCGCGGGTCGGCGGTGAGCAGTCGGTGAATGACGGTCGTGCCCGTGCGCGGCAGCCCGGTGACGAAGATGGGACGCTCGATCGTCACGTCGGCGTGTTCGGGGTACTGCTTCCAAGCCGCCTCCGACACCAGTCGAGCCACCAGTGCGTTGCGCACGAAGAACCGGTTCATCTTGCTACCGATTTCGGTGAGGTCCGCATCGCGCCGGAATGATTCCAGCAGGACGGCAAGTGCCTCGCGGTAGTTGTCGTCATCGACACCGAAATCGTCGAGTCCGCACGCCTTCGTCGCCGAGGCGTGCAGATCGTCGACGGTGCCGACGTCGGTCCTAGTCATCAGGCCTTGTACTCCCCGCAGTTGACGTCCAGCGCCTGCCCGGTGATACCGCTGGACAGATCACTGGCCATGAACAGGATCGCCGATGCGACCTCGTCCTCGGTCGGCAGCCGTTTCAGGTCGGATCCGGCGGCGGCCGCGTTGTAGATGTCCTCGACACTGGTGCCGTACTTCCCGGCCTGGTGCTCGAAGTAGCCCTTCAGGGTTCCACCCCAGATGTAGCCGGGCAGAACGGAGTTGACGCGGATACCCTGCTCGCCGAGTTCGGTCGCCAATGTCTGCGACATCGCCAGCAGCGCCGACTTCGCCATCTTGTAGGCGCCGTACTTGGCCTGCGAGTGGCGCACCACCATGGAGTTCACGTTGACGACGGAGCCCTTGGACTCGGCCAGCGCAGGCGTGAAGCCCTGGATCATCCGCAGCGCGCCGAACACCGTCAGCTCGATGGCGTCCTTCATGTGCTCGAACGTCGTGTTGGCGAACGGCTTCATCGACGGCACCCGGAAGGCGTTGTTGATCAGTACGTCGACCTTGCCGTACGCCGCCAGCGTCTGGTCGACGAGGTTGCTCACCTGCGCTTCGTCGGTGATGTCAGTACCCACCGTGACCGCACGCCTGCCGATGTCGGTGATCTGCTTTGCGACGTCCTCGAGCCGCTCGACGGTGCGGGCGGCCAGCACCAGATCCGCACCCGCTTCAGCACATCGCCTGGCGAGCGTGGTGCCCAGCGCCGGGCCGACGCCGGAAATAACGACAACTTTGTCTTTCAAAAGTTCCGCGGACACCTAACCCACCATCCTGTCGCCGATCTGCTTCTGACGCAACGCGATCCGCGCCCGCCAGTCCTCGTCTGAAATCTTGTTGGCCCCGTAGTTGGGCAGCGCGGCGGCCACCTTGTCGATGTCGACCACCTCGACGCTCGGGCCGTCGGCCTCCGTCAGTTCACGGGAGAGCCGCTGCCAACGGAACTGCAGGTAGCCCTTGCGGTGGCCGAGGGTCTCCACCCAATTCGTCACGCCCGGGTTCGCATCCGAGACGACGTAGCGGATCTTGCCGTCCGGATCCGCTTGCGCCTGAGTGCCATTGAGCGACGTCTGGTGGTTGATGTAGTCCAGCGAGATGTACCAGAGACTGCCCAGCTGGAAGCCCAGGTACGGCGCATCGGTGACCGGCAGCGTGATGATCATCGCCTGATCCGGTGCGAGGTCGAAGTGGCCGACCGACGAATACTGCGTCGCCAGACCACCCGGCGTGAGCCGCGGCGCGATCATCGTGTTTACCGGCAGCGTGTTGTAGAACCACTGCGGAAACTGCAGCCATGTCTTCACCCGCTGCACGAGCTGCTTACCCGCGACCGCATAGCGCTTCTCGATCAGCTCCCGGGTCAACGGCGGCGGCGCGGTGCCCGCGGTGTCGGTTCTGGCGATACTGATGTACCCGCGCCGCGCCGACCAGTCGTTGTAGACCTCGCGGACCACCAACTGCGACGGGCTTGTCGGGGTGACCCGCCACTCGTAGTTACCGTCGGCGTCGATGTCGAGCTCACGGTCGTCGAACGCGGCCTGGCTCGGCGGGACGTTGTCGTCGGTGTACTCACCACCGAGCATCTGGAAGCAGAGGTCCGTGGTGGTGCCACGGTGGCCGGTGACGACGTACTCGTAGCCGGGCTGCACCCGGGTGCCGAAGTACATCGCATCCGGATTGTCCAGGCCCATCTTGGTGAACGGGCCGGTACCGGATTGCATGAACGGATGGTCGCGGTCGTAGTCGAACGCCAGATGCGTACATCCCGAGATACAACCCGCCAGGTATTGCAGGCCCTCGAGCAGGTCAGCTTCGGATTCGATGAACGGAGCGGCGGCGACAAGGCTTTCCGCCTCGGCGATCGCGTCGATCAATGGCTGCGAAAACACCCTTTGAAACTAGAACGCGTTCTAACAAGAGTCAATATATCGACCGCTTCGGTACATATATGGACCGAAATGTATGCTGCACGGGTGTCCGCCCCCGAGTCTTCCGGCCGCGCGTCGCCCCCCACCGACCGGGTCGTACGGATCCTCGACTACCTGGCGGGCCGCCCCACGGAGCGGTTCGGGGTGTCCGATCTCGCCCGCCGGGTCGGACTGAGCAAGCCGACGTGCCTCGGCATCGTGACGTCCCTCGCCGATGCGGGATACCTCGTGCGCGACTCCACCGACAAGACCTACCGCCTTGGTCCGTCGTTGATCACTCTCGGCCACAAAGCGCAGGAGTCGATGCGGGTCAGTCCGGCGGCACGCGAAGAACTGCGGAGGCTGTCGGCGCGGTTCGGGGTCACCGCGGCGCTGTCCGGTGTCATCGACGACCGGATCACACTGCTGGACCTGGTGGCTCCCGCCGGTGCCAGTCCGGGCGTCGAGGTGGGGCAGAGCTATCCGTTCGCCCCACCCGTCGGATTGATGTTCGTGCTGTGGGATGAAGAGGCCGAACGCAATTGGCTCGCCAAGGAACCGACGATCCCGCTGCGCACTCATTCGGACCGGCTCAACAGGGTGATCGCCAGGTGCCGCGAGGACGGCTATCTGGTCGAGCGGCTGACGCCCGGCGGTCGACGGCTCTACTCATTGATGGCGGGGATGTCGAGCAACCTGCCCGACGAATTGCGCGCGCTCCTCGGCGAATTGGTCTCCGACATCGGTGAGCGCGTGTACCTGCGCGACGAAAACGGGCAGGCCGGCCGGAAGCGACATGACATCAGCGTGATCTCGGCACCGGTCTACGACCACAACCAGCGTCAGGTGATGGTGGCTTCGATGCACATCGGAAAGTCACTGACGGACAACGAGATTGTCGAGCGGGCCCGCGCGCTGGTGGCGACCGCCGATGCGGTCAGCGCTCAGCTGGGAAACACTCAATCGCGCCGGCAGAGCAGCCGACGCGATTGAGCGGTGGAGATTCAGTTAGCTGTTAGAGGTCAGTCAGCGCCTCGGTGATCGGGGTCGGTGCCACCTGGACACCACACTGGCTGGCCAGATCGATGGCCGGCTGGTTGATTGTCATCAGCTCGGTTTCGACCTTCGGATTCTCCGCAAAGTACGTGCGGAAGCCCTGCGTCACATCGGCAGGTGACGTGGTCACAATCTGCGTCAGCGCGTTATTGGCGTCCGGGTTCGTGGCCAGATAGGCGCTGGTGGACTCCGCCACCGTGCGTGACGTGTCGGCGATCGTGCTGACGCTGCAGTTCTCGGGCTCCGTACCCGGACCCGGCGCGGGCTGGGCATTCACGACCGGAATCACGATGGCCGCGGAACCGAAAGCAAGTAGACCCCCGGCGAACATGCCGTACAGGCCGCGTCGAACGGTCTTCTCGGACATCTTCATCAAATCACTCCTCTAGTCGGCGACCTCGTGGTCGCTGTCAAAGGCGTAACCGATGTGGGGTCGGGCTTAAACAAACGCCTGGCCGGCCCGGCGTGTCAGCTGGTGGTGGCCACCGTGAAGGGAAGGACGGCGGGGGCCCCCGCCGCGCGCACGACCCTGGCGGCCATGGTCAGCGTCCACCCACTGTCGGAGAGGTCGTCGACGAGCAGCACCGGTCCGCCGACTGCGGCGACAAGGCCGGGATCGGGGGCCAGCCACGCCGCATCGAGTGCAGCGACGCGGTAGGCCGAGTTCGCCGCGGTCGCCGGTCGCCGCGTCGGCGAGTAGTGCAGCGTGCCGAGGTCGGTCAGCCTTCCGAGTCGGGCAAGCTCGCGGCTCAGCGAGGAAACAAGCGTCGGGTGGCGGTCTGAATCCAGTGCCATCACCGCCGTCGGCCGCTGCGCCCAGTCCCAGGAAGCCAGCACCTTCACCGCGGCGGCCACCAGGTCGTCGGATACCTCGGCGTCGGGTTCGTCGAGCACGCGCCGCAACCGCGCACCCCACCCGAGATCCGTCAGCCTGCCGATGGCGCGTCCTGGTTCCGGGCCGTCGGCGATCCTGCCGCTGAGGTCGATGCCGAGCTTGGCCAGCCCGGACGGCCATTGCTTGCGCGGCGCGAGTTCCACACCGGGACGCATGAGCCGTCGTCTGGTCGCCTCCGTGGTAGCCGGGTCGACATCGGCGCTGACGTGTTCGCCCGTGCAGTTGTCGCAGCGACCACACCGCTCGCCCACCTCGAGTGACGGGTCGTCGAGTTGGCCACGCAGAAACGCCATCCGGCACCCGTCGGTCGCCTGGTAGTCCAGCATCGCCTGCTGTTCGCGCTTGCGGGCTTCGTCGAGCTTGCGGTACCGCGGCTCGTCGTACTCCCATGCCGCTCCGGTGCCGACCCAGCCACCCTTGACGCGGCGCACGGCGCCGTCGACGTCGAGCACCTTGAGCACCATCTCCAACCTCGACCGCCCCAGGTCCACGAGGGGCTCGAGCGCGGGTGTTGACTGCGGCCGCTCCGGGTCCAGCACGCCAATCACGTTGCGCACCATGGACTCCGACGGGAACGCCACCGAGGCGAAATACCGCCAGACGTCCTGGTCTTCGTGGCCGGGCAGCAAGATGACCTGCGCGCTCTCCGTGGCTCGTCCTGCGCGGCCGACCTGCTGGTAGTAGGCGATCGGCGAGGACGGGGCACCTAGATGGACGACGAAGCCGAGGTCGGGTTTGTCGAACCCCATGCCCAGCGCCGACGTGGCCACCAGCGCCTTGACCCAGTTGGCCAGCAGATCCGCCTCGAGCTGTTCGCGTTCGGCGGCTTCGGTGGACCCGGTGTACGCGGCGACGTCGTGGCCCTGCTCACGCAACAGCGACGCGACGTCATGCGCCTGAGCGACGGTGAGGGTGTAGACGATCCCCGATCCGGGCAGCGAATCGATGTGTGCTGCAAGCCAAGCCGCGCGTTGTGCCGGATTGCCGGCGTTGACCACCGATAGTCGCAGCGACTCGCGATCCAAGCCGCCGCGCAGCACCAGCGTGTCCTTGCCTCCGACGCCGAGTTGGGCGGCGACGTCGTCGACGACCCGGTCATTGGCAGTGGCCGTGGTCGCCAGCACCGGCACGTCGGCACCGAGTTCACCGATCAGGGTGCGGATGCGTCGGTAGTCGGGCCGGAAATCGTGGCCCCAGTCCGACACACAGTGCGCCTCGTCGACGACGACAAGACCGGCGTCGTGCGCCAGCGCGGGCAGCACCTGATCGCGAAAGTCGGGATTGTTCAACCGTTCCGGGCTGACAAGCAGGACATCGAGCTCGCGTCGGTGCACGCGCTCGTTGATCTCGTCCCAGTCGGCGACGTTGCTGGAGTTGATGGTGGCGGCATGCACCCCGGCCCGTTCGGCGGCGCCCACCTGGTTGCGCATCAGCGCCAGCAGCGGCGACACGATCACCGTCGGGCCCCGGCCCGCTTCGCGCAGCAGTTTGGCGGCGATGAAGTACACCGCCGACTTACCCCAGCCGGTGCGCTGGACGACCAATGCCCGGCGCCGTGCGACGACGAGCGCCTCGATCGCGGTCCATTGGTCGTCGCGCAGGACAGCGGTCGGCCCGGCCAGCTGTTCGAGCAGCGCCTGTGCGGCCTCGCGTGTTGTCAGCTCGTCGGCGCCGCTTCTTGTTCGCGCTTGATCTCCAGCGCGATGTCGATCAGCTGGTCCTCCTGGCCGCCGATCAGCTTGCGCTGGCCCGCGCGGTGCAGCAGTTGGTGCGCGGGCACGCCGTAACGCTCGGACTGGCGGATGGCGTGCTTGAGGAAGCTCGAGTACACACCGGAATAGCCCATGATCAGCGCGTTGCGGTCCAGGAGGCATTCGGCCGGCATCGCGGGTGCGACGACCTCTTCGGCGGCATCGGCGATGTCGAAGAAGTCGATACCGGTTTTGACGCCGATCTTGTCGAACACGCCGATCAGCGCCTCGACCGGCGCGTTGCCCGCACCGGCGCCGAAGCGGCGGCACGAGCCGTCGATCTGTTTGGCGCCCGCCCGCACGGCCTCGATGGAGTTGGCGACGCCGAGGCCGAGGTTCTCGTGGCCGTGGAAGCCAACTTGGGCGTCATCGCCGAGTTCGGCGACGAGAGCCGAAACTCGGTCGGCCACACCCTCGAGCACCAGCGCACCGGCGGAGTCGACGACGTAGACGCACTGGCAGCCGGCGTCGGCCATGATGCGTGCCTGCGCCGCAAGCTTCTCCGGCGGGATCGTGTGGCTCATCATCAGGAAGCCGACCGTCTCCAAGCCCAACTCGCGGGCCAGCCCGAAGTGCTGGATCGAGACGTCGGCCTCGGTGCAGTGCGTGGCGATCCGGCAGATCTCGCCGCCGTTGTTCTGTGCTTCTTTGATGTCCTCTTTGGTGCCGACGCCGGGCAACATGAGGAAGGCGATCTTGGATTCCTTGGCCGTCTCGGCGGCCAGCTTGATCAGCTCCTGCTCCGGGGTCTTGGAGAACCCGTAGTTGAAGCTGGACCCGCCGAGCCCATCGCCGTGGGTCACCTCGATGACCGGCACACCCGCGGTGTCCAGCGCCGCGACGATGGCCTGCACCTCGTCCTTGGTGAACTGATGACGCTTGTGGTGGCTGCCGTCGCGCAGCGACGTGTCCGTCATCCGGATGTCCCACATGGGGTTGAAGTAGATCTCGTCAGTGCTCATGCTTGAGCTCCAGTTCCCGCGGAGGCGCGATCCTTCGCGATCTCTTCGCCGACCTTGGTGGCCGCAGCGGTCATGATGTCCAGGTTTCCAGCGTAGGGCGGCAGATAGTCGCCCGCACCCTCCACTTCCACGAAGGTCGTGACCAGGTGGTTTCCGCCGTTGAACACCGTCGGCTCGTCGAACTGCGGCTCGTTGAGCAGCCGGTAGCCCGGCACGTAGGTCTGCACCTCGGCGACGACATCCTTGATCGACTGCGTGATCGCGTCGTGGTCGGCATCCTCGGGGATGGCGCAGAAGATGGTGTCGCGCATGATCATCGGCGGATCGGCCGGGTTCAGGATGATGATCGCCTTACCTCGCTTCGCGCCGCCGATGACCTCGACGCCCGCACTCGTGGTCTTGGTGAACTCGTCGATGTTGGCCCGCGTTCCCGGTCCGGCCGAGGCCGACGAGACAGACGCGACGATCTCGGCGTACGGCACATCCACGACGCGGGACACGGCGTACACCATCGGAATGGTGGCCTGTCCGCCGCAGGTGACCATGTTGACGTTCGGGGCGTCCAGATGCTCACGCAGGTTGGCCGGCGGGATGACACCCGGTCCCACGGCCGCGGGGGTCAGGTCGATGGCGCGGATGCCTGCCTCGGCGTAGCGCGGTGCGGCGTCGCGGTGCACGTAGGCGCTGGTGGCCTCGAACACCAGATCCGGCTTCTCGCTCTGGGCCAGCAGCCAGTCCACACCCTCGTGCGACGTCTCCAGCCCGAGCTTGCGCGCCCGCGCGAGGCCCTCGCTCTCGGGATCGATCCCGATCATCCAGCGGGGTTCGAGCCACTCCGAGCGCAGCAGTTTGTACAGCAGGTCGGTGCTGATGTTCCCCGACCCGACGATGGCGACTGATGCCTTCTGAGGCATTGGTGCTCCTAGTTATTCGAAACTCAGGTGGACTGAACCTAACCCGGCGAAGTCGGCGACGAAATTGCTGCCGGGCGGTGCATCTATCGCACGCGTGCACGACCCCGGCAGCACGATGTCGCCGGCCTTCAACCGGACCCCGAAGCCCTCGACTTTGCGCGCGAGCCACGCCACCGCGGTGACCGGGTTGCCGAGCACCGCATCACTGCGGCCCTCCGCGACGACCTCGCCGTTGTTGGTGAGCACGGCGTCGATGTTGCGGATGTCGATGTCCTTCGGCGACACCCTGGCCTCACCGAGCACCCAGCCCGCCGACGACGCGTTATCGGCGATCGTGTCGCAGAGCTTGATCTTCCAGTCGGTGATGCGGGTGTCGATCAACTCGATCGCGGGGGCGAACGCCGCCGTCGCCGCCAGCACGTCGTCCTCGGTGCATCCGGCACCGGGCAGGTCGTCGGCGAGGATGAAGCCGACCTCGACCTCCACCCGTGGGTAGAGGTAGTTCGCCGAGGGCACCTTGCGGTCCTCGTAGACCTGCATCTCGTCGAGAAGGTGCCCGTAGTCGGGTTCGTCGACGTTCATCATCTTCTGCATGGCCTCCGACGAGAGGCCGACCTTGTGACCGATCACCCGAGCGCCTTCGGCGACCCGCTGGCGGATGTTGATCAGCTGGATCTCGTAGGCATCGACCACATCGATGTCGGCGTGCGCGTCGGTCAGCGGGGTGATGGGCACGCGGCTGCGTTCCGCCTCGGCCAGGTCGGCGGCGAGCTGTTCACGCACCTGGGCGCTGAGCATATTTGCGAAGTCCCCTCGTTTGTTCGACCGGCGCAGTTGTTGTAAGGCCGGGCAATTCTATAACGTGTTCTACATGACTGGTCAGGAGTATGACGTCGTCGTCGTGGGAAGCGGCGCCGCCGGCATGGTTGCCGCCCTCACCGCCGCCCACCAGGGACTTTCCACAGTAGTCGTCGAGAAGGCTCCGCACTATGGCGGTTCCACTGCGCGGTCAGGTGGCGGCGTGTGGATCCCAAACAACGAGGTCCTCGAGCGTGACGGGGTCCAAGACAGCCCGGCAGCGGCGCGGACCTACCTGCACGCGATCATCGGCGATGTCGTGCCCGCGGAGAAGATCGACACCTATCTGCAGCGTGGGCCCGAGATGTTGTCGTTCGTGCTCAAGAACTCGCCGCTGAAGATGTGCTGGGTGCCGGGCTACTCCGACTACTACCCCGAGACACCGGGCGGGCGGGCCGCGGGACGCTCGATTGAGCCCAAGCCGTTCGACGCCCGCAAGCTCGGGCCCGACGAGAAGGGCCTCGAGCCGCCCTACGGCAAGGTGCCGCTGAACATGGTGGTGATGCAGCAGGACTACGTGCGGCTGAACCAGATGAAGCGCCACCCGCGCGGGCTGCTGCGCAGCGTGAAGGTCGGCGTGCGCTCGGTGTGGGCGAACGCCAGGCGCAAGAACCTCGTCGGCATGGGCCGCGCGCTGATCGCGCCGTTGCGCATCGGCCTGCAGAAGGTGGGCGTGCCGGTCCAGTTGAACACCGCGCTGACCGACCTCTATGTCGAGGACGGTGTGGTGCGCGGTATCTACGTCCGAGACACCAATGCTCCGGAATCGACCGAGCCGCAACTCATCCGGGCCCGCAAAGCCGTCATTCTCGGGTCGGGCGGTTTCGAGCACAACGAGCAGATGCGCGTGAAGTACCAGCGCGCCCCGATCACCACCGAGTGGACGGTCGGCGCGAAGGCGAACACCGGTGACGGAATCCTGGCGGCCGAGAAGCTTGGCGCCGCACTGGAGATCATGGAAGACGCCTGGTGGGGGCCGACGGTTCCGCTGGTGGACGCACCGTGGTTCGCGCTGTCCGAACGCAACTCCCCCGGGTCGATCATCGTGAACATGGCCGGTAAGCGGTTCATGAACGAGTCGATGCCCTACGTCGAGGCCTGCCACCACATGTACGGCGGTCAGTACGGCCAGGGCCCCGGTCCCGGCGAGAACATCCCGGCGTGGCTGGTCTTCGACCAGACATACCGCGACCGCTACATCTTCGCGGGATTGCAACCAGGGCAGCGCATTCCCAAGAAGTGGATGGAGTCCGGCGTCATCGTCAAGGCCGACACCATTGCGGAGCTGGCCGAGAAGACGGGGTTGTCCGTCGATGCGCTGACCGCGACGATCGAACGCTTCAACGGCTTCGCACGGTCCGGCAAGGACGAGGACTTCCAGCGCGGCGAGAGCGCATACGACCGTTACTACGGCGATCCGACGAACAAGCCGAATCCCAACCTCGGTGAGATCAAGCAGGCGCCGTTCTACGCGGCCAAGATGGTGCCAGGCGACCTGGGCACCAAGGGTGGCGTCCGTACGGACATCCACGGGCGTGCGCTGCGCGACGACGGTTCGATCATCGAGGGTCTCTACGCGGCGGGTAACGTCAGCTCACCGGTCATGGGACACACCTATCCAGGACCGGGCGGGACGATCGGCCCCGCGATGACATTCGGATACCTGGCAGCACTGCACATTGCGGGAAAGAGCTAACACATGCCCATCAATCTCGACGAGGCGCTGGGCGCCGAGCTTCCGCCCGCTGAATTCTCCTGGACCAGTAGCGATATCCAGCTCTACCACCTCGCCCTCGGCGCGGGCGGCGACCCGATGGACCAGCGCGAACTGCGGTACCTCACCGATGGCACCCCACAGGTGTTGCCGACGTTCGCCAACGTGGCGCAAAGCTTCCACCTGACCGAACCACCCACCGTTCATTTCCCCGGTATCGACATCGAGCTTTCGAAGGTGCTGCACGCAAGCGAAGCGGTGTCTGCGCCAGGGCCGATCCCGCCGTCGGGCACCGGCGTCGCCGTCACCCGGTTCACCGACATCTGGGACAAGGGCAAGGCCGCGGTGATCTGGTCGGAGACCACGGTTTCCACGCCGGACGGCAACGTCTTGTGGAAGCAGAAGCGGTCGATCTTCGCTCGCGGCGAGGGCGGCTTCGGCGGCGAACGCGGCCCGTCCACGTCGTCGGAACCGCCGCAGCGCGCCGCGGACTTCGAGATATCGATCGCGGTGTCGCCGCAACAGGCACTGCTATACCGCATGTGCGGTGACCGCAATCCGCTACATTCGGATCCCGAATTCGCAGCCGCCGCAGGCTTTCCGAGGCCGATCCTGCATGGCCTGTGTACCTACGGCATGACCTGCAAGGCGATGGTCGACACCTTGCTCGACGGCGACACCGCCCGGGTCGGCAGCTACGGCGCCCGGTTCGCGGGCGTGGTGTTTCCCGGCGAGACGCTGTTGGCCAGCGTCTGGAAAGAGGGTGACGGTTTCACCGCCGTCGTCACCGCGCCCGAGCGTGACAACGCGGTGGCACTGGCGGGCGTGGAGTTCGTCCCTGCCTAGCTCGATCAGCCGAACGTGTCGTCGACCCAATCGAGGGCTTCCACCCAGCGCGGCAGCGTCACCCACTTGACTTCGTACGGCGACATCTCCATCTGCTGACGGTGGACTGTGGCGCTGATCGGTGCGTCGGTGGTGTTGACGACCAGCAGCGTCCGACCCGCTTCCAGCGCAACCAAGCCATCGGCGGCGGGCACCTTTCGCCGCTCGACATCCGGCGGAAAATCTCGGACGAAGCGCTCGATGACATCGGTGAGAAAGGGCAGCGGTTGCCCTCCGTCAGGCTTCCAGGTATCGGTCCACAGGCAGATGGCGCAATCCGCCCCCTTCGGATACGGATTCCAGTAGAGGACTGTCTGCGCCCCGGTGCTGGCGAGCTCGATCATGGCCGAAACTCGCAGCGCCACTTGGTGTTCCGGTGGAAAATCTAGTGACGCCGGATCCACATACCATTCCGTCCACCAGATCGGCAGATCGGTCTGCTTCTGCAGCCAGGCCCCGACCGCACCGAACTCCTCCAGCGCCGCGAACTCGTTGGAAGCCCCGGTCGTGGTGGTGGCGTGTCCGTCCACCACGACGAAGTCGGCACCTTTGCGGTGCTGGTTCCAGTAGGTGAAGGCATCGAGAACGCGCTGATCCACCGCACCCCAAGCGCCGTGCAGCTCTTCGGAGGCATCAGGTGAATTCGGCGGCAGGCTGGCGAAGTCGAGGTACGGTCCGCCGACCTGGTTCTCCGGATTGGCTTCTTTCACCGCGTCGTAGACAGCGTTGTAGAGGTCGGTGTAATCCTCAGCGCGCCAACGCTTGCGTTCGTCGTCGAAGAAGCCTTTGAACTCGTTCCACACAACGAAATGCCGCACGTAGGGGTAGCGTTGGGCCACCTTCTTGCTGAGCGCGGCGAAGTCGGCGAAATGCTCGGGTAGCGGCGCAACCTCGAGGTTGTCCCAATCGGTTTCCCCTTCTTCACCGCCCTTCATCCAGTCCGGTGAGCAGCACAGCACAATCACCGGCACGCCGCCGGTGCGCTGGATGAAATCCATGCGCAGGTCGAGATCGGCGAAGTTGTACTGTCCCGGCGCGGGTTCTGGATTGTCGACCCCCCATCCCATGATGTGCTGGGACTGCAACATCGGGGGCCCCGCCTTGAGCGCGTCGGCAATCGTGTCGACGGCCGCGGGCTCGCCGTCGTCGGCGCTGAACTGAGTGTGGGTGAATCCCCAACCCGGCCATGCGCTGTCGCCATCACCCTCGTCGAAGACGTATGGAAGGGACGCGGCCAGCGTGACCGCCGTGACGAGCAGCGCGGCGACCGCCACCAGAACTACTCGGATGACGCGGCCCATGGGATTTCCTTCTTTCCAGTCCTTCGACGGCGGGCGCGCCAGAGCGCAACGAGGCCCCCGAGCGCCTGCGGGATGAACCGGGCGAGCATGACGAAGAACGGCTTTAGGTCGTCTCTGGCCAGCCATGCCAACTCGACAGTTCCGGCCTGGGCAGCTTCCGGCGGTGTGGCATACCCCCGGACGCGGTAGGCGAGCATCGCAGGCACGTCGAAGTTCTCGACGACCAAGCGTCTCCCGTCGACCTGGTTGGAGGGGGGCACGTCGCATCCGGTGAGATCCATGTGCAGCGCGCGCACCACGTCGATTCCCTCATCGGTCTCGAACAACCGGAACTGGGCGCCGACCCTGGGGTTGAAGTCGAGCAGCTTGTACCGGCCGTCGCGCGGGTCGTAGCGCCAGTCCAGATCGACCGCCCCCCGATAGCCGACGCGTTTCACCAAGTGCGCCGTCATCTCGACGAGGGTGGGGTTGGGCAACGAGCAGGCGGACGAGGTCATGCCGGCGTGCGGTGGCAACGATCGCACCTTGACCCCGGTGAACTGCACCAGGCACGTCGCCGATGCGTCGCAATACGCGTTGACGATCCAGTCTTCGGCGTCACCGGTGGGCAGATAGTCCTGCAGGACGACACTGAATTTCTCGCCCCACCCGCGAGCGAGGGCTCGCAGCTCGGCGGCATTGCGGATCACCGTGGTGCCCGCCACGGCTCGCGCGCGGTGCCGCTCGAACGCCTCGAGATTCTTCACGACCAACGGGAACGACGCTTGCGCCGCAATCCGGTCGAGCTCATCGGGATTCGTGGGGAACGCCGCCCAGGGCGTCGGCACGCCATGCTCACTGCACAGTTCATACAGCCCGCGCTTGCTGGCGAGACGGCGGGGCAGCATCGGCTCGATATCCGGAATGAGGAACGCACCGCGGAGATCGGCGGCGTGTTCGGCGATGAGGACCGCTATCTCGTCGTCGGTCGGGACCAGCACGGTCGGCCGGCCGATCCGCCGTCCGATGTCGAGCAGCTCCGCGATGAGCCATGCCGGGTCTTCGAGTCCGGTTGTACGCCAAACGAAACGGTCCGTCAGGTAGCGCGACACCGCCGCCGGTGTCCATCGATCCTCGGTCACGGCGTACACCGGAATGCCGAGTCGGCCGAGGCTGCGGATCGCTCCGACGCCGCCGTGATGCCACGAGTACTGGCCGACCTTGACGACGAGCGCAGGTACCGACCGGTCGACGTGGAGCGGTGAGAGCGTGGTCCGATGCCGCATCAGATCACCGACATGAATCGCTCGAGGACGACCAGCGCGAACCCGATCAGCAGTGGTATCGCCGCAATGGTCAGTGGACGCAACCGGCGGCCGGCGGCCGGCCCGAGCCGCGCGCTCATCGCTTCACGCACCCCGAGGATGCCCAGCAGCAGGACCAGGAAGACCAGGCCGATCGCGGTCCACTCGGTCTTGCCCACCTCGATTCCGGTGGCCGGCGGTTCATAGGGGACCGGCTCGTGCGAGGCGCCGTGATCCAGCGTGTAAACGGTCGCGTCCGGGTTGTCGAGCACGATGCGCATCCCTGGCGCCGCGCTGAGCGCTTGCCGGAACCGTGGTCCCCAATCCACCGCGAAACCCTCACCGTAGCTGAGGTAGTCCTCCTGCCCCTTGGTGGTGATCAGGTACGTCCCCGGTCCTTGCTCCCTCAGCCGCGCGAGCACTCCCGACACGTCGGACGGGTCGCCGGGCGCTTCGGTGTTGGTGAGGCTGACTTTCTCGACGTCGCGGTAGCCCAATGGCATGAATGGGGTGTCACCACGAGTGGGTGGACCGCTGACGAACAGGAAGTGCCCGCCCGCGGGCATCTGTTCATAGATCGATTCCACCGTCGCGACAGTCTCGTCGGTGATCTGCTCGAACTGCTCGTTGCCGTAGCGGGTGAGGAAGAACGAGAAGAGCAAGCCCAGGGTGCACACCGCTGCCGCGGCGCGTGCCAACATCGAGGGCCGCGCGCTCGGGTGGGGGAAGAACGCCAGCGCGGCCAGCACGCAAGCGGGTGCGAGCGAGAAGAGATAGACGCGCATGGCGATCTCGCCGCCGTAACTCTGCAGGAGCACGAGCAGTACCGGAACAACGATGAGGACCAGGAGCACGCGGTCCTCGATGCGGCGACGCCGCCGGCGCAGCAGACCCCACGCCGCCATCGCGAATAGCAGCAACGTGGTGGCGATCCGGGCATAGAGGACGAGCTGGTGTTCCTCGCTGCTGTGCGACGTTCGCGTGACGACGTTGGCCGACACGGTTCCGTTGACATCCCCGACGCTGCCCACGATCACACCGAGGTGACCCGACCAGTAGGGGTAGGTCAGGTAGCTGATCCAGGCGACCAGGATCACGCCGAGCAGCACCGGTAGCCCGGTGAGCGTGCACCGGCGCGCCAGCACCAGTCCGGCAGCGCTCATCAGCATGGCGAACGGTGAGAGCTGATGGCTGACCGTCGCCGCGGCGAACAGCCCGACGATGACCGCGAGCAGCACGACGCGTTCGGCGGGCCTGGCCATCCGCGGCGGGGCCTCACCCGACGTCGGATCGCCCCATGCCCGGCGCCAGATCCGGCCCGCGCGGGCGATCCGTCGGTGGGTAGTGGCCCTGGGGGTGACCGGGGCGCGGAACCATGTGACCAGCAGACCGACGAACAACAGATAGAGCAGCAGCGTCCAGCCCTGCGGCGAGAAGTAGTCCTGCCCGATCCAGTTGAGCACACAGAACAACCACGCGGCCAACCACTTCGCTTGCCACGACATCTTCAGCGCGCTCAGCAACAGCGCGAACGCCACCAGGTACAGCAGATTGCTCACCACGGGCGTGAAGGTGAGGATCGGCGTCAGTGCCTCCCGGTCGCCCGAACCAACCAGGGACGCCGCCAACGCGAAGAAGCCCGGCCACGACCAGCGGGCGTCCAGCCCAGGCGCCGTCGTGCCGGTGCGATCGATGAACTCGACGAAGCCGGCATGGATCCAGCTGATCGGAAAGCGCGGCTGAGATTCGAGCACGGTAGTGATGCCGTGCAACAGCACCACGAACAGCACGAGTTGGATGCCCAACAGCCACGTGTAGCGCCGCTGCAGTGAGAGAGCTCCGATGAAGCCGACGTTGAGCAGCACGACGCCGACGAACATCGTGACCGGCAGCACTGAGATCAGCCCCAGGCCATTCATGACCGCGAGGTCGACGGTGTGCAGCTGCATCGCGCACAACGCGACCGCACCCAGGGTCAACAGGCACAGGGTTGTAACGGCCAGGATATGGCCGCTACCTGCCCGGGGGGCACGGTGCCGTCCCCCGCTCCCTCCGGCCCGTCGCGGCGTGGCCGAGACCAGGTCGAGCTCGGAGAGGTCGACCGGTGGCAGATGTGCAGGCAGCCGGTGACGTCCGCCGCGGTTGGCCGGCGGCCAATCGAGTTCCGGCGCGGCTGAGGTCAGATCGGCCGGGGGCCGATCGAGGAGTGTCGCGGTCATGAGCGGTCTGACAGAAGCGTGATCCGCTCGGCCGAGGTGATCGACACATTGGCCATGACCCGGTCATCGGGGCGCCACCCCAGCAACTGCGCCAGCCCTGGCAGAGCCACCAGCATCGCGATGAGTTGGCCGACCAGCACGGCGACGCCGACCGCCGTGATGGTGTGGATGCCGAACGGTTCGTCGACGAAGTAGAGGATGGTGACGACGACACCCATCACGAGCACGCCGCGCAGGGCCTGCAGCCGGGCGATCTGCACGCCGTCACCGCGGGCGCGCAGCACCCCGATGTAGATGTCGACGATCGCCCTCGGCAGGGTGGCGAACGCGAGCAGCTGCAGGAGCGGAACCGCATCGACGTACCCGGCCCCGAGCAACCCCAGGCCGTAGGGAGCGATGAGACTCACCGCGACTGCGCCGACAAGCAGCAGGAACAACCCCCGGCTGAGGGCGGAGCGGCAGTTCTCCGCCAGCCGCGGGGCGTCGTACACACCCTCCACGGCAAGCGACGTCGCCATGTTGTTGCCGACGACGCTCATCACCCCGGCCAGTGACCATGCCACATAGAAGTACGCGTAGGTGTGCGGCTCGACGCGGGTGGCGACGAGGACCGGTACGAGGAAGATCGTTCCGAAGAGGAACAGCGCGCCCAGGTAGTCAGCGGCAAAGAACCGGCCGATCTCCGCACGGGTCACATCGAAGACGTGCGCGTAGGTCCGGATGTGACGAGGCACGAGCCAGCCGAAGATCAGCAGGGTCAACGGGACCATGACGACGATCATCGGGATGACCCAGGCGAAGAAGACACCGGACCTGGGGAACGTCGCCGCCAGCACCACCAGCAACACGACCTTGCCGACACCGAACAGGGCGTTGGCAACCGGCACCCAGATCGACGCCCGCAGCGCAGTCAGCACGTTCTCCTGAATGGTGATGACGCTGACGGCGACCGCGGCGATGCAGAACCACAACGCCATCTCTGGTGAGCGAAGGAGGTCGAATGACGGCCCCCACCATTCGAGGGTGCCGAGAAACGCCAGGGCGAGCACCGCGATCACAGTCACCGTGAGAATGTGCGCCCAGGCCACGACGGCGGTCGTATGTCGTCCGGCCTTGGGAATGAAACGGTTCACGGTGCCCGCTGCGTTGACCGCGATCAAGCCGGCCAACATCATCAACGCGGAGATCACGGCCGATCCGCGACCGACGTCGGGATCGCTGTAGTGGCGCGCCGCCAAAAACCAGAACGCCATCCCCAAACCGCCCGAGATCCCCGTGTTCAGGATCAGCGCACTGGCGTTGCGGTGGAAGTGCTCACCGCCGCGCCCGATGTCGTGAACGCGGTGGCGAGATCTGGGGCGCCTCGCCGTCACGACGACGTCGGTTGGCGCCCGCTTCTCGAGCTCATGCAATGCCAAGCACCTGCCTTGCGGCCCGCCGCGCGCCGCGGACACACGCATAGCCTGCCGTCAGCAGCCGGTCACGCCGGAACACGTGGACGCCCTCGACGATGTCGGTGAACGCGGGCAGGTTGGTGGATCGCCGGACGGTCAGGCGAGGGAGGGTGAACAGATCGTCGGACGGGGTCGCGCGCACGTTCCGCACCGAGGCGGCGAACCGGTAGCCGGCCGATCGAGCTGCCAGCCGTACCCGCGTGCTCGAGTAGCCGTACGGGTACGCCAGGGCGCGAACCGGAGCATTGATGGCATCCTCGAGCAGCGCGCGGCTGCGGCCCAGTTCGTGGCGCAGCTCGGCATCACCGAGCTGATCGAGCTGGGGATGGCTGTGGGTGTGCGCGGCCATCTCGATACCTGCCTCCGAGAGCCCGGCGATCTGCGCCCAGCTCATCATCCTGTCGAGCGGTTCGCCCGCGGCGTCGGGCCCGGCGTCGGCGACCCAACCGGTCGTGACGAACACGGTCGCCGGGAACCGGTGACGCCGCAAGATGGGCCAGGCCTCACTCGCGAAATCGGCATAGCCGTCGTCGAACGTCAGCACCACCGGCCGCTCCGGCAGGGCGGCACCGGTCCGGAACGCGTCGGCAAGATCCGAGAACGTGAGCCCGGTGAAGCCGTTGTTGGCCAAGTAAGAAACCTGGATTTCGAACGACCCGGGAAGAACCGCAAGCCGTCGCGTCGCAGCAGGCGGTTCATCCGCGACGGAGTGGTACATCAGAATCGGGATCGACTTGATCGAGGCTTCGGTCATCGGGAGGCCCCTACGGTCGGCCGCCGACGGCGTGCCGCGCCGCCCCGCAGATAGCCCGCCGCGGTGGTGAGCAGTCCGACCGTGATCGCGTAGGCGCGTTCGATACCGCCCGCATCGCCGCGCAGCGCATCGCCCAGCCCCTTCGCCACACCGCGGGTGAGGGTGCGGGCGGTGTAACTGCGCTCAGCCGAAAGCCCCTCGGCGACACCAACACTGCGCGTGACTGCTGCCTTCGACAGACCCTCGGCGTAGCACCGGGAACGGAAGTAGGCGAACTGCTCCCGGGCGTGCGGTACCCGATGCCAGATCACCGCACGGGGTTCGAAGACGAACGTCCACTCGGGCCGGTGCTGGTTCACCCGGATGCAGAACTCCGTCTCTTCACACCCCAGCGGACGACTCTGCTCCGACGTCCGCCCGATGTCGATCGGGAAGCCGCCGGCGACCGAAAACACCTCACGGCGGAACGAGGCGTTGCCGCCCAAGAGGTTGCGAACCGGACCGGGATCCCTACCAGTGAAAGTGCATCCGAGCACCCAGTCGAACTCCGCGGGAAACCACCGCGGCCGATCGGAATCCCACAGCGGAAGCGTGGTTCCGCCGACACCGACGATGTTGTCGTCGGTGTACGCGTCGCGCAGATGCACCAGCCAATCGGGGTGAGCCACCGCATCGTCGTCCAGGAAGACCACAACGTCGCCGGTCGTCACCTCGACGCCGGTGTTCTTCCCGCCCGAAAGCCCTCGTTGGTGCCGGTTTTCGACGACCGTGGCGGCAGGCAAAGCCGCACGCAGTCGCTCGTGAAGTTCGGGGTTGTGGTCGACGACGACCACGATCTCGTCGGGCCGCGTGGTCTGGGTCACCACCGACCTGACGGCGGCGAGCACGTCGTCCCATCGATCGAACGTGTAGGCACAGATCACCACCGACATGGTGAGTGGGCGCCCTGACGCCGTGGGTGTCATTTGGAACCTCTCCTCGAATCGGCCGCGTGGGCCGGCACGGTCAGCGCGGAATGGACGCGGCCGTAGCTACGCAACACTGCGTCGGCTGACCGATAGAGCCTCGGTGAGGCCATTACTGATTGACGCAGGTTCCGCAACGGGGCGCGGCCCGCGTAGTACAGCGCCGCACCCGCGGACGGTCGCAGCACCTTGCCCTCGCCCACGATCAGATCGCTCGTCTTGAACAACTCTTTGTGTTCGTATGTGCCACGGCCCAATTCGATGCGGCGAACGCCCTGCGCCGAGGCCTGCTCGATGAGCGCGAGGCGGAGCAGCAGCCCTGGCGAGTACCTGGCGAATTCGGGGTCATAGGCCGTGAACCAGCCGGACATGACGCCGCCGCGGCGCAGATATGCGTCGGCGGCGACCGGGTGGTCACCGGCGTACAGCACTGAAAGGACGAGTGAGAAATGCGGTGATCGCAGGTCGAACAGGTCGGTGACGAGGCTCCGAACCCAGGGGCGCGAAAACTGGTCGGCACGCCCGGTCGCCCTGTACTGATCAGACTTCCACGCCATCAGCATCTGAAGTCTGTCCGGATCGGTCGCCTCGAATTCGAAACGCAGTGGGCCGAAGTCCCGTTCGAGCCGACGCCGCTCCTTCGGCAACTTCTTCGCCACCCTCGTCGACCGTCGCCGCAGGTCGGCCAGCACAGCCGCCGAACCGTCGCTCAGGTCGATGATCGGCGCCTTGGCGCGAAGCACCTGGAAGCGTTCGAAAGGCTTCTGGCCGTCGACGAGGTGATCGAACTCCCACACGCCGAGGCCACACTCCCGTAGCAGTTCGTGCGCGTTCCAAACCGCGTCGGGTGCGTGCACCACACCCTGACATCCGGCGAGGCCTGGCGCCACCGGTAGCCCGTAGCCCAGAGCCTTGCGCTCGAACGGAAAGAAGCCGACGATTTCGCCCGCGTCCTCGAGGATCGCGACACGCGTTCCCGGTCGCACTCCGCCCGCGACGACCGCCAGTTCAGGACTCATGTACGGACTGCCCAGTTCGGGCTGCACCCGCTGAAACGACCGCCAGATGGCGGACTCGGCGGCGCCCAACTCAGCCGCGGGGATGACCGTTGTCTTCATGCCCGTCTGCCTACCCGCGCCAGTTAGCACGGCGAGGAATCGGTATGAGCCACAGCGCGGCTGCCGTGACGCCCACCGCGATCACGCCCCCTGGGCGCGACCACAATTGGGCCGACAGCATCGACTGCGCGACAAGGGTGTTGACCGCGATCGCACCGGCCATGCCGACGATCAGGGCGACGACGGTGTGCACGCTCGGCAGCAGTCGGGCGATCGCCACCGCGGGGGCGAGCAGCAGGAAGCTCGCCACCATGGCGCGGCTGAATGGTGCGTTCGAGTGGGCTGGGAGGAGCGCTATCCCAGCGGCGGCGACGGCGGTCACTAGGGCGCCGGTCATGCGAATCGATGTTTCGGTCTGGTATTTGACTGGCACGCGCACCTCCTCAGCTCAGGCGATTGCGACGGGCTCGGGTTCGACGGCAGCGCGTAGCCATCCGACCGTGCGCGCGATTCCCTCGATCAGGTCCACCGCGGGCGTCCAGCCGAGTTCGGCTTCGGCTTTGTGGGCATCTAGCGCGATCGCCTGCAATTCGCCGGTGCGGGCATCGGCGTAGCGCGGCGCCGGCGCCCCCTCCAGGACCTCGGAGATCAGCCGATGCACTTCGTTGACACTGGCCTGCCGTCCGGTGCCGACGTTGTACACGCCGTTGGTGCCGGCTGGTGCGTGGGCCGCGCACATGAAAGCGTTCACCACATCGTCTACGTACACGTAGTCACGGGTCGCGCTGCCGTCCCCGTACACGGTTACGTCCAGCCCGAGGCACATCGCGCTGCCGAAGACAGCGATGACCCCAGCCTCGCCGTGCGGATTCTGGCGCGGCCCATACACATTGGACAGCGCCAGGCAAATCGGTTCCAGACCGTACATGCCCGCGTAAGCACGCAGGTACTGTTCGCCCGCGACCTTGGCGACCGCGTACGGCGATTGCGGGTTAACGGCGGTGTTCTCGCCGACGGGCAGGTGCTCCGGCGCGCCGTAGCGCGAGCCACCGGAGGCCGCGTAGACGATCCTGCTGACTCCGCCGTGCCTGGCGGCCTCGCAAAGATTGATCGTGCCCAACACGTTACTGAGGGCATCGAACTTCGGGTCGCGCACCGAAACCCTAACGTCGATCTGCGCGGCCAGATGAAAGATGACGTCCGGATTCGTTTCCGCGACGACGTCTTTGAGCTCAGGCGTTTGGACGTCGATCTCGAGCAGGCTGAACCGGCCGGGAATCAACCTGTTGACCCGGAACGCATCGTGGAGGTTGGCCGCGTTACCGGTGCTCAGGTTGTCGATTCCGACGACCTGGTGGCCTTCCGCCAGAAGCCGGTCTACCAGGGTAGAGCCGATGAAGCCCGCGGCGCCGGTGACAAGAGTTCGCATGATGGCGGCGATCCCTACGAGCGCCTGCCGGCGAGGACGGTGTTGAGTACCCGCCAGCCGTCCCGGATTGCGCGCAGGTTGGAATTGCCGGTGCGACGGGGCATCTCGAGGCTCGGCACCTCAGCGATGCGCAGGCCGGCCTGCACGGCACGCACGGTCATCTCGGCTTCGATCTCGAAACCCGTTGCCGTCAGCGCGAGATGATCGAGATAACGGCGATGGAACGCACAGAAGCCGTAGCACAGGTCGGTGAGCTCGGAGTTGTAGAGGGTGTTGAAAACGACCAGCAGGAATCGGTTCCCGAGCCGGCGGAAAGGTGTGATGTCCAGCGACCCGCCGCCGCCCATGAACCGCGAGCCCTTGACGAAGTCGTAGCCGTTGGCCAGGAGTGCACGTAGTGCCTGATCTCCTGCGGTGACATGCTGCCGTCGGCGTCCATCATCACGATGACGTCGCCGGTGGCGGCCAGGAACCCGGTACGCAATGCGCTGCCCTTGCCCGTGCCTTCCTGCGGCACGACCCTGATGTCGGGGCGATAGCGCATCGCGGTGATCAGTGTCGCGTCGGTCGATTCACCGTCGACGAGGATGATCTCGTGCACATCGTCGGCGATCTGTTCCAGAACCCACGCGATGTTGCGGGCCTCGTTGCGCACTGGGATGACGAGGCTGACGGTGGTCGCTTGGAGGGCGGCGTTGTGCGGTTTCGTCAACGGGCTGCGGATCGGTGCTGAATGGGCGGTGGTGCCGTTGCCGTTGGTTATCGCACTGGTCATCTGAGTACTCCGCTCAAAGCGCTCGGTGGTGGATTGCTCTTGCTTCGCGTAAGCCCCGTGAGGAGCCTCTGCAGCGAGCCGAAATTTGAAGGTCCTGAGTTGATCCGTCGCCCCTGCGAACGTGATGACGAATGGAGAAGAGAGCGCGCATGGCGCGACATAGCACCTTTACCTAGCCCTGCTTCCCGTTCGCGTCTCGTACAGACTAGGAAGTTGCCAGATCTACGGCAACTCGAAAGTCACAAGTGTTGAGAGAACGCTTGCGTTTGCAAAGATCCTCCCTATCCGTTAACCGAACCGCCGCAGTTAGGTGGCCGACATCTGCCCAGCTACTGTCACACTTAGGTCCAGGAATGGGTTTCTTGCTGCGGATATCGTGCAGGGCCATTTTCGTGCTCGTCAGTAATGAATCGATAGATCACTTTTGCTGGATTTGATCCCACGAACGGGACAGCAATGCCGTTCAATGTGTGATCTTGGTAACTCGATAGTTTGCTAGATTTGAACGGCGGCGCGCTTTTTTCAGTGACGGACAGCCCAGCTGCCGCGGATCACCACTTCGCCGACGCACGACCGGTAGCCCGACCGCATGCAGCGGCCGGGCATCGTGATCGAGCGAGGGCGTCAGCCCAGAATCAACCCAGAGGTGGGTACGCCGGTCCCCGCGGTCACCAGGACGTGCTCGACGTTGTCGACTGGGTTCACCGATGTTCCGCGGAGCTGCCGCACACCTTCGGCGATGCCGTTCATGCCGTGGATGTACGCCTCACCCAGCTGGCCGCCGTGAGTGTTGATCGGCAGCCTGCCCCCGACCTCTATCGCGCCGTCCTTGATGTAGTCCTTCGCCTCACCGGCTGCGCAAAACCCCAGCTCCTCCAGCTGGATGAGCGTGAACGGGGTGAAGTGGTCGTACAGGATCGCGGTCTGGATGTCGGCGGGCGTCAGCCCCGACTGCTCCCATAGCTGCCTACCGACCAAGCCCATCTCCGGCAGCCCCAGTTCCGACCGGTAGTAGCTTGTCATCGAATACTGATCGGGGCTGGAACCCTGCGATGCCGCTTCGATGACGGCGGGCCGGTGCTTGAGATCCTTGGCTCGCTCAGCGGACGTAATCACAAGCGCCACACCGCCATCGGTCTCCTGACAGCAGTCGAGCAGCCGTAGCGGCTCGGCAATCCACCGTGAGTTCTGGTGATCCTCGATGGTGATCGGCTTCTCGTAGAAGTACGCCTTTGGATTGTTGGCGGCGTGCTTACGGTCGGCCACCGAGACGGCGCCGAAGTCCGCGCTGGTCGCACCGGAGTAGTGCATGTAGCGCTGGGCGATCATCGCCACCTGAGCGGCAGGCGTGGACAGGCCGTGCGGATACGAGAACGAATTGTCCACACCGGTGGAGTCGGCGTTCTCCACCAGTCGCATCTGAACCTGACCGAAGCGCATCCCTGACCGCTCGTTGAAAGCGCGGTATGCCACAACGCAATCCGCGACCCCGGTGGCCACCGCGATCGCTGCCTGTTGGACTGTGGCACACGCCGCGCCACCACCGTGATGGATCTTGGAGAAGAATTTCAACTCACCGATTCCGGTGGCGCGCGCTATCGACACCTCGGTGTTGGAGTCCATGGTGAAGGTGACCATGCCGTCCACGTCGGCCGGGGTGAGGCCGGCGTCGTCGAGTGCGTCCAGCACGGCTTCGGACGCCAGCCGCAATTCGCTGCGGCCGGAGTTCTTGGAGAAGTCGGTGGCGCCGATCCCGACGATCGCCGCCTTTCCGGAAAGCTCACCCGACATCAGGCATCTCCGATCGTCAACGTCGCGGTGGCGATCACATGATCGCCAAGGCTGTTGCTACCAGTCACTTTCAGTGAGATCCGGCCGTCCTCGACGGCGGTGACTTCACCTCTGAACGTCACGGTGTCATACGCGTACCACGGCACACCTAGCCGCAGCCCGATCGTCTTGATGATCGCGTTCGGTCCGGCCCAGTCGGTGATGTAGCGCTGCACGAGGCCGGTGTCGGTCAGGATGTTGACGAAGATGTCTTTGGAACCCTTGGCCTGCGCCTTGTCCCGATCGTGGTGCACATCCTGATAGTCACGCGTGGCAATCGCCGTCGACACGATGAACGTCGGATCGCCGTAGAGTGCGAGCTCGGGCAGCTGCGTGCCCACCTGGATTTCCGGAGCCGCTCCGGCGGCGACATTAGACCCAGGTGCGCTCACTTTGCGGGCTCCCATGCGTAGTTGGTCCAAGCCGGCCCGGAATCCCCTTCGGGGAAGTCGATATACATTGCGCGGACCGGCAATCCGATCTTCACCTCCGCGGGGTCGACGTTGCGGAGCTCGCCGAGCATCCGCACACCCTCCTCGAGTTCGACCAACGCGATGATGAAGGGCAACGTGCGGCCGGGCACCTTCGGCGCGTGGTGCACCACGAAGCTGAACACCGTCCCGTTACCGGAGGCGACGACGTAGTCGGTTTCCAGCTCCTTGTCCTGCCAGAGTGCCGGCACGGGCGGATGCTGCAGCGTGCCGTCGCCGCGCTTCTGAATACGCAGCTCGTGCGCGTTGACGCCGTCCCAGAAGAACTTCGTGTCACGGGACGACGCGGGACGCATCATGCTGTCGGCGTCGAGATCGTCGGGCACCGGCGATGCGGCACTTGCCTTATCTTGGTCGGCCGGCCTGAACTTCATGATGCGCCACATCATCTCGGCGACGTCTTCGTCGCCAACCTGCCAGGAGATCCGCTGGGTGATGAAGAAACCCTCGCCGAGCGCGGTCCGCTTGGGGCCGACGACGTCGGTCAGCTCCGCGGCGACGCTGACCTGCTCACCGGGACGCAGGTAACGGTGATAGGTCTGCTCACAGTTCGTGGCGACGACGCCGATATACCCTGCGTCGTCGAACAATCCGAGGATCTTGCCCAGCGGATCGTCGTCGGGCCGGTTGCCGCCCAGCCCCATCATGGTCCAGACCTGGATCATCGCGGGAGGCGCGACGGTACCCGGATGACCCGCCGCCTTGGCGGCTGCCTCGTCGACGTAGATGGGGTTGTTGTCCCCCATCGCATCGAGCCAGTGGTCGATCATCGGCTGGTTCACCGGGTGACGGGCCACCCGCGGCTTGCTCTTGCCTTCGGCTTTGACCCGCTCGGCGGCCGCCTTGATGTCGTCCACCGCACTCATCGGGGCACCCTCGGCACCTTGAGCCCAGCCGCTGCGATCATTTCCCGCATCACCTCGTTGACACCTCCGCCGAACGTGATCACCAGATTGCGCTTGGTCTGCGAGTCCAACCACTCGAGCAGTTCCGCGGTCTCCGGATCGGCCGGATTGCCGTACTTGCCGACGATCTCCTCGGCGAGGCGGCCCGCGTATTGAATGCGCTCGGTACCGAACACCTTGGTGGCGGCGGCATCCGCGACGTCAATGGTCTCGCCGGAGGCGGCCACCTGCCAGTTCAGCAGCTCGTTGATACGCCACATCGCCTTGAGTTCGCCGAGTGACCGCTTCACGTCGTCGTGGTCGAGTGGGGTGTCGCCGTTGGAACCGGGCTTGGCGGCCCAGTCGTGCACCCGGTCGTACAGTGAGGCGAATCGCCCTGCCGGACCCAGCATGACGCGTTCGTTGTTCAGCTGAGTCGTGATCAGGCGCCAGCCGCCGTTCTCCTCGCCGACCAGCATCTCGGCGGGCACCCGGACGTCGTTGTAGTACGTGGCGTTCGTGTGGTGAGCGCCGTCGGACAGAATCATCGGCGTCCAGCTGTAGCCGGGATCCGTCGTATCGACGATCAGCATCGAAATGCCCTTGTGCTTGGCGGCTTCCGGATCGGTACGGCAGGCCAGCCAGACGTAGTCGGCATCATGGCCACCGGTGGTGAACACCTTCTGGCCGTTGACGATGTATTCGTCGCCCTGTTTGACCGCGGTGGTGCGCAGCGATGCGAGGTCGGTGCCGGCCTCAGGTTCGGTGTAGCCGATCGCGAAATGGATTTCGCCGGCCAGGATCCCGGGCAGGAACTTCTTCTTCTGCAGCTCGGTGCCGTACTGCTGCAGCGTCGGCCCGACGGTCTGCAGGGTGACGGCGGGCAGCGGCACGTCGGCGCGGTGTGCCTCGTTGACGAAGATCGACTGCTCGATGGGGCCGAAACCCAGGCCGCCGAACTCCTTGGGCCAGCCGACACCCAGCTTGCCGTCGGAGCCCATCCGCTTGATGATCGCGCGGTAGGCCTTGCCGTGGCGGTCGCTTTCCATCTCCTGGTGCTCTTCAGGGGAGATGAGGTTCGAAAAGTACTGCCGCAGTTCGGCTTGGAGCTGCTTCTGCTCGGGGGTCAGTTCGATATACATTGCGCTCCCACCAGATCGAGTCGGTGCGACGGGCCGCCAACCAGCCGGGTCAGGTCCTTGACGCCGGAGTAGTAGCGGTCCATCGGATAGTCGATGTCCATTCCCATCCCGCCGTGCAGATGGTGACACAGCTGCATCGCCGGCGGCGCCTCTGAGGCCAACCAGTAGCCGAGGATGTCGGTGTCGTCGTCGGCGTCCAGCCCTTCGGAGAGCCGCCACAACACCGAGGTCGCGGCCAAGGTCAGTGTGCGAGAGGCGATGTAGACCTCGGCGAGCTGTGCGGCGACGGTTTGGAACGTCGACAGCGGCTTGCCGAACTGCTCACGGTTGGCCACGTAGTCCGCGGTGAGCCGTAGGGCACCCGCGACCAGACCCGACGCGAACGCGCCGATGGCCGCCAGCGCCAGCTGGTTGACCCGCCGCGGCTGCGCACCGTCGAGCACCCCGTCCACCTCGGCATCGGAGAACGTCACCGAGTACTCGTCGCCGTGGTTGGCGGTCGGCGTCTTGACCAGCTGGACTCCCGCCGCCTTCGGGGAGATCACCGCAACAGAGCCGCCAGCGGTCACGATCAGCCAATCCGCCTGTTCCGCATAGGGAACCGCGACCTTGACCCCGTTCAGCTTCCCGCCGGAAAGCGAGGTCGCGGGCCGGTCCGGCAGCGGCGCGCCGGGCTCATTGAGCGCCGCGGTGAGCACGGAGCCCTTCGGCACCCCGGCGAGGTAGCGATCCTGCTGCTCGTCGGACGCCAACTCCAGCAGCGGGATCAACCCGAGACCAAGCGTCGCCAGCGCGGGGCTCACGGTGCCGTGTCTGCCGATCTCGATGAGCGCGGTCCCGATCTCGGCAAGTCCCAGGCCGTCGCCACCGAGGCGGTCGGGTACGCCGAAGGCCGTGATGCCGCCGGATACCAGCGCGTCCCAGCTGTTGTCCCTGCCGAGCGCCGACGTCACCACATCGGCGACAGCCTGCTGCCCTTCGTCCGGACTGAAATCCACCGAATCCTCCTTGATCCGCGAAAGCTACTGGGAGACGGGTGTGCTCGCTCCCGTGTAGTCAACCTGCCAGTGCTTGATGCCGTTCAGCCACCCCGACATCAACCGCTCGGGCTCCCCGATCGGTTTGAGATCGGGCATCGCGTCGGCCACTGCGTTGAAGATCAGGTTGATGGTCATGCGGGCCAGGTTCGCTCCGATGCAGTAGTGCGCACCGGTGCCGCCGAAGCCGACGTGGGGGTTCGGATCCCGAAGGATGTCGAACTGATGAGGATTGTCGAAGACCTCGTCGTCGAAGTTGGCCGAGCGGTAGGACATCACCACACGCTCGCCCTTCTTGATCTTCACACCCGCGAGCTCGGTGTCCTCGAGCGCGGTGCGCTGGAACGCGGATACCGGGGTGGCCCAGCGGATGATCTCGTCCGCCGCGGTGGCGGGGCGCTCCTTCTTGTACAGCGCCCACTGATCGGGATGCTGTGAGAACGCGATCATGCCGTGGGTGATCGAGTTGCGCGTGGTTTCGTTGCCCGCGACCGCGAGCATCACGACGAAGAAGCCGAACTCGTCGTCGGACAGCTTCTCGCCCTCGATGTCGGCCTCGATCAGCTTGGTGACGATGTCCTCGGTCGGGTTCTTGGCCCTCTCCTCGGCCATCTTCATCGCGTACTGGATCAGCTCGAACGAGGAGATCGCCGGATCGACATCGGCGTACTCCGGGTCTTCACCGGCGGTCATCTCGTTGGACCAGCGGAACAGCTTGTCGCGATCGTCCTGCGGCACACCGAGCAGTTCGGCGATCGCCTGCAACGGCAGTTCACACGAGACCTGTTCGACGAAGTCTCCGGAGCCTTCGGCCGCGGCGGTCTCGGCGATCTTCTGGGCACGAGCGCGCAGTTCGTCCTCGAGCCGCCCCACCGCACGCGGCGTGAAGCCGCGGGAGATGATCTTGCGTAACCGGGTGTGCTGCGGCGCGTCCATGTTCAACAACACGGCCTTCTGCAGGTCGATGGCGTCGCGGGTCATCCCCTGCGGCCACGTCGGGATGGCGCCGTCGGGCGAACTGCCGAAGAGGTCGCTGCGCTTCGACACCTCTTTGACGTCGGCATGCTTGGTGACAAGCCAGTAGCCCTTGTCTCCGAATCCGCCGGTGCCGCCCGGGACGTCCACCCAGTGGACGGGCTCCGAGGCCCGCAGCTCGGCGAGCTCCTCCACGGGTAGACGCTCGAGGTTCAGGCTCGCGTCGAGGAAATCGAAGTCTGCGGGAATGTTGTGGGATGCCATGACTGTGCGCTCCTTTTCAACACAAATTGCAACGTGTTCTAGTGCCAGTAAAACATGCCTTCTCCGCAGATAAAAGGCAGGTCACCATCCTCGCTTGTCAGAGTAATGAAACGTGTTCTAGCCTGACGGAATGGGTAACCCTGTCATCGTTGAAGCCACTCGCAGCCCGATCGGTAAGCGGAACGGATGGCTATCCGGCCTACACGCCACCGAGTTGCTGGGCGCAACACAGAAGGCTCTAGTCGAGAAGGCCGGCATCGACGCCGGCGACATCGAGCAGGTCATCGGCGGCTGCGTCACGCAGTTCGGCGAGCAGTCGAACAACATCACCCGGGTCAGCTGGCTGGTCGCCGGGCTGCCCGAGCACGTCGGTGCGATGACGGTGGATTGCCAGTGCGGCAGCGGCCAGCAGGCCAACGGCCTGATCGCCGGCCTGATCGCGGCCGACGCCATCGACATCGGCATCGCGTGTGGCATCGAGGCGATGAGCCGCGTCGGTCTCGGCGCCAACGCCGGCCCCGATCGCGGCATCCTGCGCCCCGCCTCGTGGGACATCGACCTGCCCGACCAGTTCACCGCCGCCGAGCGCATCGCGCAGCGCCGCGGGATCACCCGCGAGGACATCGACCAATTCGGCTTCGACTCGCAGCGCAAGGCCGCCCAGGCCTGGGCGGAAGGACGCTTCGACCGCGAGATCAGCGGTATCGAAGCGCCCGTGCTCGACGAGAACAAGCAGCCGACCAGTGACCGGCACATCGTGACCAAGGACCAGGGCCTGCGGGAGACCACGCTGGAGGGTCTGAACTCGCTCAAGCCCGTGATCGAGGGCGGTATTCACACCGCGGGCACGTCGTCGCAGATCTCCGACGGTGCCGCCGCCGTGCTGTGGATGGACGAAGCCAAGGCCAAGGCGCTCGGCCTGAAGCCGCGGGCACGCATCGTCAGCCAGGCGCTCGTCGGCGCCGAGCCCTATTACCACCTCGACGGCCCGGTGCAGTCGACGGCGAAGGTGCTCGAGAAGGCCGGCATGAAGATGGGCGACATCGACATCACCGAGATCAACGAGGCCTTCGCCTCGGTCGTGCTGTCGTGGGCGCGGGTGCACAACCCCGACATGGACAAGGTGAACGTCAACGGCGGCGCGATCGCGCTCGGCCATCCGGTCGGCAGCACCGGCAGCCGCCTGATCACCACCGCGTTGCACGAGCTGGAGCGCACCGACAAGAGCACCGCGCTGATCACCATGTGCGCGGGCGGAGCGCTGTCCACCGGAACGATCATCGAGCGGATCTGATGTCCGCGGCCCCGTCGTCCACTGAAGCCCAGCGCATCGCGGCCGCCCAGGCCTACATCGACGCGCTGGTCTCCCACGACGCGGACCAGGTGCCTTTCGCGCCCGGGTGCACGCGCATCGAAGTCGGGCTCAAGACCGGGTTCTCCGGAGATCACCTGCGCCGCAGCCTGAATCGTGGCTTGCAGTACCGGGTGATCCAGGCGACGACGGTGCCCGAGTTCACCGTCGTCGACGGCAACACCATCCGGGCGAAGTTCGATCTCGTGACGAAGCCTTCGCTGTTGGGGCGCAAGGTCGGCGCGCACATCGACGAGACGTTCCAGATCCCGGCCGACGGCCTGATCCACCACATCCGCGCAGGGATTCGTCCCTTCCTCACTGGGTCGTAGAAGTCTCTAGGATCACCGGCATGGCCAAATCGCGCCCCCGCTTCATGGACACGAAGGCTTCCGACACCTTCATCAAGTGGATGTCGAAGCTCAACACCTACCTGTACCGGCGCAGCGGGGGCGAAGGCTTCGGCAGCGATTTCCAGGGCATTCCGGTGGCACTGCTGACCACCACCGGCCGCAAGACCGGTGAGCCGCGGATCAGCCCGCTGTACTTCCACCGCGACGGCGACACCGTCGTCGTCGCGGCGTCCAAGGGCGGCAGCGACAAGCACCCGATGTGGTACCTGAACCTGAAGGCCAACCCGAAGGTCCAGGTTCAGATCAAGAAGGAGATCCTCGATCTCACGGCGCGCGACGCCACCGAGGACGAGCGCGCGAAGTACTGGCCGCGCCTGGTCGAGATGTATCCGTCCTATGAGGACTACAAATCCTGGACCGACCGGGTGATCCCCCTCGTCATCTGCGAGCCGTAACTGGCCGGCGGAAATTCTCGCGTGTAACCACATGGCGCGATCCGGGCTGAAATTCGTCCCTGTGGTTACACGGGACGAGGGATGTCGGGAGGCGGCTGATCGAGTGGTTCCGTTGGTCGTCGGCGAGCCATGACGACGTTCACCACCGCGGCCACCGCCAACAGACCCGCTCCGATGGCGATCGTCACCGGGTTCAGATAGAGCAGCAGCGCGGCCGCCGGTATGCACAGCGCCCTTTCGGGCCAGCCCGCGCGACGGATAATCCAGCCTCCGGTGACGACGGCCAGCGCGGCCACCGCCAGCGCGGCCACCGCGCCCGTCCACACCATGTCGACGAATGACCGCAGCCCAAGCAGACCTTCACCGTTGTCGGTCCAGACGAACGCGAACGGTACGAGGAACGCGGGCAGGGTGTACTTCCACGTCTGCATCATCGTGGGGATGACTCGTCCGCCGGTGATCGCCGACGCCGCCACCGACGCCAGCGCCGTCGGCGGCGTGACTTCGGAGAGCACCGCGAAGTAGAAGACGAACATCGCCACCGCCGGCGCAGCGACACCGAGGTCCTGCAGCGCGGGCCCGACGATCACCCAGCTGATCACGAACGACGCGGTGACCGGCACCGCGAGCCCCAGCACCGAGACCGCCAACGCGGCGAACATTGCCGTCAAAATCAAGACGACCGTTGGGTTTTCGGAGATGAGGCGCGCGGTGTTGACGAGGATGGAGTTCAGCTGCAGACCGAGTCCCGTGCGCGTGATCATCGCGGCGACAACGCCCGCAGCCGCACACACCGCCGCCACCGAGAGCACGCCGCGCACCCCGTTGGCCAGCGCCCGGTAGAGCCGCACCGGGGTCAGTCGGTGTTCGCGGTCGAAATACGAGAGCACGATCTGGACGGCGATGGCGTAGACGACCGCGCGCATCGCCGACACGTCCAGCGCGAGGAACACGACGATCATCACCAGCGAGACCAGGTGGTAGCCGAACCTGCCGAGCAGTCGCCAGAACGACCCGGCGTCGACGCTGCCGACCTCGCGTGTGCCGTACCGCCGCGCGTCGATCTCGACGGCCAGCAGGATGCCGAGGTAGTACAGGATCGTCGGCACGACCGCCCACACCAGGACGGTCAGGTACGGCACCCCGAGGTATTCGGCGATGATGAACGCCGCCGCACCGAGCGTCGGCGGCGACAGGATGGCGCCGATGCCCGCGGCGGCCAGCATTCCGCCCGCGTTTTCGCGCGGGTACCCGGCGCGGCGCAACACCGGCCACGTCACCGAGCCCAGGCTCACCGTCGTCGCGGTCCCGGATCCGGAGACGCTGCCCATGAGAAACCCGGCCAGCGTCACCGTCCGCCCCGGTGCCGCCCGCGACCGGCGGAACGCGGCGAACGAAAGGTCGATGAAGAACTTGCTCGCACCTGACGCCTCGAGCACCGCTCCGTAGATGGTGAACAGGACGATGTAGGTCGCCGCGACATCGAGCGGCACGCCGTACAGCCCCGTCGACTGCATGAACGACGCGCTGACGATCTGAACCCAATCCACCCCGGCGTGGGCGATCGCGGCACCCTGCGGCAGGTACCCGCCGTAGTAGGCGTACCCCAGCGCAAGCAGGCACACGATGGGCAGCGCCACGCCTGTGGTCCGGCGGCACGCCTCCAGGACGAGTAGCACGACGATCGTCCCGACGATGACATCGACCATCGCCGGCGTGCTCTGCCGGCTGAGGAATTCGTCGAATCCGCCACCGCCGTCACCGATTTGGAACGGCAGCACCGGGTAGAGACACACCACCAGCGCGGTCACCGCCAGCAGCCAGTCCACCACCGGCTCCGCGCGGCCAAGCCGCATACCGGATCGGTAACACAACAGGGTGAGCGGAAGGACTGCCGCCAGGAACAGGATCAGCGAAACCTGATTGCCCTGCGCCAGCGGGAAGAACACCTGGTACAGCGCGAACAGCCCGATCAGGACGCAGCCCACGGTCACCAGGTGGTGAACCCAGCCGGTCAGCTGCCGGGCCGGCTTCTCGTCCTCGTAGGCGGCCGACACAGCCGCTTCGGTGGAGGTCAGTTCGCCGCGCCGAGGTCGTCAAGGGCGCGCTTGGCGCCGGGATGCAACGGCACGGGCATGGTTTCGCGCGCGGTGTCGAGCGAGATCCCCTCGGCCGCCTTGTTGACCTTGACCAGTTCGGGCCTGTGGTCGAACAACGCCTTGGTCAGCACGCAGGCGGTGTTGCCGTCCATATCGTTTTTGACCAGAAGCAGATTGGGCACCACGACCGTCGCCACATCCGTCGGCGTCTGATAGGTGCTCGCCGGGATGGCGCCCTCTTCATAGATCGGGTTGATGTTCTGCAACTTCGGCAGGGTGTCGGTCACGTCGATGAACTTGACGTTGTCGCGCTGGCTGACGAACAGGTCGGTGATGCCACCGGTCGGCAGCCCGCCCGACCAGAACATCGCGTCGATCGAGCCGTCCTTCATCCCTTCGACCGTCTTGCCGAGTTCGGTCCGCTGGGCCTGCACATCGTTTTTCGGGTCGAGCCCGGCAGCCTCCAGCATGCGGTTGGCGATGACCTCGGTGCCCGAGTTCGGCGAACCGGTGGACACCCGCTTGCCGCGCATGTCGAGGATCGAGTTGATGCCCGCATCGCTGCGGACGATCACCTGGGTGTAGTTGGGATACAACCTGCTGAGCGCGGCGATGGGCTGATCGTCGTCGAACGCCGCCATGCCGTTGACCGCATCGGCCGCGGTGTCGGCCAATGAGAACGCCACCTGGTGGGTGCCCGCCACGAGTTGCTGGATGTTCTGCAGCGAGGCCGACGTCTCGGCGGCGGTGGCCTTCAACTTGCCATCGGTCTGCTGATTGATGGCTTCGGCGTAGGCGCCACCGAGGGCGTAGTACACCCCGGTGGTGTTGCCCGTCGCGATGCTCAGCCTGGCGTCGGACGTGACTTCACACGACGTCGGCTCCGTCGCCGCCGCCTCGTTGTCGCCGCCACGCTGACCGCCACAACCGGCCACCACCAACAGGATTGCGCAGAGAACTCCATACCGTCTCACCGCTCCATCATGGAAGCCGGCGCGCCTCCGCATGGCGTTTCGGCGCAATCGGCGGCGATCAGGCCCCGTACACCGGCACGGGCGGGCGCGCCTCGGCCAGCAGTTTACCGACGACAGGACCGAGCTCCGCCGGATCCCAACGCGCGCCCTTGTCGATTTGCGGGCCGTGGGCCCAGCCCTCGGCGACGCGAATGATGCCGCCCTCGACCTCGAACATCTTGCCTGTGACGTCCTTGGACTCGACGCTGCCGAGCCAAACCACCAGCGGCGAAACGTTTTCCGGCGCCATCGCGTCGAAGTCCTTGTCCTGGGTGGACATCATCTCCGCGAACACCGTCTCGGTCATCCGGGTCCTGGCCGACGGCGCGATGGCGTTGACCGTGACCCCGTAGCGGCCCATCTCCGCGGACGCGACGAGCGTCAACGCCGCGATCCCGGCCTTGGCCGCACTGTAATTGGCCTGTCCCACACTGCCTTGCAGGCCGGCGCCGGAGCTCGTGTTGATGATGCGCGCGTCGACGGCGTTGCCGGCCTTGGACTGGGCGCGCCAGTAGGCGCCCGCATGCCGCATGGTCGCGAAGTGTCCCTTGAGGTGCACGGCGGTGACGGCGTCGAACTCTTCCTCGCTGGTGTTGGCGAACATCCGGTCGCGCACGATGCCGGCGTTGTTCACCAGTACGTCGAGCCCGCCGAACGAATCGACGGCAGTCTGGATCAAGCTCTCGGCCTGCGCCCAGTCCGCGACGTTGGCCCCGCTGGTCACGGCTTCGCCTCCGGCAGCGGTGATTTCGTCGACCACGCCCTGTGCCGCGCTACCGCCGCCCGCCGGCGAGCCGTCCAGCCCCACACCGATGTCGTTGACCACCACTCGCGCACCCTCGGCGGCGAACGCCAGCGCATGTGCGCGCCCAATGCCGCCGCCTGCACCCGTCACGATGACCACGCGGCCGTCGAGCAGTCCCATATCTCTTGTCTCCTCGGTTGTTTGAAGAATGTGTTACTTGATGTCCGCAGAGGTCGTCGCCAGGTAGTGCGGAGGCTCGCCGCCGCCGTGCACCTCGATGGAGGCGCCGCTGATGTAGGACGCCGCGTCGGAGGCCAAGAACGCGGCGGCCCAACCCACGTCGTCCGGCTTGGCCAGCCGTCCCAGCGGAACGTTCTTGGAGATGGCCGCGATCGAATCGGCGTCGCCGTAGAACAATTCGGATTGCTCGGTCTCCACCATCCCGACGACCACCGAGTTCACCCGTACCTTCGGCGCCCATTCGACGGCCAGCGTGGCGGTGATGCTCTCCATGCCCGCCTTGGCCGCGCCGTACGGCGCGGTTCCAGGTGTCGGCCTGCGCCCACTGACGCTGGCGATGTTGATGATCGAACCGCCCTGAGCCTGCTCCTGCATCACTGCGTTCGCGTGAATCGACACCGAAAGGGGTCCGAGCAGGTTGAGCTCGACGATCTTCGTGTTGAACTTCGCCGACGACTCGGCGGCCAGCACATAGGGCGATCCGCCCGCATTGTTGACGACGACGTCCAGGCGCCCGTGCGTATCGGCAATCGTCTTGATCAACGCCGCCACCGACTCGTCGTCGCGGACGTCGCAGCTGTGGAATTCGTACGGCGATCCCTCTACCGGCCTGCGGGCGCACGTCACCACGGTCGCACCTTGGGCGGCGAACACAGAGCTGATGCCCGCGCCGACGCCGCGAACCCCTCCGGTCACCAGGACGACCCTGTCGTTGAGTCCGAGGACTATCTCTGGGCGGTCGGTCACTGTGCTAGCGTACCAAGCAAGTGCTTGCTTAGGTAGAGACCCCCAGAGTAACCGAGGTATCCGCATGACGATCACCACCAAGACGGTCGAGCCGGGCATCGTCTCGGTCACCGTGGACTATCCGAAGGTCAACGCGATCCCATCGCGCGGCTGGTTCGAACTCGGCGACGCGATCACCGCCGCCGGCCGCGACCACAGCACCCACGTCGTGATCCTGCGCGCCGAGGGGCGCGGCTTCAACGCGGGTGTGGACATCAAGGAGATGCAGAACACCGAGGGCTTCACCGCGCTCATCGACGCCAACCGCGGCTGCTTTCACGCCTTCCGCGCGGTGTACGAGTGTGAGGTGCCCGTGGTCGCCGCGGTCAACGGCTTCTGTGTCGGCGGCGGGATCGGACTCGTCGGCAACGCAGACGTCATCGTCGCGTCCGACGACGCGACCTTCGGCCTGCCCGAGGTCGAGCGCGGTGCCCTGGGTGCGGCGACGCACCTGTCGCGACTGGTGCCCCAGCACATGATGCGCCGACTGTTCTTCACCGCGGCCACCGTCGACGCCGCGACCCTGCACCATTTCGGTTCGGTGCACGAGGTCGTGCCGCGCGACGAGCTCGACGAGGCCGCGCTGCGGGTGGCGCGCGACATCGCCGTCAAGGACACCCGCGTCATCCGCGCGGCCAAGGAAGCGCTGAACCTCATCGATGTGCAGAGGGTGAACTCGAGTTACCGCATGGAGCAGGGCTTCACGTTCGAGCTCAACCTCGCAGGCGTGGCCGACGAGCACCGCGATGCGTTCGCGGGGACGAAGAAGGGCAAATGAGCGACAAGAGAACAACTTTGGACGAGGCTGTCTCGTCCATCGAGAGCGGTATGACCATCGGCATCGGCGGCTGGGGGTCGCGGCGCAAGCCGATGGCGTTCGTGCGCGCGCTGCTGCGCACCGACGTGAAAGATCTGACGGTCGTCACCTACGGCGGTCCGGACCTCGGCCTGCTGTGCTCGGCAGGCAAGGTCAAGCGCGTCTACTACGGCTTCGTGTCCTTGGACTCACCGCCGTTCTACGACCCGTGGTTCGCCAAGGCCCGCACCAGCGGCACCATCGAGGCCCGCGAAATGGACGAGGGCATGGTGCGCTGCGGTCTGCAGGCCGCCGCACAGCGCCTGCCGTTCCTGCCGATCCGTGCCGGGCTGGGCAGCGACGTCCGCGCGTTCTGGGGCGACGAGCTGAAGACCGTGAAGTCGCCCTACCCCACGGGAGACGGCTTCGAGGAACTGATCGCCATGCCTGCGTTGAACCTCGACGCCGCATTCGTCCACATGAATCTCGGTGACGCCCAGGGCAATGCCGCATACACCGGCATCGACCCGTATTTCGACGACCTGTTCCTGATGGCCGCGCAGAAGCGGCTGCTGTCCGTCGAACGGGTGGTGTCGACGGAGGAATTGATCAAGGCGGTGCCGCCGCAGGCCCTGCTGATCAATCGGATGATGGTCGACGCCGTTGTCGAGGCACCCAACGGTGCGCACTTCACCACGGCCGAGCCAGACTACCGCCGCGACGAGAAGTTCCAGCGGCATTACGCCGAGGCGGCGGGTTCCGACGACACGTGGCAAGACTTCGTCACGACGTACCTATCCGGCAGTGAGGCCGACTATCAGGCCGCCGTGCGGAAGTTTGGAGATAGCCAGTGATGTCAGTGACCCGTGCCGAGGTGTGCGCCGTCGCGTGCGCCGAATTGTTCCGCGACGCAGGCGAGATCATGGTCAGCCCGATGGCGAACATGGTGTCGATCGGGGCCAGGCTGGCGCGCCTGACCTTCTCCCCAGACATCCTGCTGACCGACGGAGAGGCCCGGCTGTTGGCCGATACCCCGGCGCTCGGTGCGGCCGGGGCGATCGAGGGCTGGATGCCGTTCGGCCGTGTCTTCGAGACGCTGGCCTGGGGTAGGCGCCATGTCGTCATGGGTGCCAATCAGGTTGACCGCTACGGCAATCAGAACCTGTCGGCGTTCGGCCCGTTGCAGCATCCGACCCGCCAGATGTTCGGCGTGCGCGGCGCGCCCGGGAACACCATCAACCACGCGACGAGCTACTGGGTGGGTAACCACTCCAAGCGGGTGTTCGGCGAATCGGTCGACGTGGTATCCGGAATCGGCTGGGACAAAGTCGATCCCGACAATCCCGCCTACCGATTCGTCAACGTGTTCCGGGTGGTCTCCAACCTCGGAGTATTCGACTTCAACGGACCCGACCACCAGATGCGCGCGGTGTCGCTGCACCCCGGCGTCGAGGCCGAGCAGGTCGCCGAGAACACCTCTTTCGAGTTGCACGGCCTCGAGGAGGCCGATACGACGCGGCTGCCCACCGAAGAGGAGCAGCGGCTGATCCGCGAGGTCATCGATCCGAAGTCGCTACGGGACAAGGAAATACGATAATGGTCAAGCTGCGCACTCCGCTGACCGAGCTGGTCGGCATCGAGCATCCGGTGGTGCAGACCGGCATGGGCTGGGTGGCGGGTGCGCGGCTGGTTGCGGCGACCTCCAATGCCGGTGGGCTCGGCATCCTGGCATCGGCGACCATGACGCTCGAGGAGCTGGCGACCGCCGTCACAAAAGTGAAGGCCACGACCGACAAACCGTTCGGCATCAATATCAGGGCCGACGCCGGTGACGCGAATGAGCGCATCGACCTGCTGATCCGCGAAGGCGTCAGGGTGGCGTCGTTCGCGCTGGCACCCAAACCCGACCTGATCACGAAGCTCAAAGACGCCGGGGTCGTGGTGATCCCGTCGGTCGGTCTGGCCAAGCACGCCAAGAAGGTGGCCGGCTGGGGTGCCGACGCGGTCATCGTCCAGGGCGGCGAGGGTGGCGGCCACACCGGTCCGATCGCCACCACACTGCTACTGCCGTCGGTGCTGGATGCGGTCGACATTCCCGTCGTCGCAGCGGGCGGATTCTTCGACGGCCGCGGACTCGCCGCGGCGCTGTCCTACGGCGCGGCCGGCGTCGCGATGGGCACGAGGTTCCTCCTGACGTCGGATTCGACGGTCCCCGACGCGGTCAAACAGCGCTACCTCGAGTCCGGGCTGGACGGCACCGTCGTATCGACGCGCGTCGACGGTATGCCGCACCGCGTGCTGCGCACCGGACTCGTGGAGAAGCTCGAGAGCGGCTCCAAGCTCCGCGGTTTCTCCGCGGCAATCCGAAACGCGCAGAAGTTCAAGAAGATGTCCGGCATGACGTGGCGTTCGATGATCAGCGACGGCCTGGAGATGCGGCACGGCAAGGAGTTGACCTGGTCGCAGGTCGTCATGGCGGCCAACACGCCGATGCTGTTGAAGGCCGGTCTGGTCGAAGGCAACACCGATGCCGGTGTGCTGGCTTCGGGCCAGGTGGCAGGCATCCTGAGTGACCTGCCGTCGTGCGCCGAACTGGTCGAATCAATCGTGGCCGATGCGGTCAAACACCTGCAGGCGGCGGCGTCCTTCGTCGAGTAGTCCCATCCGGAGCGGCGACGAACTCCTGCTCGGGACGACCCGTGGTGCCGTACCGCAACCGTGTCTTGACCTCACCGGCGGCCGCGAGACCCCGATCGCCGAGGAGACCTCCGCGGAAGACATCGGCCCGTCGGCGGCGCGCGGTGCCTGCAGGACAAGCTGTTTGGTCGGTGATGTGGCGGTGACCGACGCCTGCTGCGCGGCGACCTTCGGGCGCAGCGCCGACTTTATGAAGTTGTGAGCTTCATTTCCAACCAATGAAGCTATTATCTTTATATGGCCGATGTTAAGTCCAGGGCTTCATCAGGCCTGCGGGCCGCGCTGATCGGCGACGTCGTCGGATCACGCCTCGTCGCCGATCGCCCGGCGGTCCACGGCGCGGTGAACGATGCCCTGCGTGACGTCGGTGCGGGCGCGATCGACTCACCGGCCTTCACCGTCGGCGACGAATTCCAGGGCAGTTATCCCACCGTCGGCGCGGCGATCGACGCCGCACTGTCCATCCGCCTCGCCGTCGCGCCGCACATCGATGTCCGGTTCGGCATCGGCTGGGGCACGGTGTCGGTGCTCGATCCCGAGCGCGGTATCCAGGACGGTCCGGGTTGGTGGGCCGCGCGTGAGGCGATCGAGTGGACGGCCGCCGCGCAACGGCAACCCGGGCTGGCCTTGGTTCGCACGTCGTTCCGGGTCAACGGCGTTGACCGCACCGACGCCGACGCCATCAACGCCGCCCTGCTTTGTCGGGACCATCTGCTTGGATCGCTGGACGACCGATCGATACGGATAGTGAAGGGCCTGTTGACCAACCAGACGAAGAAGGACATCGCCGCCGCCGAGGGCATCAGCGCATCGGCGGTGTCCCAGCGCACCGGGCGCGACGGCCTCGACCTGATCGTCGTCGCATCGCAATACCTGCGTGGTGTCCCGTGAGCGCACTGGCGGTGATGCTGATCGCGATGGGCATCGCCGACGTGACGCGGCGATCGACCGACCGGTCCTGGGTGGCGCCCGCCGTCGCGGTGGCTGTGGTCATCGGGTCCGCGGCGCTTGCCGGGCTGTGGCACCCCCGCGACATCGTGTTGCTGGAGATCGCCATCGCGGCGAGCGTCGCGTGGGTCGTGCTGTGTGCGCGCTCCGAGCGAACCGGCGACAGCCAACTGGCTCCGCTGGTCGTTTTCGCCGCAGCGGTCGGTCTGCTGATTCTGTTGTCGGGCTTGGGGTCTGAAGCAGGCGGGTTAGTGCAACGGTGGTCGGCGTGGGTCGACCTGCCAGGAATCGCCGACCTGGAAACCGACCGGATACTCATGGTCGTCGCGGTGGTGCTGCTGCAAATCGTGACCGGTAACCAGTTGGTGCGGCTGGTCCTCGCCTCGGTCGGCGCGGTCAAGCCCGCCGGCCAGCCGCAGGCATCGGATCGACTCAAGGGCGGTCGTCTTCTCGGCCCGATGGAACGGCTGCTCATCCTCGGGCTCGGACTGGCCGGTCAGCTCGCGGCCGCCACCGCGGTGGTCGCGGCCAAGAGCATCATCCGGTTCCCGGAGATCAATGCGCAGAAGGCCCGTGAGAACGGGCACATCGGGATCGATGACGTCACGGAGTACTTCTTGGTCGGCAGCTTCGCCAGCTGGATCGTCGCCCTGGGCGGGCTGGTTCTCGCACAGTAAACAGTAAGCCTTTCGATCCAGCCCGAACCGGCCCCGGTGTCCCTAAACTCTCGCGCATGAAGACGAACGCCGCCGTTCTGTGGGAACTCAACAAGCCGTGGAGCGTCGAGGAGATCGACCTCGACGGACCGAAGGAGGGCGAGGTCCTCGTTTCGTTCGAGGCCACCGGGTTGTGCCATTCCGACCATCATGTCCAGACCGGCGATCTCGCCGGCGTGACGCTTCCGACGATCGGCGGGCACGAGGGTGCCGGCATCGTTCAGGAAGTCGGTCCCGGCGTGAAGGACCTCAAGCCGGGCGACCACGTGGTGGCGTCCTTCCTGCCGGCGTGTGGCCGCTGCCGCTGGTGTGCCAGCGGACATCAGAACCTGTGCGACATGGGCGCGGTCATTCTGTTGGGCCTGCAGGCGGACGGCACCTACCGGCGCAGGGCGCAGGGTAAGGACGTCGGCGTCATGGTGGGCGTCGGCAGCTTCTCCGAACTGAGCACGGTGTCGGAAGCCTCGTTGGTCAAGGTCGACGACGACCTGCCGCTGTCGCGCGCGTGCCTGCTGGGCTGCGGGGTGATGACGGGCTGGGGGTCAGCCGTGAACACCGCCGACGTGACCCCAGGTGACACCGTCGTGGTCATCGGATGCGGGGGTATCGGCAGCGGTGCGATCCAGGGTGCACGACTGGCAGGGGCCGAGCACATCGTCGTCGTCGACATCGTGGAATCCAAGCGGGACAAGGCGTTCGAGTTCGGCGCCACCCATTTCGTGACATCCATGCCGGAAGCCATGGAGTTGGTCGCCGATCTGACCCGCGGCGTGATGGCCGATTCCGCGCTGCTGACGATGGGCCTACTCAAGGGCCCGATGATCAACGAGGCGATGGACATCGTCCGCAAAGGGGGTGCGGTGGTGATGACGGCGATCGCATCGATGGCCGACGTCACGCCGACCCTGCCCATGGCGATGGTGACGCTGTTCCAGAAGCGGCTGCTGGGCAGCCTCTACGGCGAGGCGAACCCGCGCGCGGACATCCCGCGACTGCTCAACCTCTACCGCGACGGCAAGCTACTGCTCGACGAGACCGTCACCACCGAGTACAAGCTGGCCGACATCAACAATGCCTACGACGACATGCTCGCCGGCCGCAACATTCGCGGTGTGATCGTTCACGACCATTGACGGTCAGAGGCGCTCGATGATCGTGACGTTGGCGGTGCCGCCACCCTCGCACATCGTCTGCAAACCGTAACGACCGCCGGTGCGCTCCAACGTGTTCAGCATCGTCGCGAACAGCTTGGCGCCCGTCGCACCGAGCGGGTGACCGAGCGCGATCGCGCCGCCGTTGGGGTTGACCTTCGCATGGTCGACGTCGAGCTCCTTGATCCACGCCATCACGACCGGTGCGAATGCCTCGTTGATCTCGACGGTGTCGATGTCGTCCATCGTCAGGCCGGTCTTCTTCAGCGCGTACTGGGTGGCGGGGATCGGCCCCGTCAGCATGAACACCGGGTCGGCACCGCGGGCGCTGATGTGGTGGATGCGGGCGCGCGGCTTCAGATTATGAGCCTGCACTGCGTTCTCCGATGCGAGCAGCACCGCGCTCGCACCGTCCGAGATCTGGCTGGCCATCGCGGCGGTCAGCCGGCCGCCCTCGACGAGAGTCTTGAGGCCGGCCATCTTCTCCAGCGACGTGTCGCGTGGTCCTTCGTCGATGACGAAGCCAGCCCCATCGACATCGACGCCGATGATCTCGTTTTCGAAATGCCCGGCGCGGATCGCCTCCTGCGCGCGCTGATGGCTGGTCAGTGAGAACTGCTCCATCTCCTCACGCGAGAGACCCCACTTCTCGGCGATCAGTTCCGAACCGCGGAACTGCGAGATCTCCTGGTCGCCGTAGCGGTGCAGCCAGCTCTTGGATTCGTTGGTCGGCGAGGTGAACCCGAACTGCTCGGCGACGGTCATGGCCGACGAGATCGGGATCTGGCTCATGTTCTGCATTCCACCCGCCACGATCAGGTCGGCCGTGCCTGACATGATCGCCTGTGCGCCAAAGGAAATGGCCTGCTGGCTCGACCCGCATTGGCGGTCGACGGTGACGCCCGGCACCTCTTCGGGGTATCCGGCGGCCAGCCATGACAGCCTGGCGATGTTGCCTGCCTGCGGCCCGATGGCGTCGACGCAGCCGGCGATGACGTCATCGACGGCGCCCGGGTCGACGTCGACGCGGTCGAACAGTCCGCGCCACCCGGCGGCGCCCAGATCGACGGGATGCACGCCGGACAGACCGCCGTTGCGCTTGCCGACAGCGGTGCGGACAGCTTCGATGACATATGCCTCAGGCATTACTCGACTCCTTCTTTGGTGATACCACCGAGAACTATGGATAGGTACTGTCGGCCGACCTCTTCGGCCGTGAGCGGTCCGCCCGGCTGATACCAGCGGACCGAAACCCAGGTGGTGTCGCGGATGAACCGGTAGACCAGGTCGACGTCGATGTCGGGCCGGAAGTACCCGTCTTGGATGCCCTGGTCGAGCAGGTCCAGCCACATCTTGCGCTGCTCTTGATTGCGTTTCTCGACATAGGAGAACCGCTCCTGGCCCGCGAGCCGCTTGGCCTCGTCCTGGTAGATGACGACCTGCGCGTGCCGGTGCTCGATCGCCTCGAACGATGCCATGAACAGACCCTTGAGCCGCTCCAGCGGATTGGGTTCTTCTGCCACGATCTGCTCGTACCGATCGAACAGCCAGTCCAGGAAACCACGCAGCACCTCGTCGACCATCTCCTCCTTCGACGAGAAGTGGTGGTAGAGACTGCCGGACAGGATTCCCGCCGAGTCGGCGATGTCACGCACCGTCGTCGCCCGTAGCCCACGCTCGGCGAACATCGTCGCGGCGAGCTCGAGGAGCTCGTCGCGCCGCGTCTGTCCAGCGGGACCTTCGGTACTCATGCCCGTTGGCTCGACACCGAAATCACTTCTCCAGTCAGGTAACTGGAGTAGTCGCTGGCCAGGAACGCGATGGTGGCGGCGATCTCCCATGGCTCGGCAGCTCGCCCGAACGCCTCGCCCTCCGAGAGCCGGTCCAGCAGGTCAGAGCTGCTGACCTTTTCCAAGAACTTGTGCCGGGCGATGCTCGGTGACACCGCGTTGATCCGAACGTCGTGCTCGACGGCTTCGATTGCGCTGCAACGGGTCAGCGCCATCACGCCTGCCTTGGCGGCGGCATAGTGCGACTGGGAGTGTTGTGCCCGCCAGCCGAGGACACTGGCGTTGTTGACGATCACCCCGCCGTGGTCGGCGTCGCGGAAGTACCGCAGCGCGGCACGCGTCGCACGCATCACCGACGTCAGGGTCACGTTGAGGACGCGGTCCCACTCCTCGTCGGTCATGTCGACGACGGGCGTCTCGCCACCCAGACCTGCGTTGTTGACCAGCACGTCGAGCCGTCCCATCCGGGCGGTCGTCGACGAGATCAGCGCGTCGACCTGCGCGGTGGAGGTCACGTCGCACACCACGCTCTCGACGCGACCGAGGCCGAGTTCGAGGAGCTGATCGCGAGTTTCACCGAGGCGTCGCTCGTGGTGGTCGGAGATCACGACGTCGGCACCCTCGGCCAGCGCGCGTCGTGCAACCGACGAGCCGATGCCTGTGCCAGCGGCAGCGGTCACCACGACCACCTTGCCGGTCAAAAGTCCGTGGCCCTCAATCTCTTTCGGTGCTTCGGCCAGGCTCATCAGCCCTTCACCTCACGGGGTAGGCCGAGCACCCGCTCGGCGATGATGTTGCGCTGGATCTCGTTGGAGCCGCCGTAGATCGTGTCCGCCCTGGCGAACAGATACAGCCGCTGCCATTCGTCGAAGTCGCCGTCGGTCAGCGTCAGGCCGTCGCGGCCCAGCACCTCCATCGCGATCTCGCCGAGCTCACGATGCCAGTTGGCCCACAACAGTTTCGAGACGTTGTCTTGACCCGGCTGCTCGACATCCATGGTCGCCAGCGCATAGGACCGCATGGTGCGCAGACCCGCCCACGACCGGGTCAGCCGCTCGCGGATCAGCGGATCGTCGGCTGCGCCGTTGCGCTTGGCGAGCTCCGCGACGCCGGAAAGCTCACGGGCGTACTCGATCTGCTGGCCGAGCGTCGACACACCACGCTCGAACGTCAACAGCCCCATGGCGACCCGCCACCCATCGCCCGGCGTCCCGACCACCAGGTCGGCCGCGGTGCGCGCGTCGTCGAAGAACACCTCGTTGAACTCCGAGTCGCCCGTCAACTGCACGATCGGCCGCACCTCGACACCCGGTTGATCCAACGGCACCAGAAGGAAGGACAGTCCGGCGTGACGCTTGGAACCCTTCTCGGTGCGGGCGACGACGAAGCACCACTGCGCCCAGTGCGCCAGCGATGTCCACACCTTCTGCCCGTTGATCACCCACTCGTCGCCGACGAGCTCGGCGGTCGTCGACACGTTCGCCAGATCGCTGCCCGCGCCGGGTTCGGAGTAGCCCTGACACCACAGTTCGGTGACGTCGAGAATCTTGGGCAGGAAGCGCTGCTGTTGCTCTGGTGTTCCGAACGCGATCACCGTCGGCCCGAGCAGTTCCTCACCGAAGTGGTTCACCTTCGCGGGCGCGTTGGCGAGGGCGTACTCCTCGTAGAACGCGACGCGGTGCGCAACGGTCAGGCCGCGGCCGCCGTGCTCCTCCGGCCAGCCGAGACATGTATAGCCGGCGGCCGCGAGATGCTGGTTCCACGCGCGTCGTTCCTCGAACGCCTCATCCTCGCGACCCGGCCCTCCGCGGCCCTTGATCGCGGCGAATTCGCCGGCGAGATTCTCGGCGAGCCAGTCGCGGACCTCGGCCCTGAACTCCTGGACCTCTATCACCCCTGTAGGCTAACCTACCAAGCACTTGCTTTGTTAGAGGAGCATCGATGACGGACCGTTCGAGGACCATTCCGCAGGTCCTGGATCGGATTGCTGACCAGTTCTCGGACCATGACGCCCTGGTTACGACCGCCGGCAGTGCCGGCAATCCAGCCGGCGACCGTCAGCTGACCTACGCGCAGTTGCGCGCCGAAGTGCGCCAGGCCGCCGCAGCCATGATCGACCTGGGCGTGCAGGCCGGGGACCGGGTCGCGATCTGGTCGCCGAACACCTGGCACTGGGTGGTTGCATGCCTGGCCACGCACTATGCCGGCGCGGTGATGGTGCCGCTGAACACCCGCTACACCGCGAGCGAGGCCACCGACATCCTTGCCCGCACCGCCGCTCCGCTGCTGTTCGCGGCGGGCGAGTTCCTCGGCGCCGACAAGGCCGCGTCCATTGACCGCGAGGCTCTTCCGGACCTGCGGCACGTAATCCGCGTCCCGATAGAGAAGGACGACGGAACGTGGGACGAGTTCGTCGCGCGCGGCACAGACCTCGCCGTCGTGGACGCCCGCGCCGCAGCCGTCACGCCTGACGACGTATCCGACATCCTCTTCACCTCCGGCACCACGGGCCGCAGCAAGGGCGTGCTTTGCGCACATCGCCAGTCGCTCGACGCCCCCGCCGCATGGGCTGCCTGCGGAGAGCTCACGAGTGCGGACCGCTACCTGTGCATCAATCCGTTCTTCCACAACTTCGGCTACAAGGCCGGCATCCTGGCGTGCCTGCAGACCGGCGCGACGCTCATCCCGCAGTTGACGTTCGACCCGGAGAAGGCGATGGCCGCGGTGGCCGAACACCGCATCACCGTGCTGCCCGGGCCGCCGACGATCTACCAGACCCTGCTGGACCATCCGAAGCGCGGCGACTACGACCTGACGTCGCTGCGATTCGCGGTGACCGGTGCGGCGACGATCCCCGTGGTGCTGATCGAACGCATGCAGACCGAACTCGACATCGACATCGTGCTGACCGCGTATGGCCTGACCGAGGCCAGCGGGTTCGGCACGATGTGCCGCGCGGACGACGACGCGGTCACGGTGGCCACGACGTGCGGGCGCCCGATCGCCGACTTCGAACTACGCATCGACGACCCGTCCGAGGACGGCTCGGGGGAGGTGCTGCTGCGCGGGCCCAACGTGATGCTCGGTTACCTCGATGATCCCGAAGCCACCGCCGCCGCAATCGATTCCGACGGCTGGCTACACACGGGCGACGTCGGCCGATTGGACGAGCGCGGAAACCTGACCATCACCGATCGGCTCAAGGACATGTACATCTGCGGCGGGTTCAATGTCTACCCCGCCGAGATCGAACAGGTGTTGGCGCGCCTCGACGGCGTCGCCGAGTCGGCCGTCATCGGGGTGCCCGATGATCGCTTGGGCGAGGTCGGCAAGGCGTTCCTCGTACTCAAGCCGGGCGCGGAGCTGGACGAAAAACAGGTAATCACCTACACGCGTGAGCATCTCGCGAACTTCAAGGCACCGCGTTTCGTGGAGTTCCTCGATGTGCTGCCACGTAATCCGGGCGGCAAAGTGGTCAAGCCAGTTCTCCGCGGGATGCGGAAATAGGAGCACTGATGGATCTCAATTTCGACGACGCGACCCTGGACTTCCAGTCCGAGGTGCGCGAATTCCTCTCGGCGAACAAGGACAAGTTCCCGACGAAGTCCTACGACACGGCCGAGGGCTTCGAACAACATCGGGCCTGGGACAAGGTGCTCTTCGACGCCGGCTTGTCGGTGATCACGTGGCCGGAGAAGTACGGCGGCCGCGACGCGTCGCTGCTGCAGTGGGTGGTCTACGAGGAGGAGTACTTCCGCGCAGGCGCGCCAGGCCGCGCCAGCGCCAACGGCACGTCGATGCTCGCGCCGACCCTGTTCGCGCACGGCACCCAGGAACAGCTCGACAGAGTGTTGCCCAAAATGGCCAGTGGCGAAGAGATCTGGGCGCAGGCCTGGTCGGAACCCGAGTCGGGCAGCGACCTCGCGTCGCTGCGGTCGACCGCCACCAAGACCGACGGTGGCTGGTTGCTCAACGGCCAGAAGATATGGAGCTCGCGGGCGCCGTTCGGCGAGCGCGCGTTCGGGTTGTTCCGCTCGGATCCCGAGGCCCAGCGGCACAAGGGGCTGACGTACGTCATGTTCGACTTGAAGGCCGACGGGGTCACGGTGCGCCCGATTGCCCAGTTGGGTGGCGACACAGGTTTCGGGGAGATCTTCCTCGACGACGTGTTCGTGCCTGACAACGACGTGATCGGTGAGGTGAACGACGGCTGGCGTGCGGCGATGAGTACGTCGAGCAATGAGCGCGGGATGTCGCTGCGCAGCCCGGCGCGCTTCATCGCACCCGCCGAACGCCTTGTCGCACAATGGAAAGCCAATCCCGATCCCGTATTCGTCGACCGGGTAGCCGACGCATGGATCAGGGCGCAGGCCTACCGGCTGCACACGTTCGGCACCGTGACCAGAGTCAGTGGCGGCGGTGAACTGGGCGCCGAGTCGTCGGTGACCAAGGTGTTCTGGTCGGATCTCGACGTCGCGATTCATCAGACCGCGCTGGACATGCGCGGCGCCGACGCCGAGCTGGTCGACTCGTGGACCGAAGGTCTGCTGTTCGCACTGGGCGGTCCGATCTATGCGGGCACCAACGAGATTCAGCGCAACATCATCGCCGAGCGCCTACTGGGCCTGCCGCGGAAGTAGACAGATGAACTTTGAGATTGACGAACAGCAGCGCGACTTCGCCGCCAGCATCGACGCCGCTCTCGGCGCGGCCGACATGCCCGCCGCGGTGCGCGCGTGGGCCGCGGGCGACCCCGCGCCTGGCCGCAAGGTCTGGGCACAGCTGGCAGACCTGGGTGTGACAGCCCTGATGGTGCCCGAGAAGTTCGACGGGATCGAGGCGCACCCCGTCGACCTGGTGGTCGCTGCCGAACGGCTTGGCCGGTGGTGCGTTCCCGGGCCGGTGACCGAATCCATTGCGGTGGCACCGGTTCTCCTCGCCAGCCACGATGACGGGGCCGCGCGCAGCGCTGCACTGGCGGCCGGTGAGCTGATCGCCACGGTCGCGTTGCCCCCGCAGGTCCCGCGTGCGGTGGACGCCGACACCGCGGGCCTGATCCTGGTGGCGGCCGACGGCAAGGTCAGCGACGGCACCGCGGGCGAGCAGGTGGAATCCGTCGACCCGAGCCGAAAGTTGTTCGAGGTCAGCGTGTCCGGTGAGGGCCAGGCGGCCGATGTGGCACGCGCATACGAGTTCGGCGTGTTGGCGACTGCGGCGCAGCTGGTCGGGGCAGGGCAGGCGCTGCTCGACATGTCGGTCGAGTACGCCAAGCAGCGCAGCCAGTTCGGCACGGTGATAGGTACGTATCAGGCCATCAAACACAAACTCGCCGATGTACACATTGCCCTCGAGCTCGCTAGGCCCCTGGTCTACGGGGCGGCGCTGTCGGTGGCCGACCAGACGCCGGAGACGGCGCGCGACGTCAGTGCCGCCAAGGTCGCCGCGTCGGACGCCGCGCTGCTGGCGGCACGCTCTGCGCTGCAGACCCACGGCGCGATCGGATTCACGCAAGAGCACGACATGTCGCTGTCGCTGTTGCGGGTGCAGGCACTGCGTTCGGCGTGGGGCGATCCCGCGCTGCACCGGCGACGGCTTCTGGAGGCATTGTGAGCGAAGAACGGGAACTGCTGCGGGGCACGGTAGCCGCACTGGTCGAGAAGCACGCGTCGCCCGAGGCCGTGCGGCAGGCGATGGAGTCCGAGCGAGGATTCGACGAGTCGCTGTGGAAGTTGTTGTGCGAGCAAGTGGGTGCCGCCGCTCTGGTGGTACCCGAGGAACTCGGCGGTGCGGGTGGTGAGCTCGCCGACGCCGCCGTCGTCCTCGAAGAACTCGGTAAGGGTCTGGTGCCTACACCTCTGCTCGGCACGACGCTGGCTGAGCTGGCGCTGCTGACCGCCGAGCAACCCGACGCCGACGCGCTGGAAGAACTTGCGGCCGGTACCAAGATCGGCACCGTCGCGTTCGATACGAATTTCGTGATCAGCGGCGACGTCGCCGACATCGTGATCACAGCGGACGGTGAGCGACTGAAGCGGCTGTCGGAGTTCACCGCGCACCCCGCGAAGACCATGGATCCGACGCGTCGGCTGGCCCGCGTCGAATCGCAGGGCGATACCGAGATCGGCGCCGACCCGGGGCTGGCCGATACGGCGGCGATCCTGCTCGCCGCCGAGCAGATCGGAGCGGCTGCGCGGTGTCTCGATCTCACCGTCGCGTACACCAAGGACAGGGTTCAGTTCGGCAGGCCGATCGGCAGCTTCCAGGCGCTCAAGCACCGGATGGCTGACCTGTATGTCGCGGTGCAGACGGCGCGGGCCGTCGTGAACGACGCGGTAGCCGAACCGTCGCCGACGTCAGCGGCGTTGGCGCGATTCTCGGCGAGCGAAGCGTTCTCCAAGGTGGTGGGCGAAGCGGTCCAGATGCACGGCGGCATCGCCATCACGTGGGAGCACGACATGCAGTTGTACTTCAAGCGAGCGCACGGCAGCGCGCAGCTGCTCGGGCCGCCTAGGGAGCATTTGCGCAGGCTCGAGTCCGAAGTGCTCTAACGTTGGCCACGTGACATCGCTGTCCTTCGTCCTGGACCAGAATCTCGGGTTGCCGACCAGCGACGAGCCGTGGAAGAGCATTCTCACCGCGGCCGACATCGTCGCGAGCCAGACCGCCGATCTCGCCGCCATCGACGAGGCTATCGCCCGACACCAGCCGGACGTCGCGTATGTGCCGACAGCGGACTTTCACCGGATCGTCCGAAGTGGTGACGACACCTACGTGGGACTGGCGATCGCCACGTCCAAGTTCACCGGCGATCCTCGTCAGACCAGCCTGCTCGTCGTCAGGGCCGATGATCCCGCGACGGGGTTGGCCGATTTGCAGGGCGCGGACTACGGATACATCAACACGGCCTGCACGTCGAGCTACTTCTCACCGGCGATTCTGTTGGCGAGGCTGGGGAAAGCGCGGGATGAATTCCTGCATCTGATTGCAGTCCCGGCGTGGCAAGGCCAGATCGATGCCGTTGTCTCCGAGCGAGTTCGGGCGACGATGGTCCTGGAGGATGTCTGGAGAGCAAGGTCGGAGAACGCCAAGGCGACGAAGATCATCGGGCAGTACGACAACTGCAAACCACCGGTGGTGATCGCGCGCAAGGGACTGGACGAAGGCACCCGCACCATGCTTCTCGGCGCGCTGGTCGCGTGGGTGCCTGATTGGAGCGGCGTGTACGGCGGACTCAAGCCCTTCTATTACGCCGACGTGCACGGGTTCTTCCACGACCTCGATCAACTCCCGGCCCGATGAACGTCTCGTTGCGTGCCGGCATCCCGCCGTTCTATGTGATGGACGTGTGGCTGGCTGCGGCGGAGCGTCAGCGCAGTCACGGCGATCTGGTGAATCTCTCGGCGGGTCAGCCGAGTTCCGGCGCACCGCAAGCGGTGCGCGCGGCGGCGAAGGCAGCGCTTGATCATACGGTGCTTGGTTACACTGTGGCGCTTGGTATTCCGGAGCTGCGGGCGGCGATCGCAGCGTCGTATCAGACTCGGCGCGGGCTGACGGTCGATCCGGCGGACGTGGTGGTGACCACCGGGTCGAGTGGCGGTTTCCTGCTGGCGTTCCTCGCATGTTTCGACGCGGGCGACCGGGTGGCGATCGCGAGTCCGGGCTACCCGTGTTACCGCAATATCCTGTCGGCCCTGGGGTGTGAGGTCGTGGAGATCCCGTGCGGACCGCACACGCGGTTCCAGCCGACGGCGCAGATGCTGGCCGAACTCGATCCGCCGGTTCAGGGCGTCATCGTCGCGAGCCCTGCGAACCCGACGGGGACGGTGATTCCGCCGGAGGAACTGGCGGCGATCGCGTCCTGGTGCGAGTCGACCGGAGTGCGGCTGATCAGCGACGAGGTCTACCACGGGCTGGTCTATGAGGGTGCACCCGAGACGAGTTGCGCATGGTCCACGTCGCGACAAGCCGTTGTGGCGAACAGCTTTTCGAAGTACTACGCGATGACCGGCTGGCGGCTGGGCTGGCTGCTGGTTCCGAAGGAGCTGCAGCGGGCCGTCGACTGCTTGACGGGCAACTTCACCATCTGCCCGCCGACGCTGGCACAAGTTGCCGCGGTCGCGGCGTTCACGCCGGAGGCGGTCGCCGAGGCAGACGCCCTGCTGCATCACTACGCGAGCAATCGGACACTCCTGCTCGACGGACTCCGCGGCATCGGCATCGACAAACTCGCGCCGACCGACGGCGCCTTCTACGTGTACGCCGACGTATCGCACCTGACGACCGATTCGCTGTCGTTCTGCTCGAAGCTGCTGGCCGACACCGGTGTCGCGATCGCGCCCGGCGTCGACTTCGACACGGTGCGGGGCGGATCGTTCGTGCGGCTGTCCTTTGCGGGCCCCGAGAGCGATATCGAGGAGGCTGTTCGCCGCATCGGCGCGTGGCTTGCCTAGAACGGTGGGGGCGAGTTGTTTTGTTCGCGTTCGGCTTTGATGCGGGCTTCGCGGTCTTGGGTGCGGGTGCGTTTACGTTGGGGCATCATCAACCCCCGGTCGGTGCTGAACGTCTGCGGCTTCAGTGGGGGTGGCAGGTCTCCGGTGGTGGTGTCCCAGTCGGGGAAGTAAACCTGTGATCCCGGATGAGTCGTGTAGGTGTGTCCGGTCGGCGAGGTCCACACCGCGCCACCATCGGGTCGCAGTGTCAGCTCCCAATCCCCGGTCCAAAAGGTCTTGAGCAAGTGATGTTTTCGGCACAGACACGCCAGATTCGACGCATGCGTGGCCCCCAGCGGGTAGGGGATCACATGATCGATATCGCAGAACTCCGCCGCCGTGGTGCAGCCGGGGAACCGGCACGTCAGATCCCGCGCCCGCACAAACCGCGCCAGCATCGCCGACGGCCGATACCCCGACTCGGGTTCAGCATCAGGTGTGCACAGGGGTTGCAGTTTGGCGCCGTTGCGCAGCAACTCGGCCAACAGCGGGGTCGGCAGCACCTCGGTCCCCGACAGCAGCGCGGTGCCAGAGGATTTGGGCCTTGCCGGGGCTGGGGTCTGCGGCCCCGAAGTAGCGGATGCAGTGGTGGCAGGCACGTCACCTTTCAGCCCGTCCACCGTGGCTTGATCGGTGTAGACGGTGACGACCAACGACGACTTCGGCGCCGGCTGGCCCGCCCGCGCCTCACAGGTCGGGGATTCACACGCACACGGCAGATGATCATTACCGTGGCTCCACGCCCCGATCGCATCGGCGCGACGCTCACCGGCCGAGCGGGGATCGTTGGGACACACCGTGGCCGCCATCGCCGCGATCTTCTTCTTCAACACCGCCGCATCCGCGGCGGTCAACCGACCCCACACCGATGTCGTGCCCGCCTCATCCTCGAGGTCACCGACCACGAAGTCGCGGCTCCGCGCGACGGTCTTGGCCACCATCAGCGCCGACTCATCGAACTCCAACACCAACCCATCCACCGCCGCGATCAACTTGTCCTCGCCCAGCGGACCCCACCTGCCAGCCCGCTCCGCGATCGCACGATCGATGACCGCCCATATCGCGTCGTCGGTGATGAACTGCGTGCGCCAGGTGATCGCCCCCACCACCCGCGCACTCACCTCGCCTCGAGCGAACATCGCGGCCACGGCAGGCAGACGATCCCGCAACGCCACCGCGATGCGCATCTGCCCTGAGGCCTTCCGCGGGCTGATGTTCATCGCCGCCGCGACCTCGGCCGCTGTGCAGTCCCACCAATCGCACGCCCACCGCGCCCGCTCATCATCATCAAGAACACGACGACGCTTCAACTCCGCGATCGCCGCCAACCGCCGCGCCGCGGTCGCGGCTTCAGCCCGAGTCAGATCCGCGATCGCCGCGACGACGGTGGCGTCGTCGGCTTCGGAGAACTCGAACATACATTCGAATATAGACCAGTCCACTGACTCAAACTTCTTGGCAGGGTCGCGTTGTGCATACGCGGCTGATGTT